>CALMVY010000143.1 GCA_937873245.1 uncultured Arthrobacter sp. | reverse complement strand
AAGTAATACTCAGCAGGCAGGGACGGGTCACCCGGGTCCGTGCGGAGCTGGGAGTCGGAAATCAAGAGGCGGAGCGCCCCTACAGGACTGAGAGGATCAAGGGGGTTTACGTCTATGGCCATGTGGTCAATTCTACAGTGTGAGTAATCTACAGGCCCCTCAACCAAAAGCAGCCCCGGTATTTCGAGGAGCAGTCGAAATACCGGGGCTACTAACACAACACACATACACAGGAGCAATATCAGTATAGGGCATTTCCGTTTCAACCGGAAATGGGGAAAGCCCCAGCTCCTTTTTCAGGAGCCGGGGCTTTCGTAGTACAGCTTGCGTCCGGGTTACGGAACGATGTACTGGGCCGGGGGAGCGGTAGCTTCCGTGCCCTTGGAGGCCAGGAGGGCCTGAGCGTTCAGGTAGGCGCCCGTGACGACGTGGCGAACGCGGTACTCGCTCGTGTCGTTCAGCAGGGAGCCTTCCAGGCCGGGGACCTGACCGCCACCGAGGTAGGTGCCGCCGTTGCCGGAGATGCGCAGGTCCGGGCTCTCGTGGTTCTGGAGGAACCCCAGAACGATGGACTGGCGCTTGGCGTCGCGGCCCTTGTCCGGCACGAGGTACCAGGTCGTCGCTGCGGAAGCCGACTGGTCGATTTCCTCCAGCCAATCCGTTGCGGTCAGCGCCACGTCGGAGTTGGTGGTGGAGGCCTTGACCTCGGAGGTGTTGCCGGCGTTCCGCAGGGTCAGGTCCTTGATGGAGAGCAGGTACTCGGCCTGATCCTTCATCGAGGTCGGGACGATGAGGCGGAACTTCGGAACCTGTACCCGACGACCGTTGACCCGACGAGCGCGGACGGCTTTCTTGGCCAGCGACAGAGCATCAAGGCTGAGCTTGTACTCCTTGTCGAACAGGCTGCCAGCGTTCAGGTTGCCGTTGCCAGCAGCGAACGTGAGGGCGTTGGGGCCAGCTTCGTCTGCGAGCACACCGTAGGCCTCGGTGTCTTCGGTGTTGGAGGCGTACTCCAGCATGGTGCCGGGGATGGAGCCGATGAGGTCCCATTCATCGTTGATGACCATTTCCCAGGTGAAGCCGAAGCTTGCACCGTTCTTGGCCAGCATGATGCCGTTGGCGCTCGTGGTGAACCCGAACTTCGGGTACTCGGTGCCTTCCGGGATGCGTGCGAGGGACTGCGGCTTGGTCTTGACGCCGCCGTTCTCGGTCAGGTTCAGGTCCGTGTCCATCGTCAGTTCACGGAGGAACTGCGGCTTGAAGTCCTGGAACGTCCGGCGAGCTGCGAAGTCGGTCCACGTCGGGGTGAGCTTGTCGTACTGCTCCTGAACCGACTGGCGTGTGCCGATGGCGAAAGCCGCAGCGAGGTCCGAGGTGGAGACGGACTCCGTGATGTAGGCAGTGCCGTCTACGAGGGCCTTGACGCGGCCCTGCGCGGTGCGGTCACCGTTGATGGCGTCTCCAAAGAGTACGCCCGCCTCTTTGATCGTCTGGATGGTCATGTCAGCCTTCCTTATGCCGCGTCGGCGGCGAAGCCGTTGTTGATGATTTTGACGTGGACATCGGCAACCGGAGCGGTCTTTGCTGCAAGAGCTACGCCGAAGTGCTTGGCCCCTGCGCCACCCGTGACCCGGAGCAGGGAGTCACCCGTGGAGTTGACCGTGGGGACCGTTCCAGCGGTGCCAGCAATACCCGTGTCGGTGTAGGTAACCACCGTGCCGAGCGTGGCAACGAGAGTGCTCTGAGCCCCGGGAGCGGTGCCCCGGTAAACCTTGTAGCCAGTCGCACCGCTGATCGCGGACCAGTTGAGTACCTGTGTTCCGTTGGCGGCGATGGCCTGCGTGGCTTCGTTGGAGCCAATGGTTTCGCCAGCCACATTGATCGCGGTGACTTTCCAGTAGTACGTGCCCGCTGCAAAGGTTCCACCCGTGGTCGCAGTGGCCCCAAGGGTGATGGACGGTGCGCTGATCAGCGAGCCACTAACGATGTAGACAGGGGTTCCGAAGGAGGTAACACCGCTGACGGGGAGATTTGCGGAGCCCTTCAGAGCCACCGAGGCGAAGCCGGGCTTGTTGCCCGAAGCTGCACCGGCAGGCTGGGTCAGGGTTACACCGGCACCGAGGCTGATGGTCTCGGAAGCGCCACCTTCCGCAGTGACGGTAACTGCATTCAGGGCACCAATTCGCAGGGCCACGCCCGCTTTGGTGCCATTCGGGACGGGAGCGGAAAGGTAATCCGCTTCCTTGAAGACAAAGTTCTTTGCCATTGTTCAGCCTTTCGGTAGCCGTACCTATTTATAATTGTACGGCACTGGGAATTTTTACAGAGTGAGTAATCAATGGACGGAATAAGCGCCTAATGAATCACTTCTTGAAGCGCCTATTCCGTCCTGCCGCAATACCCCGAAAGGCCGTCTGCAGCGGACGAGATAGGATCACCGCCTAGTTAGGACCGCTTGCCGTACATGCTGGAGCCGATGGTTGCTGCCTCGGAGAGTTCCTTCTCCTCGGAGCCGTTGCCCTTGAACTCCGGGGCGGACTCCGCAATTTCCTTGACGTAGGCCTGCTCGGCGGTGATCGCTTCCTCCAGGGCCTTGCCGGCCTTGTGGGCTTCGAGCACACGAGCCTGGGAGGCCGCAGACAGCTTGGACTCGGCCAGCTTGGCGACGACAGCCAGCGGGTCGATAGCTTCAGGCTTCTCGGCCTCGTCAGCAATGCGCTTGGCTTCGGCCAGTGCGTCGGCCTTTGCCTTGTCTTCTGCTTCTGCGCGCTCGGTCAGGGACTTGACGCCCGCAACGAGAGCGTCCAGAGCCTCAGCGAGTTCCTTGGGGAGTTCCATTTGTTCTTCCTTCTCTTGGGACTCTGCGCCACTCTCGGACGCAGAAACTTCTCGGGCGGATTCAAGCAGTTTGTCGAAGCCACCACCGGCACCAGCCGTGGTGACAACATCGACGGATGTAACGGAGGTGAAGGCCTTCAGCACGGGGCCGTCAGCGGTTTCCTCAACATCACCAGCGGCGCGGATCGACATTCCGATCACGCCAGCCTCGGCCATTTCCTTGATGTCCTGCTGGTGCTTGGTGAAGAACCGGGCATTTGCATAAAGGTCGGTGCCATCAAATTCAGCGTCGGATTCAAAGACACCGATAATGTCCTTGTAGCTCCGCTCGGGGCGGCTCCACTTTTCATCCGAAGTGGGGTGGTCACCGTAAATGCGGGTGCCTTTGGCGAACAGGGAAGCCCCGGCTTCAACAACCTCTTTGGGGTAATAGGCCGAGGAGCCGCGCTTATTACCCTCGATTACCTTCACGCGCCAAACCGCGCCGGTCAGTGTGTCGGGGGAAATCTTGCTGGCTTCAAGAAGCTGCTTGGGCATAAAAATCTCCTTTGTCTAAATCCATATTACCGCATTGGTATTTAGACGAATGGGGATAAAGACAAACCTACAGACCCTTAGCCCTTGCCACCAGTTCGAGCGGCATTGCCAGCGTCCTTGCGGTAGGAATTGTCGCCGTAGGATTTCGCGGTGCTCGCCGCCTTCTTCACAGCCGGTGTGCCCTTGGGGACAGCACCGGGAACGCCTGCTGCGGGTGCCGGGTTCTCCTTGGCCATCTTCTCGGCCTGCTCGGCTGCCTTGTCAGCAGCTTCGGCAGCCATCGTCGCCTGGAGGATCAGGTTGCCCAACTCCTCCTTGGACGGCACCTTGTCCTCATCCATGTCCTGAATATCCAAAACGTGGATAATGAGACGGCGCATCTCGACAGCGGAGAACAGGTTGAGTGGCATGAGGCTCGTGAGACTTTGGATTTGCCTGTAGACGGCCTCCTCCTCGATCTTCGGGAAGGAGACCTTCACCTCCATGCCGAGGTAGGCAAAGATCGCCTCGTAGAACATCTTGTGCTCGGCCTGACGCGCCCGCATGACCTTCTCGTTGGAACCGGAAAGGGTCTCAGCCGAGGAGCGGTTGGCGTTGCCGGCGTCGGCGGTCAGCTCGTTCAGGGGCACACTGAGTCCGGCAGCAACATAGCCCGCGAGCGGGAGGCCTGCCTCGAAGTCCACGGAGCCGCCTGTGCGGCCAACCGAGGAGATGGTGGTGCCTTGCCCTGTCACGGCAGTGGCGCCCACACCCTGCGGCTGGCCGGTCATCGGGTCCATCGTCGGAGCCGTGCCCACCTTGGTGGAGGCTGCGCGGGCGTTGGCGGCAGACGGGGCTGCAACTTTCCACGCGAACCGGCTGTATGCCTTGACGAGCGTGGCCTGATTCTCCAGGAACTCCTTGTGTGCCTTGGCCCAGAACATCACGGAGAGCAGGTCAGGCACACCCCACTTCCAGCCCACCTGCTTGTTGACGCTGTGCGCCGCGATGCGGGAGTCCCAGTTGACCTTCTTGGACTTGAAGAACCTCGGCTTGCCGTGGGTCTCGAAGTCGTAGTCGATGGCCGGGAAGTACTCAACGTTGTCGATCCGGTCTTCCAGATCGGAGCCGGGCCGGGTGACGACTGTGGCCCACTCGCGCCGGTAGAACCAGATGTCCTCGGAGTTGTCCGGGTCCGTGATGACGCCGGTAATCTGGCCCATCGGGATGCGGGTCAGCTTGTCCACCTTGGTGCGGGCAGACTTCTTGGTCACGAGCAGGAAGAAGTTGCCATCCGTGGCGAGGCAGGACTCCATCTCCAGCTGGGCCTTGTTGGAGAGCAGGTACTTCTGGTTGGTGGGGGACTTCCAGAACGGGGAGCCCTCATCGAGGCCGTCCAGCTTGATGCCGTTGCCCCAGATGTACGCCCCGCGCACGGCGATGCCGCGCTTGATGAGCGGGTTGATGACCGCCAGTGCACGGGTAACGTGGGTCTGCTTCTTGATCGAGGAGAGCGGGAGCTCCTGGAGGTTGGTGTCTTCCCCCAGCGGCATCCAGCCCACGTTGTCCAGCGCCAGCTGCACGTCGGCCATCGACTCGGAGAGCACGACAGCCATCTCTTTCAGGGCCTCGTTTTCGGCCTTGACCTCCAGAATTTCCGCCATCTGAGTGCCAGCGTGCGGCGAAAGCTTGGCCTTGATGGCACTTTTCCTGGACATGAAACTCCCTAAAGGTCTGCGGCAGAATCGAACGGCCTGCACCCAGTTTATCAAATGGTGCATTGCCGCCGATTCTTACAGACCTACAGGATTTAGTACGGCGAA
>CALMVY010000142.1 GCA_937873245.1 uncultured Arthrobacter sp. | reverse complement strand
TGAAGTCGCTGGTCTTGCCATCCAGGCTGCGGCGCATGACCACGTTCATGTCGACCTCGGCCTTGCTGTCGTTGGCGTAGTCGAGATCGCAGATGATCTTGCCTCCCACCAGGCCGACGCTGACCGCGGCGATCTGGCCGAGCAGATAGTGCTGCGGCCCGCTCTTGCCCTGGAGGACGGACAACCTGGTCAGCGCATCGACCAGGGCCACCCAACCACCGGTGATGGCGGCGGTGCGGGTTCCGCCGTCGGCCTGCAGGACATCGCAGTCCAGCACGATGGTGATCTCGCCCAGGGCCTTGGTGTCGATAATGGAACGCAGCGAACGGCCGATCAGCCGCGAGATCTCGTGGGTGCGGCCGCCGATCTTGCCCTTGACGGACTCGCGGTCGGAGCGGGTGTTGGTGGCGCGCGGCAGCATGGCGTACTCGGCCGTGACCCAGCCGCGCCCCTCGCCCTTGAGCCAGCGGGGCACACCCTCGGTAAGGGAGGCCGTGCACAGTACCCGGGTGTTGCCGAACTCGATCAGGGCCGATCCCTCGGCCTGCTTGGACCAGCCGCGGGTGATGCTGATCGGCCGGAGCTGATCGGGGGTGCGGCCGTCGGCGCGGATGATGGGGGCAGTAAGGGCTTCGGAAGTCATGCCTTTAGCTTATCGACCCTGGCAGGTGCCGCCGCGCGGGTGCCCGCTTTCGGTCAGTGCGCGGGTCAGACGGAGTGCGGGTAAGACAGTGCGCAGGTCAGACGGTGTAGTGCACACCCGCCACGGCCACAGCCACGTGCTGGCCGAAAACGCCCTTGGCTTCCGCCATGACGGTGGTCGGCGACGTCCAGACCGGAATGTGGGTCAGCAGCAGCCGCCGGGCGCCGGCGGCCACGGCGGCCTCCCCGGCCCGCTTGCCGGTCAGATGGACGTCCTTGATGCCGTCGTCGCGGCCTTCCTCGAAGGCTGCCTCGCAGAGGAACAGGTCGGCATCGCGGGCCGCATCTTCGAGCCCGCTGCAGGAGTCTGTGTCCCCCGAATAGCTGAGCACCCGGGTGACGGGGTTGCCGTCCCTGTCCGGTTCGGTGACTTCCACTCGGAGCGCATAGGCCTCCTCCACCGGGTGGTTGACAGCGTACGGGGTGACCGTGAACGGGCCCATGGTCACCGGCTTGCGCTCGGCCCAGTTGCTGAAGTCGAATTCCTCGTGCATGCCGGGGTCCAGTTCCAGGCCGTAGGCCGTGGCCATCCGGTCGGCGGTGGCGGCGGGCCCCCACACGGGAATCCTGCCGCGGCCCCAGCCGCCCGGCTTCCAGCGCACAGCGACGTGGAGCCCGCACAGGTCCATGCAGTGGTCCGGATGCAGGTGCGTCAGGAAAATTGCGTCAATGTCCTCGAGATCGGTGTAGCGCTGGATGGCGCCAAGCGCCCCGCTGCCGAGGTCCAGCACGATCTTCCAGTTCCGCTCGCCGTCGTTGGCGGTCAGCAGGTAGCACGACGCCGGCGAGCCCGGACCCGGAAAAGACCCGGTACAGCCCACGATGGTCAGCTTCACAGAAATGTTCCTCCGCCCGCGGATCCGCCCACGAAGTTGGAGATCCGGGGACGGCCCGCGCCGGCCTGCGCGGCGGCGATCATTTCCGGCGTGATCCTGGCCAGGCTGCCCGTGGGGTACTGGGCCGCGACATGGTCCACGTGGCGGACACTGAGGACCTCGGGGCCGAGGAATCGCCGGGCGAGGTGCTCGAACTGCGAGGCGTCCCCCGTGGCGATGAAGTTGTGTTCAGGGGCCGAGGCGTCGGTGCGTTCCAGCCCGCGGGAGGCAAGGGCGCGGTAGACGTCCTTGGCCGTCTCCTCGGCGCTGGAGACGAGCGTGACGTCCTCCCCCATCACATAGGAGATCACGCCGGTGAGCAGCGGATAGTGGGTGCAGCCCAGCACAACGGTGTCCACGCCGGCGGCCTTGAGCGGTGCCAGGTACTCGCGGGCGACGGCGAGCAGCTCCGGGCCCGTGGTGATTCCGGCTTCGACGTAAGGCACGAACGCGGGGCAGGCCGCGGAGGTGATGTGCAGGTCCGGGGCGGCGGCGAAGGTGTCCTCGTAGGCGCGGGAGCCCACCGTGGCCGAGGTCCCGATCACGCCGACACGGCCGGTGCGGGTGGCGGCGACGGCGCGGCGCACGGCCGGCTGGATCACTTCGATCACTGGGATCCCATAGCGGGCGGTGTAGCGTTCGCGGGCGTCGCGCAGCACGGCGGCGGACGCCGAGTTGCACGCGATGGTCAGCAGCTTCACGCCGGAATCCACCAGTTCGTCCATTACCCCCAGGGCGTTGGCCCGGACTTCGGCGATGGGGAGCGGGCCGTAGGGGCCGTGGGCGGTGTCGCCGACGTAGAGGATGGATTCGTTGGGCAGCTGGTCGATGATGGACCGGGCCACGGTGAGTCCGCCGACGCCGGAATCAAACACCCCGATGGGACGTGATCCCATTTCATTCGCGGTCTCGCTGGCGGACTGGCTGCTGGCGCTGTTGCGCGCTGGGGAGTCCGCAACAGCTCGCGCTGCCGGATCCATGCTCGATGCTGAAGTCATGATTATTCGAGGATAGGGCTTAGGCACGGGCCCGGCCATCACATTGTGTCGCCGGACTCATGTCGAATGTGTCACACGCCGCTGGTCAGCCCACTGTTGAGCCGCTGGTCAGCCGCGCGCCTCCAGCGACTGGAGCATCGCCTGGA
The DNA here is from genome assembly GCA_937873245.1 of uncultured Arthrobacter sp. Lineage (GTDB taxonomy): Bacteria > Actinomycetota > Actinomycetes > Actinomycetales > Micrococcaceae > Arthrobacter. Next base: position 996 of record CALMVY010000142.1, on the reverse strand, counting down.
CCAGGGATTCCTGGAGCCAGGTGGTGAAGTTGTAGACAAGGGCCAGGTAGCTCTCGACGTCTTCGGCCTGTGACCAGTCCTGCATGAGGTGCACGTGCCCGGCATCCTCGTCGTCGCGGATGTCCAGCCGTTCGGCCAGCACCAGCCGGACGTCGTTGAGCGCCATGGACCAGTGCCGCGCGTCGTCCGGGGTCAGGACCAGTTCGTCCTTGTCCAGCCCGAGCGACGCGGCCTTCAGCGCGCCGATCTTGCTCTCGCGCAGTGACCGCTCGGTATAGCGCCGGAACTCCAGCGAGGCTGCGGCGTCATGCTTCGAGACGCTCGGAAGCAGCCGGCGCAGGGCACGGTCCGAAGGTTCGCGGGCCTCGGCGTCGAGTCCCACAAGCGCCGCGAGGGGGTCCTCGTTGGCGCGCTCCTCCGGCTCCAGCATGGACACAACGTCGTCGAACAGGCTGCGCAGCAGTTCCCGCTCGGCCGGTTCCAGGTAGCCGCTGATCCCTTTGATGCCGTACTTGAATGCCTTAGCCACGTTTTCCCTTGCCCTTGCCCGATCCCTTGCCGCCGGAGCCGCCGGTGGCCTTTTCCACCGTGGCCCAGAGACCGTAGCCGTGCATCGCGACCGCGTGCTGCTCCACCTGTTCCTTGCTGCCGTGCGCCACGATGGAGCGCCCCTTCTTATGGACCTCCAGCATGAGCTTGTTCGCCTTGGCCTCGGAGTAGCCGAAGTAGCTGCGGAACACGTAGCTCACATAGCTCATCAGGTTCACCGGATCGTTGCAGATCACGAGGTTCCACGGGATGTCCGGGGCGATCAGGACATCGGTCGACGTCGCTGTTCCGGTCTGGGTGCTCTCCTGGGTGTCAGGGCCGAGCGCAACGCTGAGGGTCATCTGTCCATTCTATGGGGTGGGTGGGCCCACGCCGGTGAGGGCCCCGCGGCGAAGCGGAGCGAGACGTGGGAGCCGGTGGGTGGGGCCCCCGCCGGTGAGGGCCCCG
>CALMVY010000141.1 GCA_937873245.1 uncultured Arthrobacter sp. | reverse complement strand
GCCAGTACGAAGGCGCAAGCGGTGTAACGCGGCGCGGCGTGCCGCCCATGATCGGCACAACATAAATCAGGGATCGGCGTTGTTCCTGGGATTGATCGCTGATTGCCAGCCATTTGCCATCGGGCGATTCTACCGGATCAAAGCCGCCTTGCTGCGTCATTTGAATTGCCTCGCCACCTTCCGCCGGAACTTTCCAAATTTGCAGGCGACCATTGCGATGCGAGGAAAAATAAATCCAGCGCCCATCCTGCGACCAGCTTGGTACGATGTCTTCAGCCGGGTCAGAGGTCAAACGGCGCGGCGTGCCGCCCTCGCTGCTGATAACGTAAATATCGGCATTACCTTCCGGGCGACAGTCAATGGCGAGAAATTTTCCATCGGGCGACCAACTGGGCGAACCGGCAAGCGGGCCGCGAAATGAGGTCACGCGAATTGGATTCTCGCCGTCGCTATTACAAACCCAGATTTCGCTGCTGCCAGAGCGATTGGATTCAAAAGCAATCCGCTTCCCGTCGGGTGAGTAACGAGGACTGATTTCATTGGCCGTGGAAGAAATCAGATTCGTCAGCCGCTTCGCCGCGGCCAGTTCATCCGCCCATTTCCAGCTTTTGGTCGGAAAGGCAACCCCGGACTTGCGGAAGTGGTCCTTGTTGTAGAACAGGACCACGGGGTTGGATTTCCAGGGCAGCTGGTACATCTTGCCGTCGCCGGACTTGTACTGGTCGGCGAGGTCGCCGGTGCGTTCCTCGATGTACTGGGCGCCGTCCGGGAAGGAATCGAGTGCCACGAGTCCGCCCTGCTTCTGGAACTGCGGAACCGCTACGGGCGCGGTGTTGAAGACCAGGCAGGGGGCGTTGCCGGCGGTGATGGCGGCGCCGATGACTTCCTCGGAGCTCTTGCCGGCCGGGATCTCCTGGGCATCGATCTTCTGGTCCGGGTGCGCGGTGTTCCAGGACTCGACCATGGCCTTGCCCCATTTCACCTCGAACTCGTTGTTGGAGTACCAGATCTTGATCGGCCCCTTGGCCGTGGTGGCGGACTCCGCGGAGCCGCCGCCGGCTCCGCCGCCGCAGCCCGCAAGGCCGGCTCCCATGATGGTCAGGGCGGCCACGGACAGTACTCGCGTGGCAGTTGAAAAGCGCTTCATTGCGTCTCCTTGGGAGGGGTGTTGTGGGACTGGGTGTGTTTTGAGCTTGTGTCTTGGGTTTATGTCTTGGGGATGGTGCCGGGGCCGTCAGGAGGCCGGCGGGCGGCCCGGGACGGGCCCTGTGGAGGCCCTGACCACCAGCCGGGGGGCCGGGAGGACCGTGTCCGCGCCGTTGTGGAGACCGGCCAGCTGGTTCAGGAGCACCTGGGCCGACACCCGTCCCCAGAGCATGGGGTCGGTGGCGAGGGTGGTGAGGGGCGGATTCAGGTACTGGGTGAACTCGGCGTTGTCGTAGCCGGTGATGGACAGGTCGCCGGGGACGCTCAGCCCGAGGGACTGGGCATAGGACTGGCCGGCGGTGGCCATCAGGTCGTTCGCGTACACGATGGCGGTGGGCCGGTCCGCACGCCGAAGCAGTTCCGCGGTGGCGGCCACTCCGCCGGCGGCCGTGAAATCTGCCCCGGCGAAGAGGTCGGACGGCAGCCCGGCCTTGGCCATGGTGTCTTCCCACGCCTTGCGGCGGCTCCGGCCGTGGATGTACTCCTGCCCGCCGCCCACGTGGGCAATCCGGGTGTGTCCGAGTGCCACGAGGTGGTCCACGGCAGCCACGATGCCGGCCGACTCGTCGACCGAGACGGCGGGAAACGGGCAACTGGCGTCGGGCCGGTTGAGGGTGACGGCCGGGACTTTAAGCTCGAGCAGGAGTGCGATGCGGGAATCGTTGTGCCGGACGTCGGTGAGGATCACGCCGTCCACCCGGCCGTTGTCCACCAGTTTGCGGTAGCACCGCTCCTCGGCGCCGGGGGCGGTGGCGACACTGAGGACCAAGGTGTAGTCATGCTCGGCGAGCGCTGTCTCGATCCCTGCGATGAACGCGGGGAAGAAGGGGTCCGTTCCCAGCAGGGACGGGTCCCGGGCCACCACGAGGCCCAAGGCGTAGGCCTTGGCGGAAGAGAGGCCCTTGGCCCGCAGGTTCGGCTTCCAGCCCAGTTCGCGCTCGATCTTGCGCGCGTCGATGGCGTAGCGCCGGTCGTGGCCGGGGCGGTTCTTCACGTAGGTGATGAGCGAGGCATAGGGTGCGGCGCCTGGCTTGAGTTCGTCCAGCAGGGCGCACACGGTATGGATGACTTCCAGATTCGTCTTCTCGTTCCAGCCGCCGATGTTGTAGGTCTCGCCCGAACGTCCCTTGGCCAGCACGGCGCAAATGCCGCTACAGTGGTCGGCCACGTACAGCCAGTCGCGAACGTTCTGGCCGTCGCCGTACACCGGCAGCGGCTTGCCTTTCACCGCATTCAGGATCATCAGCGGGATGAGCTTTTCCGGGAACTGGTAGGGGCCGTAGTTGTTGGAGCAGTTGGTGGTCAGCGTCGGCAGGCCATAGGTGTGGTGATAGGCGCGCACCAGGTGGTCGGACGCGGCCTTGGAGGCCGAATACGGGCTGTTCGGGG
>CALMVY010000140.1 GCA_937873245.1 uncultured Arthrobacter sp. | reverse complement strand
CATACCGAAAAGCCTAGGTGTGAGTCGCCCGGACGCCTAAGACCACGCCTTGCCGGTTCTACTAAGCCGCCTGGGTGTGACCATCACCGCGTCCTCCCGACGCATGTCCAGGGAGGCCGCTGTGGTAATTTTGAGTCGCACATGATCCTTTTTTAATTCCGTCCCGTGAGGCGGGGAAAGGGGAGACGAGCGTTGACTTCTGTCACCAGCGCACCGGTTCCAGCCAGGGTTGTCCTCAGCCAGGCGGACATCGACCGGGCACTCACTCGTATCGCCCATGAGATCCTTGAAGCCAACAAGGGATCGCAGGACCTCGTCCTGCTGGGCATCCCGCGGAGGGGCTACCCCCTCGCCGTCCGGCTTGCCGCCAAGATTGCCGCCGCCGATCCCACCGTGGACCCCGCCGCGATCGTCGGGCAGCTGGACGTGACCATGTTCCGGGACGATCTCTCCCACCAGGCCATGCGACCGCCGTACCCCACCCAGCTCCCGCGCACCGGCATCGACAACAAAGTCGTAGTGCTGATCGACGACGTCCTGTACTCCGGCCGGACCATCCGGGCCGCCCTCGACGCGATCATCGACCTCGGCCGCCCGCGCATCGTCCGCCTCGCGGTACTGATCGACCGTGGCCACCGGGAACTGCCCATCCGCGCGGACCACGTCGGCAAAAACCTCCCCACCTCCTCGTCCGAGAAAGTCCGCGTCCGGCTGGCCGAAACCGACTCCGTAGACGGCGCCGCCGTCAACGAAGTGGTCATCGAGGCCACTGCATGAGGCACCTGCTCTCCACCGAAGACCTGAGCCTGTCCAACGCCATCCGCATCCTCGACACCGCCGAGGAAATGGCGGCCGTGGGGGAGCGCGAGGTCAAGAAGCTTCCCGCCCTGCGCGGCCGGACCGTGGTCAACCTGTTCTTCGAGGACTCCACCCGCACCCGGATCTCCTTCGAAGCCGCCGCCAAACGGCTCTCCGCCGACGTCATCAACTTCGCCGCGAAGGGCTCCTCCGTCTCCAAGGGCGAATCCCTCAAGGACACGGCCCAGACGCTCTCCGCGATGGGCGCCGACGCCGTCGTCATCCGGCACTGGGCCTCCGGCGCCCCGCACCGGCTCGCCGCCACGGACTGGATCGACGCCGCTGTCATCAACGCCGGCGACGGCACCCACGAACACCCCACCCAGGCGCTGCTGGACGCGTTCACCATGCGCCGGCACTGGTCCAAACTGGCCGGCACCCCGTCCGCTGGGGCGGACCTCACGGGAATGCGCGTGGCGATCGCCGGGGACGTGCTGCACTCCCGGGTGGCCCGTTCCAACGTCTGGCTGCTGCGCACCCTCGGCGCCGAAGTCACCCTGGTCGCCCCGCCGACGCTGCTGCCGATCGGCGTCGAACAGTGGCCCTGCACGGTCAGCTACGACCTGGACGAGACACTCGCCTGCGGCGTCGACGCGATGATGATGCTGCGCGTGCAGGGCGAACGGATGAACGCCTCGTTCTTCCCCACCACCCGCGAATACTCCCGCCGCTGGGGCTTCGACGACAACCGGCTCCGCGCCCTGGACAGCCTGGGCCTGAAAGACACCATCATCATGCACCCCGGGCCGATGAACCGCGGCCTGGAGATCTCCTCGGCCGCGGCCGACTCGCCGCGCTCCACGGTGCTGGCGCAGGTCCGCAACGGCGTGTCCATCCGGATGGCGGCCCTCTACCTGCTGCTCTCCGGGGACACCCGCGAACCGGCGGGCCACACCACCACCCACTCCACTTTCGCAGAGAACAACTCCGCCCTCGCCACCAAGGAGAGCCACTGATGGCATCACAGCAACAGGACGCAGGCACCGGCGCCTACCTGATCCGCGGCGCCGCCATTCTCGGCGGAGCCCCCGAAGACCTCCTCATCCGCGACGGGATCATCGCCGAGCGCGGCCAGAACCTGGCTGCTGAGGGCGGGACCGTCATTGAGGCCGCCGGACTCGTGGCCTTGCCCGGCATGGTGGACATCCACACCCACCTGCGCGAACCCGGCCGCGAAGACGCCGAAACGGTCGAGACCGGCACCCGCGCCGCGGCCCTGGGCGGCTACACCGCCGTGCACGCGATGGCCAACAGCACACCGGTGGCGGACACCGCCGGCGTCGTCGAACAGGTCCTCACCCTCGGCCGCACCGCCGGCTGGGTGGACGTCCGCCCTGTCGGCGCCGTGACGGTCGGCCTCGCGGGGGAGCAGCTCGCCGAACTCGGCGCGATGGCCGACTCCCGCGCCCACGTCCGGGTCTTCTCCGACGACGGCATCTGCGTCCACGACCCCGTGCTGATGCGCCGGGCGCTGGAATACGTCAAGGCCTTCGACGGCGTCGTCGCCCAGCACGCGCAGGAACCCCGGCTCACCGCCGGGGCGCAGATGAACGAAGGCGAGGTCTCCGCCGTCCTCGGCCTCACCGGCTGGCCCGCCGTCGCCGAGGAAAGCATCATTGCCCGCGATGTCCTGCTGGCCCAGCATGTCGGCTCCCGGCTGCACGTCTGCCACGTCTCCACGGCCGGCTCCGTGGAGATCATCCGCTGGGCCAAGTCCCGCGGCGTCAACGTCACGGCCGAGGTCACCCCGCACCACCTCTGGCTCACGGACGAGCTCGCCCGCAGCTACGACCCCGTCTACAAGGTCAATCCGCCGCTGCGCACCGACGCCGATGTCCAGGCCCTGCGCGCCGCGCTGGCCGACGGCACGATCGACGTCGTCGGCACCGACCACGCCCCGCACCCGAGCGAACACAAGGAATGCGAGTGGGCGCAGGCGGCCATGGGCATGACCGGGCTGGAAACCGCGCTGTCCGTAGTGCAGCACACCATGATCGAAACCGGGCTGATGGGCTGGGCGGACTTCGCCCGCGTCACCTCCACCGCGCCGGCCGCGATTGGCCGGGTCCAGGACCAGGGCCGCCCGCTCGACGCCGGCGAACCCGCCAACGTCACACTGGTGGACCCGGCTGCGCGCTGGACCGTGGACCCTTCTAAGATGGCAACCATGGGCCGTAACTCTCCGTTTGCCGGCCGGGAACTTCCCGGCAAGGTGGTGGCGACGTTCTTCAAGGGCCACCCCACCGTCCTCGACGGCAAACTCAACACCCCGTACCGGTGGCTTCCCGAGGCGCCGGCGGCGCCCGCAACGACCGCGGCGGACGGCAACTGATGGACAAGCTGCCCTTCTTCCTCATCATGCTGGCCCTCGCCGTTGGCATCTTCGCCATGCTGGCGGCCGGCTGGCGGAACCGCCTGCGCCGCCAGGCCGACGTCGAGCCGTTGCCCGCGATCCCGGCGGAACTGGGCGCCGCGGTGGCAGTTGCGGACGGCCAGTACGTGGCCTCCACCACCGCCGGCGACTGGCTGGACCGGATTGCCGTGCACCATCTGGGCATCCGGACCAACGCCGAACTCAGCGTCCACCCCGAAGGAGTGCTCTTCGACCGTTCCGGCGCGGACCCGGTCTTCATCCCGGCCGCCAGCCTCACCGGGGTGCGGCTGGAAAGCGGCATGGCCGGGAAATTCGTCGAAAAGGACGGACTGCTGGTCCTCGGCTGGATGCTCGGCACCCGCGAACTCGATTCCGGGTTCCGCACCCGGCACGCCGACGACAAAACCAAGCTCCTCAACGCCCTGCAGAATTTGATCCCCGCGGCCCCCCAGGCCAATGCCGATAGTGGAAAGTAACAACGTGACGGACCCGAACCAAATGACATCAAACGCAGCAGCCTCCACCCCGGCAGCCCTCGTCCTCGAGGATGGCCGGATCTTCCGCGGAACCAGCTACGGCGCCACCGGCACCGCCCTCGGCGAGGCCGTGTTCGCGACCGGCATGACCGGCTACCAGGAGACCATCACGGACCCCTCCTACGCCCGCCAGCTGGTGGTGCAGACCGCCCCGCACATCGGCAACACCGGTGTGAACAAGGACGACGCCGAGTCCCGGCGCATCTGGGTGGCCGGCTACATCGTCCGCGACGCCGCCCGCCGGCCCTCCAACTGGCGCTCCGAACGTTCCCTCGACGAGGAGCTGCTGGACCAGGGCATCGTCGGCATCCAGGGCGTGGACACCCGCGCCATCACCCGGCACCTGCGCGAACACAAGACCATGCGCGCCGGCATCTTCTCCGGCGACGCCGTCCGCGCCACGGACCAGGAACTTGTGGACACCGTCCTGGCGAGCGCCCCGATGGAAGGCTCACGCCTTGCCGAAGAAGTCAGCGTGGACGAGGCCTACACCGTGGAACCCAAGGACTGGGGCTGGGACGGCGAGCCGCGCTTCAGCATCGCCGCGATCGACCTTGGCATCAAGCGGATGACCCCCATCCGCTTCGCCGAACGCGGCGTCCGGGTGCACGTGCTGCCGGCCACCGCCACCCTGGCCGATGTCCAGGCGGTCAACCCCGACGGATTCTTTATGTCCAACGGCCCCGGCGACCCCGCCACCGCCGACAACCAGGTCAAGCTGCTCCGCTCCGTCCTGGACGAGAAAATCCCGTACTTCGGCATCTGCTTCGGCAACCAGATCCTGGGCCGCGCCCTGGGCTTCGGCACCTACAAGCTGCGCTACGGCCACCGCGGCATCAACCAGCCGGTCATGGACCGCCGCACCGGCAAGGTGGAAATCACCTCGCAGAACCACGGCTTCGCCGTCGACGCCCCGCTCGACGGCGCCACGCAGGCCCCCGAGGAGCGCTTCGGCCGCGTCGAGGTCAGCCACGTGAGCCTCAACGACGACGTCGTCGAGGGCCTGTCCTGCCTCGACATCCCGGCCTTCTCGGTCCAGTACCACCCTGAGGCCGCCTCCGGGCCGCACGACGCCGCTTACCTCTTCGACCGCTTCATCCAACTGATGGCGGACACTGCTTCTTCAAAGACAAAGACTGCCACCGAATCCAAGACTGAGGACAAGAAGTAATGCCCAAGAGAACTGACCTTAAGAGCGTCCTGGTCATCGGTTCCGGCCCGATCGTGATCGGCCAGGCGGCCGAATTCGACTACTCCGGCACCCAGGCACTGCGCGTCCTCAAGGAGGAGGGCCTGCGCGTCATCCTCGTCAACTCCAACCCGGCCACCATCATGACCGACCCGGAGTTCGCCGACGCCACCTACATCGAGCCGATCACCCCCGAGGTCGTCGAGAAGATCATCGCGAAGGAACGCCCGGACGCGGTTCTGCCCACCCTGGGCGGCCAGACCGCGCTCAACACCGCGATCGCGCTGGACAAGAACGGTGTGCTGGAGAAGTACAACGTCGAGCTCATCGGCGCCAACGTCGCCGCGATCGAGCTCGGTGAGGACCGCGAAAAGTTCAAGGGCGTGGTGGAGCGCTGCGGCGCGGAGTCGGCCCGCAGCCACATCATCCACACCATCGACGAGGCCCTCGCCGCCGCCGAGGACCTGGGCTACCCGATGGTGGTCCGGCCCTCCTTCACCATGGGTGGCCTCGGCTCGGGTCTGGCCTATGACGAGAACGACCTCCGCCGGATCGTCGGCCAGGGGCTGCAGTACAGCCCCACCAGCGAAGTGCTGCTCGAAGAGAGCATCCTGGGCTGGAAGGAGTACGAGCTCGAGATGATGCGCGACAAGAACGACAACGTCGTGGTGGTCTGCTCCATCGAGAACTTCGACCCGGTGGGCGTGCACACCGGCGACTCCATCACCGTCGCCCCGGCCCTGACCCTGACGGACCGGGAATACCAGCGCCTGCGCGACATCTCCATCGCCGTCATCCGCGAAGTCGGCGTCGACACCGGCGGCTGCAACATCCAGTTCGCCGTCGAACCGGACACGGGACGCGTCGTCGTGATCGAAATGACCCCGCGCGTTTCCCGCTCCTCCGCCCTGGCGTCCAAGGCCACGGGCTTCGCGATCG
>CALMVY010000139.1 GCA_937873245.1 uncultured Arthrobacter sp. | reverse complement strand
GTCACCACGGCCACGAGGGCGCCGGCCGCTCCGATGGCGTTGCCCCGCCGGGCGGTCCGGGGCGAACTCAGGCCCTTCAGCGCGAGGATGAAGCAGACCGCGGCCACGAGGTAGAACAGGGCGGTCCATCCGGGGCCGAGGACGTTCATTTGCCGTCCTCCCCCGCACGGGCAGCGGGCCGGGCAGGCTTCCGCCCGCCGAACATCTCCAGCATCCGGTCTGTGACGACGAATCCGCCGACCAGGTTTGCGGTCGCCAGCACCACGGCGATGAGGGCGATGGTCAGCAGCCACGGGTCGCTGGCCTGGCCGGCGACGATGATGGCGCCCACCAGGATGATGCCGTGGATGGCGTTGGCACCGGACATCAGCGGAGTGTGCAGCTTGCTTGTCACCTTGGAGACGACTTCGAATCCCACGAATACAGAGAGCACCACCACCGTCAGCAGAGTGATCGGATCCATCACTTCAGGGCCTCCAGTGCTTCGGCGGTAGCGGCATGCTGGACGCAGCCGCCGTGGGTGAGGCAGGCGCCCGCGACAACCTCGTCGTCGAAGTCCGGGACAACCTTGCCGTCGGTGGTCATCAGGGCCAGCAGGTTCGCGACGTTCTTGGCGAACAGCCGGGACGCGTCGGAGGGCATCGCCGAGGCGGCGTCCTGCAGGCCCACCAGGGTCACGGACCCGCCCTCCACCGGGATCTGGAGGTCCCGGCCCGCGAGAACTCCCTCGACGTTTCCGCCCGATTCCGCCGCGAGGTCGACGACGACCGAACCGGCCCGCATGCCGGCCACCATTTCCGTCGTCACGAGCAAGGGCGCTGCGCGGCCGGGGATCGCCGCTGTGGTGATGAGGACATCCGCCGCCGCGACATGCGGGGCCAGCAGGGCGCGCTGGCGTTGCGCCCGGTCCTGGCCGAGCTCCCGGGCGTAGCCGCCGCTGCCTTCCGCGGCGGCTGACACCGTGTCGAGGTCCAGGTGGATGAATGTTCCCCCCATCGAGGCGACCTCGTCGGCGGAGGCCGCCCGGATGTCATTGGCGGAGACCCGCGCCCCCAGGCGCTTCGCGGTGCCGATCGCCTGCAACCCTGCGACGCCGGCGCCCAGGACGAGTACCCGGGCGGGCGGGATCGTTCCGGCGGCTGTCATGTAGAGCGGGAAGAACCTCGGATAGCGCAGGGCCGCTTCCAGAACGGCGCGGTAGCCGGAGACCAGCGATTGGGAACTGAGCGCGTCCATCGACTGGGCCCTTGAGATGCGCGGGACCAGCTCCAGCGCGAACGAGGTCACACCCGCAGCGGCGAGGGCGTCCACGGTGGGCAGCTCCGACGCCGGGGAGGCGAACCCGATGGTGATCGTGCCGGGCCGAAGACCCGCGGCGGTCTCCGGTTCCAGCGGCCGGACGTGCAGCAGGACATCCAGGGATCCGGGGAGCAATTCCGGCACGACCGACGCTCCGGCCGCGGCGAAGGCGTCGTCGCCATAACCGGCCTCGGTGCCGGCGTTGCTTTCCACCGCCACGTCCAGGCCCAGGCTCATCAGCTGCTGCACCGTCTCCGGTGTGGCCGCAACCCGCCGCTCCCCCGCACGCTGTTCCCGCCTGACACCGACCTGCACGGGCCGCTCCTCTCGATTCGCTTCAGCGTAGTCACATGCTTCACGCTTTGGCGAGAGGTGGGGCCGCGGCGGCCCAGATGCTCAGCCGTTCAGTGCGCGGACAAGGCCGTGGAATCGGCCACGGAAAGCCTGTCCAGCAGCGCCTCGACGATCGGCAGGTCAGCCGGAATCCACGGCAGGCCCAGCACCTCGTCGCGGTTCCGGAGGTTGATCCAGCGCAGCTCATCGTGGTCCTGCAGCGGGCGGGGATCGCCATCGAGGAGTTCGGCAAACCACACACGCATGGCGGCGCGATCGTTCAGCGGCCAGCCCTCGGCGGACCCGCTGTCCAGTTCGGCGCCAAGCCGGACGCTCACGCCCAGCTCCTCGAACAGCTCGCGGTGCAGGGCCTGCTCGCCCGTCTCTCCGGCCTCGACCTTGCCGCCCGGAAACTCCCACATTCCGGCAAAGTGAGGAGGCGCCGTCCGCCGGGCGACAAGCAGCCGGCCGGGTTCGGCCAGGGAGTCCAATACTGCGCCGCCGGCGACGCTGATGAGTCCAGTCACGCGTCCAAGTCTAGGGGCGGCCCAGGATTAGGGAAGAATGGAAGGAGCCGCCTTCGGCGAGTACCGGAATATCGAGCGCCCCGGCCCCGTTACACCACTCAGCTCACACATCAGATTTAACGTGCCGCATTGTCCTGGCTTCCGCCGGGAACGTTCCCGAAAAGCAGACGAATGACAACCACTACCCATGCCCCGGCGGCGCCCAAAACCGGCACCCGCCATCTTGCCCTTGCCATCCTTGCCCTTGCCATGGGCGGATTCGGCATCGGCACCACGGAGTTCACCATGATGGGCCTGCTCAAGGAGGTGGAGCAGGGGCTCAACATCAGCACCCCGGAGGCGGGACACCTGATCTCCGCCTACGCGCTCGGCGTCGTGATCGGAGCCCCGCTGCTGGCGGCCGTCGGCGCCAAGATGCCGCGCAAGTACCTTGCCCTGGGGCTCATGCTGTTCTTCAGCATCGCGAACCTGACGTCCTTCATCGCCCCGGACTACGGCACCATGCTGGTGTCCCGCTTCGCCGCGGGCCTGCCGCATGGAGCGTTCTTCGGGGTCGCGGCCGTGATCGCGGCCTCGCTGGTTGCTCCGACCAAGCGCGGCTGGGCGATTTCGATGGTCATGGCCGGACTGACCGTCTCCAACGTCATCGGCGTGCCGTTCGGCACCTGGCTGGGCCAGACGTACGGCTGGCGGCTGCTCTTCCTGCTGGTGGGCCTGATCGGCCTCCTCACCCTGGTGATGCTCTGGAAATTCGTCCCGTTCCAGAAGCCCCACGCCGATGCGAGCTTCCGCCGCGAGCTGGGCGCCCTCAAGCGGCTCCAGGTCTGGCTGGCGATCCTGATCGGCATCGTCGGGTTCGGCGGTTTCTTCGCCACGTACACGTACATTGCGCACACGATGACCTCCGTGGCGGGCATTCCCGCGGCCTGGCTCCCGCTCGTCGTCGCGCTCTACGGCCTCGGCATGGTGGCCGGCAACATCGTCGGCGGCCGGATCGCGGACAAGTCCGTGATGGGCACCATCTACTGGGTGCTGCCCGGCATCGCCGTGGCACTCGTGGTCTACGCCGTGGCCGTGCACTGGCCGTGGTCCGCCTACGTCATGGTCTTCGTCGTCGGCGGGGCCGGTTCCCTGCTGGTCCCGGCGCTGCAGACCCGGCTGCTGGATGCTTCCCCGGATGCCCCCTCGCTGGCGTCCTCGCTTAACCACGCCGCCCTCAACGTCGCCAACGCCCTGGGCGCCTTCCTCGGCGGCCTCGTGATCGCCTGGGGCTGGGGCTACGTCGCACCCGCCCTCGTCGGTGCAGTGCTGGCCCTCCTGGGCCTCGGCGTCGCCGTCGTCAGCGGCCTCGTGGAACGCAAGAGGCCGCTGGTCCGATAGCCGGATTGCGGCTGCCGGGCCGGCGCCCACAGCGCCGCAGAAAGTGCCGTGTCCAAGCCGGCCGGCCCCCGGCTTGACCACCGCTTGAGCCCGGTTTGAACTCGGTTTGAAACCTGGTTCACCCAGCAATGACGCAGGTCACCGGGCAAGTAACGATTGGGTGTGATCCTGCTGACAAGCAAACCGGCCTATGTTAGCTTGAAGCCATAATCGGAATCCACTATTTGGATGCCGACGAATATGTAGGAGGAGCAATGGGCTTTCTAGGCTGGATCATTCTCGGACTCATAGTAGGTGCAATCGTTAAGGCAGTCATGCCTGGCAGGGTCGGAGGCGGCTGGGTGACCAGCCTCGTGCTCGGTGTTGTCGGCGCAGTTGTCGGCGGCTGGATCGGCGACCTGCTCTTCGGCGGTGGCACGATGGAATTCTGGAATCTTGGTTCCTGGCTCCTGGCCATTGTCGGCGGCCTGGTGGTGGCCCTTACCTACGGCGCCATCACAGGACGCAACAAGACCACGACCTAGTCGCTGGGATACGACGGCGGGAGCCCACCTTACGGTGGACCCCCGCCGTATTTTTTTGCGCGGTTCCGGGACCTGCGGTTTTCCTGGCTCTCGCCCTGGCTGCCTTGCGGGCCCTGCCGCCAACCCGCGCAGCTAGCCCCGCCCGGTTCCGCCGTCCTGCTGGGAGCGGGCGCTGGCGTAGAGGCAGACCGTCGCGGCGGTCCCCAGGTTGAGGCTTTCAGCGGCCCCGTAGACGGGCACAGCCACACGGTGGTCCGCCAAGGCGAGCTCCTCCTCGGAGAGACCCTGGGCCTCGTTGCCGAAGAGCCACGCCGTGGGACTCTCGAGGGCATACTCCGAAACGGATGGGGCCGCACCGAGCCGGCGGGCAGCGTTCTGGTCCTGCAACGCATCGAGGTTCAGCTGGCCCTGGCCATCCGCGGCGAGGACTCCGATTCCCCGTTCCTTGCACCGGCCCACCAGGTCGTCGATCTCGGCGCCGAGCACAACGGGCAGGTGGAAGAGGGAGCCCGCCGTCGAACGGACGGCCTTGGGGTTGTAGATGTCGACGCTGGACGCGGTAAGAATGACGGCGTCCGCGCCGGCCGCGTCGGCGGCCCGGAGCACAGTGCCGGCATTACCGGGGTCCCGTACCTGGCAGAGTACGGCAAGCAGCCGCGGGCCGGCGTCGAGCACCTCGTCCAGGCTCACGTCCAGAAAACCGCAGACGGCGAGAATGCCCTGCGGGGTGACAGTGTCCGCCATCGCGGCGAGCACTTCGTCGGTGGCGAGGTAGGCGGTGGTGCCCTCCGCGAGAGTCTCGAGGTCCGGGTGCCGGTCCAGGCAGGACTCGCTCGCGTAGACCTCATAGACGATGCCGGGCTCCCCCGCCGCCAGCCTCTTCTGGTGCAGGACGAGGGCTTCCCGGACCGCCTGCGGCCCCTCCGCCAGGAACTCGCGGCGCTTTAAACGGGCCGGGCGCCCGGCAAGCTGTGCCACCTTCCTCACCCGATCAGCTCGAGGATTGGAAAGTGCAGAGTCTTGCGGGCGCCCGGTTTCGTTCATATAAGAACCTTAGTGGCTTTTGTGGCCGGCTCTTGAACGACGTAGTTCGTGAACTACCTCAGGTACTACTCGGCAGCCTTGTCAGCGGCGGGCTTCTTGGCAGCCGGCTTCTTGGCGGGGGCCTTCTTAGCAGCCGGTGCAGCCTCGGCCTGGACGGCCGGAGCGGACGTGTCGGCGGGCAGGGAGTCCTTGGCGATCTTGACCAGCGCGGCGAAGGCGTTGGCGTCGGAAACGGCAAGCTCGGCCAGCATACGGCGGTCAACCTCGACCTCAGCGGCCTTGAGGCCCTGGATCAGACGGTTGTAAGTCAGGCCGTTGGCGCGGGATGCAGCGTTGATGCGCTGGATCCACAGGCGGCGGAAGTCGCCCTTCTTCTTCTTGCGGTCGCCGTAGCTGTACACAAACGAGTGCAGCAGCTGCTCTTTGGCCTTGCGGTACAGGCGTGAACGCTGTCCACGGTAGCCCTTGGCGCGCTCAAGAATAACCCGGCGCTTCTTGTGGGCGTTGACCGCCCTCTTCACACGTGCCACGTGCGTACTCCTTCGAAAATCTGATCCCAAGCGTCTACTGCCGGATCAACCGGCTGGCCTGAGAAGCCTTTTTGGTAGTTGACTGCTGCCAGGTGGCAAACAGTCAGAGAACTTGGAACTTAGATGCCGAGCATCTTCCGGATGACCTTGGCGTCGCCCTTGAAGACGATCTTGTCGCCGGCGAGGCGGCGGGTCAGCCTGGAGGACTTGTGCTCGAGGTAGTGGCGGCGGTTGGCCTGCTGGCGGCGCAGCTTGCCGCTGCCGGTCAGCTTGAAGCGCTTCTTAGCACCACTGTGGGTCTTCATCTTCGGCATGGGAACCGATCTCCTTACGTATCCGCAGACAAGGTCTGCAGTCTTTCGTGCAGCCGCCCCTGCGGGCGGCGTGCTGGTTGCTTGCTGCCGGACATTGCTGTCCGGCAGCCCTGAACTAGTTGGTCTTCTTGGTGCCCGGCTTGGCGGCGGCCTTGGGGGCAGCCGGCCGTGCAGCAGGCTTCGGCGCCGCGGGGCGCGGGACCGGCTTCGGAGCAGCAACCGGCTTCGGCGCTGCCGCCGGAGCGGCCTTTTCAGCCTCGGGAGCCTTGGCGGTTTCCGGAGCCTTGGCGGCGGCCTTGGGCGCCGCGGGCGCGGCCTTGGCTGCTGCCGGCTTGGCGGCGGCCTTCGGGGCTTCACGCTTCGGAGCGGCCTTGGGAGCCTCCTGCTTGGGCGCTGCCTGGACGGGAGCCTCCTGGGCGGGGGCTTCCTCGGCCTTGGCCTCGGCGGCCGGGGCCTCCTTGGCGTCAGCCCTGCTGGCCTCAACCTTTTCGGCCGGGGCCTCGACGGCGGCTTCCGTGGCGGGAGCTTCCGTTGCCGGAGCCTCCGTTGCGGTTGCCTCAGCCTTGGGTGCTTCAGTCCGGACCTGGTAGCCCTCCGGCAGCAGATCGGCGAGCGACTGCGTCAGGGGCGCCTCGGGGCCGGAGGTATCGACGCGGCCTCCACCCGAAGCCTTGGCTTCGTTCTCGGCCTTGGCTTCCGCACGCTGCGATGCGCGGCGGGCCTCTGCCTTGGCTTCGGCCTTGTTCTTCAGGGGACCGACCACCATGACCATGTTGCGGCCATCGATGCGCGGGCTGGACTCCACGACGCCGACTTCGGCGACGTCGTCGGCGAAGCGCTGGAGCAAGCGGATGCCCATCTCGGGACGCTGCTGCTCACGGCCGCGGAACTGGATCATGGCCTTGACCTTGTCACCGGCACCGAGGAAGCGGAGCGCGTGGCCGCGCTTCGTCTCGTAGTCGTGGGTGTCGATCTTCAGGCGGAAGCGGATTTCCTTCAGGACCGTGTTGGTCTGGTTCTTCCGGGCTTCGCGTGCCTTGACCGCGGCTTCGTACTTGTACTTGCCGAAGTCCATCAGCTTGCACACCGGAGGCTTGGCCTGCGGTGCAACTTCAACGAGATCAAGATCGGACTCGGCAGCCAAACGCAGGGCATCCTCAATACGGACAACGCCTACTTGCTCGCCTGCAGGGCCGACCAGCCGCACCTCGGGGACGCGGATACGCTCATTGATTCTTGGCTCGCTAATGTTAAAGCTCCTGTGTTCGTGAGGGGTATTCCACCGGCAAAAAGAGAAGGCCCCCAATTGCCGGAGCAATCGAAGGCCTCGAAGATCGGAACTGCCTGCCTCGTGTGAGGCGGCATGCATCCTGCCAGGGCTGGCGCCCGGGAAGAATGCCCGACCAGGTACCCGGCAACCTTGCTTCTTGCGAAGCTTCCCGAAGGAGAGCGGCTGACGCGGGTGGGAGAGAACTCCGCTTGCAAACTGAAAGTCGATTCTACAGAAAGAATCCCGTCCGGCGCACCTGCATGACGGGCATGTTGGCTGCTGACGGGTTCTGGCTGCTACCCACTCCGGAAAAGTGATACTGAATCCGGAACGAAATAACGACAATCAGTCGGTCTGTGACAAGCTTACCAGCATGAGCACAGCAGATAGTAATTCACACGTTTACGAGCCCGCCGGCGCCGACGGCGACGTCTCACAGCAGATCCGGGACATCTCCGAGGTGCCCGCGATCGAGGTCATCACCACCGCCGCAGTGCACCTCATGAGTGCCGCCGCCGTGAAGCTCGGCCTCGCCGCCGAGGAAAATGCCGAAGAGCTCAAGGACCTGGACGAGGCCCGCAAGCTGATCACGGCCCTCGCCGGCCTGGTCACCGCCGCGGCCCCGGAGATCGGCTCCCAGCACGCCGGACCGTTGCGCGACGGACTGCGGTCCCTGCAGCTGGCTTTCCGCGAGGAGTCCATCATTCCGGACGCCCCGGGCAAGGGCCCGGGCGAGAAGTACACCGGCCCGGTCAACTAGCCCCAACCAGCTACGGCGCGCCAGCTGCGACACGGCGGCGGACGGACCACTTCGGTCCGGCCGCCGCCGTCGTCGTTAACGCCCCTTGCAGTGGGGTACTCCATCGCGGCGCTGGTCGGAGTCCGGGTGATGTTGCCGGTCGCCGGTCACCTCAGGCGGCGGCCAGGCGCAGCCTGCGGCGGTGCTGCAGCACAAGCCCCACGAGGCACAGCATGACGCCGCCCAGCCCCACGGCCACAAATCCGGCAGAGGGGCCGACGCCGTCGATAAATACTCCGGCGAGCGGCGCCCCGAGGGCCACGCCCCCGGTGAGGGCCGAGCCGTACCAGCCCATCGCCTCGCCGCGGCGCCGCTCGTCGACGAGTTCGGCGACTTTCTCCGAGGCGGCCGACAGCACGGGGGCACACAGCAGGCCCGGCAGGAGCGAGAGCAGGCACAGGGTCCACGTATCCTGCGCGAACGCCATCGGAATGGTCAGCGCGGACATCCCCAGCAGCAGCAGGACAGGTGAGATGGGCCGGTGCATGGCGCCGTAGATGAGGCCGCCCACCACCGAGGCCGCACACCAGAAGAGGAACACCAGCCCGATCTCGGCCTGGTTGCCGCCGGTTTCGAGCGCGGCAACGATTCCCACGTCGGTGCCGCTGAGGACCATGCCGGCCCCGGCGGCGACGGCGAAGACGGCTGCCACGGCCGCGGTGAACCAGGCAAAGTTGCGGGCGACCTTGTACCGCAGACCGGCGCGTTCCTGGCGCCGCTCCCCGGCAGCGGCCAGCGGGGCGAACTCCGCGGCGGCTTCCTGCAGGTGGGCCGGGGCGGCGGCGACGACGGCCACTTCGGCGCCCGCCTGCTGGCCTGCCTCGAACGCCGCGTCGGATTCGGCATCGGACACTGGATCGGCCCCAGGGACAGGCTCGGCGCTGCGGGTCGGCGGGTTGAACCACATCAGAAAGAGCCCGGACGCGGAGGTGGCGATGCCGACGATGGTCAGCCCCAGGACGGAGAATCCGGCGGTGGCGACGAGGGCGCCGGCCGCGGGTCCGATCATAAAGACCAGTTCGGTGGAGATGGCGTCGAGGGTGAACGCGGTGCGCCGCTGCTCCCCCGTGGCAAGGACGCCGAGGGACTGGCGCACAACGCTGAAGATCGGCAGCGTCAGCAGGCCGCCCACGAACACCAGCGGCAGCAGGACCTCATAGGACACGTGCGGTACAACGGACCAGATGACGGCTTCGGCGATGACCGACGGGATCAGCGCCCTCCGCAAGCCCACGGTGTCGACGCGCCGGCCGCGCCACGGTGCGCCGACGGCGATGCCGATGGTCATCACGGCGGCCGCTGCGCCGGCGGCGGCGTAGCCCTGGCCGAGAGCCAGGACGATGTGGAGGGTCAGCAGGACCCCGGCCGCGGAGTGCGGTATGCGGGCAACCATCCCGACCAGCAGGAGCCGCCTGATGGGCCGGACGGCCAGCAGTTCCCGGTAAAGCGCGAAGTTCACGAACTACATCCTTCTGGTACTGCCCCCGGCAGCACCCAGGATGTCCCCGGCCGGCCTTCAGCTACTGGGCTGCGCGCTGCAATTTGACCTCGATCGAGTCAACCCGCTCAGCAAATATTTCATTCCGTGCCCAGGCGCTGTTGAGGCCGGACACGATGGACTGGACCCCGGCGGCGTCGAGTCCGTCTTCGAGGTAGAGCACCACGCGGAGCTCCGGTCCGGAGCCCCCGCCAGGAAGCTGCCGTCCATCGGCCGCCGCCGTGGCAACTCCACCGCCCGGATGAATTTCAACACGGCGGACCGAGGGAAAGCCAACCACGCTCTCACCGAGGCTCCGGGCGAGCTCCGGATCCGCGTACGACGGCGTCCAGTCCCGCTGCTGTGCAAGGGCCCATACCGCGGGCCGGCGCACCACAAACGTGACAGTGGACCCCGGGTCCAGCACGAGCAGTTCCGCACCCTCGGCCACCGCGGAGAGCGCGGCGCGGGCAGCGTAGACGGCCACCGGCCGGGCCTCGGGGTGCCAGGCCTTGAGGGAAGCGGCGGAGGTGAACACGGGCATCGCGGTCCGGCCGTCCGGGGCCTTGAGTGTCACGAGGGCCATATCTGCCTGTTTGTCGGAGTGCAGGCCGCCTGCGCCTTCACCTTCCTCGGCGAGCGTGGCCAGGATCGGCACGAAGACCCGTGCCGTGGCGAGCGTGGCCACCACCGCGGCCTCGTCGCCGTCGCCGGCCGCGAGGGCTGACAGCGCCGCGAGATAGCCGGCGTCGGCCGCGCCGTCGTCGTCCTCGAAGTTGTGGATCGTGGCGTCCTCGCCGGCCAGGCTGCGCCCCGCCCAGGTTCGGCCCGCCGAGTCGGTCGCTCCGCCCGCGCCGGCCAGGGCCGCCGCGATGTGTCCGGGCAACTGGCGTGAGGGGGCGGGGCTGTCAGCTGCGTTGCCGCCCGCCGGCCGGTGCTCCATGCTGCGGGCCGCTAGCGGCGGCCGGCGGCGTCGAGGGCCTCAGGCAGCGTGAAGTTGCCGTTGTAGAGGGCCTTGCCGATGATGGCGCCCTCGACGCCGAGCGGCACGAGGGAACGCAGCACCAGGAGGTCCTCGAGGCTGGAGATCCCGCCGGAGGCGACGACGGGCTTGCCGGTCTTTTCCACCATCTGGCGGAGCAGTTCGACGTTGGGCCCCTGGAGGGTGCCGTCCTTGGTGACGTCGGTGACGACGTAGCGGGCGCAGCCGGCCTCCTCGAGGCGTCCGAGGACGTCCCAGAGGTCGCCGCCTTCCTTGGTCCAGCCGCGGCCGGCCAGGGTGGTGCCGCGGACGTCCAGCCCGACGGCGATTTTGTCGCCGTGGCGCTCGATCACCCGGGCGGTCCACTCCGGGTTCTCCAGTGCCGCGGTGCCCAGGTTCACGCGGGCAACGCCCAGATCCAAGGCCCTCTCGAGGGACTCGTCGTCGCGCAGGCCGCCGGAGAGCTCCACCTTGATGTCGAGCCGGCCCACCACCTCGCGGAGCAGTTCAGCATTGGAACCCCGGCCAAAGGCGGCGTCGAGGTCGACGAGGTGGACCCATTCTGCCCCCTGCTGCTGCCAGTTGAGCGCGGCCTCCAGCGGCGTGCCGTAGCTCGTCTCGCTGCCGGCCTCGCCCTGGACGAGGCGCACGGCCTGGCCGTTCACGACGTCGACGGCGGGCAGCAGCTCGAGCACGGGCAGCGGGGTTTCGGTGGTCATCGTGGATCCTCAGCTCTTCAGGGACGTCAGGTGGTCGGGGCGCTGCGGGCTGTCAGGCCGCGGGCAGCGTCAGCAGATAGGCGGCCAGCAACGCCATGCCGGCCAGGACGTAGAAAACGGCCTGGACCCAGCGCGGGCTTTTCTGCTGGCGGAAAGACAGTGCGCCGCCGACCAGCAGGCCGGCGAGGCCCATCAGCACGATGGACCACATCTAGGCGGTCCCGGCTTCCGGGGTGGCGGCGGACGCGGTGGCCCCTGACGGCGCGGCTTCTGCACCCGCTGAGTCCGGGGGCGCGGATTCCGCGGTCCGGGAACGGTCCCGCAGGCCCTGAACCCAGTTGCGCAGCAGGTGCGCCCCGGCGTCGCCGGACTTCTCGGGGTGGAACTGCGTGGCGCACAGCGGGCCGTTTTCCACGGCCGCGATGAACGGGGCACCGTGCTCGGACCAGGTGACCAGGGGCGCCGTCATCCTCGGCTGGATGACATCAAAGTCCCACTGCTGGACACCGTAGGAGTGCACAAAGTAGAAACGCTCGTCCTCGACCCCGGCGAACAGCTTGGAGCCTTCCGGGACGGACACGGTGTTCCAGCCCATGTGCGGTACGACATCGGCGGGAAGGACTTCGACCTTGCCGGGCCACTCCCCCATGCCTTCGGCTTCGGTGCCGTGCTCGACGCCGGCCTCGAACAGCACCTGGAGGCCCACGCAGATGGCCAGCACCGGGCGGCCGCCGGCCACACGGCGTCCGATCATGCGGATGCCGTCGACGGCTTTGAGCTCGCGCATCACCGTTTCGAACGCACCGACGCCGGGGACCACGAGGCCGTCGGCGTTGAGCACGTCCTGCGGCTTGGAGCTGAGGATCACCTCGGCACCGGCGCGTTCGAGGGCGCGGACGGCGGAACGGACGTTGCCGGAACCGTAGTCGAGGACCGTGACGGTGGGTTTGCCCTCGGGCGACGCCGGCTTCTTGCCGGCGTCGGGGTCGACGATGGCGCCGTCCTTGAGCACTTTGCCGGTCACAGCGCACCCTTGGTGGACGGGATGCCCTCGACGCGGGGGTCCGGCTCCACGGCGGCGCGCAGGGCGCGGGCGAAGGCCTTGAACTGGGCCTCCACGATGTGGTGCGGATCCCGGCCGGCGGTGACGTTCATGTGCAGGCAGATGCCGGCGTGCAGGGTGATCGCTTCGAAGACGTGGCGTGTGAGGGAACCGGTGAAGTGTCCGCCGATCAGGTGGTACTCCTGGCCTGCGGGCTCTCCGCCGTGCACGAGGTACGGGCGGCCGGAGACATCGACGACGGCGTGCGCGAGGGCCTCGTCGAGGGGAACGGTGGCTTCGCCGAACCGGCGGATCCCGGCCTTGTTTCCGAGCGCGGTGCGCAGGACCTCGCCGAAGGTGATGGCCACGTCCTCCACCGTGTGGTGGACGTCGATGTGCGTGTCGCCGGTGGCCTTGACCGTCATGTCGATCAGGGAGTGCTTGCTCAGCGCCGTCAGCATGTGGTCATAGAACGGGACCGAGGTGCTGATGTCCGAGACTCCGGTACCGTCCAGGTTGATCTCGACCAGCACCGATGACTCGCTGGTGGTCCGTTCCATGCGGGCGGTCCGGCCCTCGAAACCGGTTGCTCCGGTGTTGCTCATGTGGGTGTCCTTTTGGATGACGACGGTGCCCGGCGTACAGGCAGGGTGGATGTCCTGGGTTAAGTCTAGGCGGGCTGCACTGCGCGGCCGGCCAGGATCCGCTCGAGCGCTTCGAGGAAGGCTGTGGTTTCCGTCTCAGTCCCGGCGGTGACGCGAAGGTGCCCGGGGATGCCAACGTCGCGGACGAGGACTCCGGCCTCCAGCAGGCCCTGCCAGACCTCGTGCGGATTTTCGAGACCGCCGAAGAAGACGTAGTTCGAGTCGGAGGCGGCCGGCTTGAGGCCCATGCGCCGCAGTTCGGACACGATCCGGTCGCGCTGGCGTTTGATGTCCTCGACGTCGGCCATCAGCGCGACCCGGTGGTGCAGGGCGGCCAAGGCTGTCGCCTGGGTGATGGCCGACAGGTGGTACGGGAGCCGGACCAGGCGCAAGGCGTCGGTGACCTCCGGGGCAGCGGCCATGTAGCCGACTCGGGCACCGGCGAGGGCGAAGGCCTTGCTCATGGTGCGCGAGATGATCAGCCGTTCCCGGCCGGGCAGCAGCGTGAGCGCGCTGGGCGTGCCGTCGTGGGCGAACTCGTGGTACGCCTCGTCGACGATCACGATGGTCTGGCTGGCTTCCCCGGCCTCGTAAACGGCCTCCACGACGTCCAGGCCCAGCCCGGTGCCGGTGGGGTTGTTCGGGGAGCACAGGAAGACGATGTTCGGCTGGAGTTCGCGGACCTGGCGGGCGGCCGACTCGGCACTCAGTCCGTAGTCGTCGGCGCGGATCCCGGTGATGTACCCGGTGTCCGTGCCGGATGCCAGGAGCGGGTACATGGAGTATGTGGGAGGGAAGCCGAGGGCGGTGCGGCCGGGGCCGCCGAAGGCCTGGAGGATCTGTTGGAGAACTTCATTGGAGCCGTTCGCGGCCCAGATGTTGTCCGCATCCAGCCCGTGCCCGAGGTATTCGGCCAGGGCCTCGCGCAGTTCCGTGAATTCGCGGTCCGGATAGCGGTTCAGTCCGGCGGCGGCAATCGTGACGGCCTCGGAGATGGCGGCGCGGACGTCCGCCGGGACGCCGTGGGTATTCTCGTTGACATTGAGCAGGATCGGGACGTCCAGTTGGGGTGCCCCGTAGGGGGTCAGCCCCCGCAGGTTGGTCCGGAGAGGAAGTCGGTTCAGGCGCTCTAGCTGGTCAGTCACCTGTCCAGTTTAAGTGAGATCGCCGCGGGCGCCGAAACTGTGACGCTTACCGGGGCGGGCCGGCGGCCCGTGAATGCCCGCCGTCAATTGTTCCGGCGGGCCGTCGGGCACCTCGAAACGCCCGCCCGGCGGGCTCGAGAGTGCTAGCTGGACGGAACGAAGAGTGCCTGGCCCGGCACGACGCGGGCGGCCTCGAGGTTGTTCAGCTGGATGATGTCGGCGACGACGTCGCGGGGATCCCGTTCCGGGGCGACGGCCGCGGCGATGGCCCACAATGACTCACCGGGCTGCACCGTCACGGTGACCGTGGGGGTCAGGGAAAGCTCGGACGCGGAATCCGCCGCCTTGGCCGGGGCATTGAGGAAACCGCTGAAGGAAAGGACCAGCGCGGCCAGCAGGATCAGCGGTACCCCGATGAAGACAAAACGCCCCCGCCGGGTGAGCCTCAGCGGAGCCTGCTTTGCCTGCAGCACCTGTCCGGCAGGTCCAGGGCGGCGGGATGAACTGCTGCCGGGCCGGCCGTAGTTGCCGAATGCGTCGCGGCCGAAAGTGTCGTGAAACGCGCTTGATGCTGACATGAACTGAGCCCTCCTGGACCATACTGTGCCGCCCGGCGTACTCCACGTACCCGCCGCCAACCGGCTTGACCTTCGAACAAAGAACCGAACACGCTGTTCGATCCGAGGTGCATAAAACTAGAACACATATTCGAACCCTGCTGGTTCTGTTTTAGCACTTATTGACGAACATTGTCGAGACTCGCTAGAACAAATGTTTGAAAAAGCAGTGCGGCTGGCCTACGTTTGAGTCACAGAACAACCACTTCTGCAGTTGATCAGCAGGGTCTGACATTTTCAGGCCGGAAGTTCCCGGCAGCTGCAGCCACAGCGGCCGGGCGGAACGGAAAGGCGTTGGCGAACATGGCAGCACAAGCCACTGGCGGCAGGGCCACCCAGCGGGGCCCGCAGGCGGCCCGGCCGCCCAAGAGCCTCACCGTTCGGCAAAAGAAGATCCTGGAGACCATCCAGCGCTCCGTGACGGACAACGGCTACCCGCCGTCCATGCGCGAAATCGGCGACACCGTCGGCCTGGCGAGCCTCTCCAGCGTGACGCACCAGCTGTCGCAGCTCGAGAAGCTCGGCTACCTGCGGCGCGATCCCAAGCGCCCCCGTGCCATGGAAGTGCTGATGCCATTGACCCTCGATGAGGGGACCGCAAAGATTTCAGGGGTCGAGAAGCCCAGCGGCCTGCGCAGTGTCGGCGGCTTGTCCGTGTCGGAGCTGGCCAGTGCCACGGATACCGCCATGGTGCCGCTGGTCGGCCGGATCGCCGCCGGCGGACCGATCCTGGCCGACCAGGTCGTTGAGGACGTCATGCCCCTGCCCCGCCAGCTGGTGGGCCACGGCGAGCTCTTTATGCTCAAGGTTGCCGGTGACTCGATGATTGATGCGGCCATCTGCGACGGTGACTGGGTGGTGGTGCGCCGGCAGGGCGATGCCGTCAACGGCGATATCGTCGCCGCCTTGCTGGACGACGAGGCAACAGTAAAGACGTTCCGCCAGCGT
This sequence comes from uncultured Arthrobacter sp., assembly GCA_937873245.1. Lineage (GTDB taxonomy): Bacteria > Actinomycetota > Actinomycetes > Actinomycetales > Micrococcaceae > Arthrobacter. The sequence goes on along the minus strand of CALMVY010000139.1, from coordinate 3,261 downwards.
GACGGCCACACCTGGCTGTTGCCGCAGAACACCCAGTACGAGCCCATCCTCGGCGATCATGCCGTCATCATGGGCAAAGTCGTCTCGGTGCTGCGCTCCCTCTGAGACCCGAGCTTCTTAGCAGTTGCGAACAGGGCCCCGCCGGCGTTGACCAGTTCACGCCGGACGGGGCCTTTCGCGTTCCCTCCCAGTTGCTGGCGCCACGGCGTCGGCCAGGTCCCGGAATTCCGCGCTCGTCGCGGGAGCCCGGCGGCCGCAGACGGCAGCAACCGGGCAGGAACGTTGCAGGAACGTCACAGCCCCCGCCGGGGCAGCCCTCAGCGCAAACCTGCCGGCCCGCTCCCGCTCCCGCCCTCGGTCACGTGGCGGGCTGCTTCGATTCCTTCGCGAGCCGCTCCAGTGCCGAGACCGCGATCGCGGGGTCCGTGGTGGGCCAGAACGGCGGCAGGGCGGCGCGGAGGAATCCCCCGTAGCGCTCAGTCGACAGCCGCGAGTCCAGCACAGCCACCACTCCCTTGTCCGTCGTCGTGCGGATCAGCCGGCCGGCGCCCTGGGCGAGGCGGATGGCGGCGTGGGTCGCGGAAACGCTCATGAAGCCGTTGCCGCCGGCCTGGGCCACCGCCCGGGACCGCGCCGTCATCAGGGGATCATCGGGCCGCGGGAACGGAATCCGGTCGATCACCACGAGGCGGCAGGAGGTCCCCGGCACGTCGACGCCCTGCCACAGCGACATGGTGCCAAACAGGCACGTGTCCGGTTCGTCGGCGAACTGTTTGACCAGCGCCGTCATGGTTGAATCCCCCTGGCAGAGGATGGACATGTCCAGCCGTGGCCGGAGGGCCTCGGCGGCGTCCTCGGCGGCGCGCCGTGAGGAGAACAGGCACAGGGCCCCGCCGCCGGAGGCCCGGATCAGTTTCTCGAGCTCGTCGAGTGCTTCCGGGGACGTGCCGCGGCCAGGCTTGGGCAGGTGCTTGGCAACGTACAGAATGCCCTGCTTGGGGTACTCGAAGGGCGAACCGACGTCGACGCCGGTCCAGCTGGGGGCGCCGGGTCCCACCAGGCCCAGGCCGCCGGCAGCCGGTTCGAAAGCGGAGCCGATGGCCAGGGTGGCCGAGGTCAGGATGACGGTGTGGTCCGCGAACAGGCCCTCGCGGAGCCGCCCGGCCACGCTGAGCGGCGCGATGTTTACCAGCGCCGGGGCGGACTCGTCCGGCTGGGAGTAACCCTGCTGCGGGTCGAAGGTGCTGTTGCGGGAAAACCAGACCACTTCGCGGTTCTCGCGGGCTGCCAGCAGCCGTTCACAGAGCTCCAGGATCACCATGAGCCGGGAGCGCGCGAGCTGGCGTCCGCCGTCGGCCGTGTTGGCACTGTCCCCCTTGGAATCCGAGAGCGCGGCACGGCAGGCGTCCCGCAACTGGTCCACGCAGTCCAGTTGTTCGCTGTTGAGGCCGTTGGGCATGAGTCCGCTGGGGACGCCCTCAATGGCTAGTTCGAGGTTGGATGCGGCGTTGTTCAGGGCGTCCACCGTGATGCCGGTGTGCTTCCGGGCCCCGGACGCGGCCGCGTGCACCATGGCGACGGACAGCTGGCCGGACACGGCGCCGGTCACACGGTCCTGGAGCTCGTGGGCTTCGTCCACCACTACGACGTCGTACTCCGGCAGCACGGCAAGGCCCTCGAAAGCGCTGACGGCCAGCATGGCGTGGTTGGTGACCACGACGTCGGCGTCCGCGGCGTTCTGCCGGGCCAGTTCGCTGAAGCATTCGGCCGCCAGGGGACATTTCTGCGCGCCGAGGCACTCCATCGAGGTGACGGAGACCTGGCGCCAGGCACGGTCCGTTACTCCGGGCAGGAGTTCGTCCCGGTCCCCCGTCACAGTGTCCTCGGCCCACTCCCGCAGCCGGACGACCTCCTTGCCGAGCTGGGAGGACGGGCCGCCCATGGCCGCGGCGAAGTGCGGCACGGAGGTGTCCTCGCCGAGGGAGAAGAGCTGGCCCTCCGACGGTTCTTCGGAGGGGAAACCGCCTTCGAGCTTGTGGCGGCACACGTAGTTGGAACGGCCCTTGACGAGGGCCACCTTGACGGGCCGTTCCAGCGCCGGGGTGATGGTCTTCAGCAGCCGGGGCAGGTCGCGGCCCACGATCTGGGTCTGCAGGGCCAGGGTGGCGGTGGAGACCAGGGTGGGCTTGTCGCTGACCAGCGAATGGGCGATCAGCGGGATCAGGTAGGCCAGGGACTTGCCGGTGCCGGTCCCGGCCTGGACCAGCAGGTGGTCCCCGCTGTCAATTGCCTGCGCCACCTGCCGGGCCATTTCGTGCTGCCCGTCGCGGCTCTGGCCGCCCATGCCGGACACGGCACGGTCGAGCAGTTCGATCACGAATTCCCCGCCGGCCTTGCCGCCCGAACGTTCCGGACCTTTTCCGGCGGAACCAGCCCCCGCGGTGTCTCCTGTTGCCGGGTCCGCAGTTACCGGATCCCCCGTTGGCTCTCCCGCCGGGTCCCCTGCGCCTGTGTCCGCGCCTGCGTCCCCGCCTGCGTCCCCGCCGGTCACCGCCGCCTCAGTCATTGCTGATGAACGAATCCAGTTCGGCGGCGAATCCCTCGCGCACCATCACGACGGCGCGGGTACCCGCTTCCTCGTGGTCGAGGCTAAGAATCTCGGCGTCGGCTTCGTGCAGCTTGCTGAGCAGGTCCCCGCGGTTGTAGGGGATCATCAGTTCCAGCTTCACGCTGGGCCGCGGGATGCCTTCGCTGATGGCTTTGAGCAGTTCCGGGATTCCGTCGCCGGTGCGTGCCGACACCACCACGTGGCGCGGCTCGCGCTGCTTGAGCCGCTCGATCACAAAGGGATCCGCGGCGTCGGCCTTGTTCAGGACGATGATTTCGGGCACCTTGCGGGCGTCGACTTCGCTGAATACCTTGCGGACGGCGGCGATCTGGCCTTCCGGATCCGGGTGCGAGACATCGACGACGTGCAGGATCAGGTCCGCGTCAGCGACTTCCTCCAGGGTGGAACGGAAAGCCTCCACAAGCTGGGTGGGCAGCGACCGGACGAAGCCCACGGTGTCGGCCAGGGTGTAGCCCAGCCCGTCCGAGGTCTCGGCCTTGCGGACGGTCGGGTCCAGGGTGGCGAACAGGGCGTTCTCCACCAGGACGCCGGCGTCGGTCAGCCGGTTCAGGAGCGAGGACTTGCCGGCGTTGGTGTACCCGGCGATCGCAACGGAGGGCACGGCATTACGACGGCGGTTGAACTGCCGTCAT
>CALMVY010000138.1 GCA_937873245.1 uncultured Arthrobacter sp. | reverse complement strand
CCCAGGAATTCCCCGCCGTTGGCCGCCACCTGGGCCGCCGACGGCGAGCAGCTTTCGCTCAGGCGTTTGCCCACGCGGAAGGAAAACTCGGACTGCCGGGCAGGCTCGGGGGGCAAGGACGCAAGGTCAGGATTCGCTGGCACCGTTCAAGTGTGCCAGCTAACAGCCGCCAACCATTAGTGCAGCGGGTCCGATGTGGGGTAGTTCTCAGCCCGCCACTTGTCCCAGTAGCCACGGATGGACTCCAGCTGGTGCGCGCCGAGGTCGTAGGTCGAGACGATGACCAGTGAACCGCCCTCGGGCCTGATGTCCTTGATGGCCGGCTGGTCCGCCACGATGACCAGGCCCTCGCCGTGCTCGGCGTAGTGATGGACCGTGAGCCCCACCTGGTGGTTGCTGCGGAACCAGACCTTGCCGGAGACTTCCTCGCCTGTGGCCAGGGTGAGCGAGTACGGTTCGCCGGGCTTGGGAACATCCGACAGGCCCAGTTTTTCGATGGCGGACCCCTCGTTCCCGGGGACGGAGAAGAAGAAGGTCCGGCGTTTGCCGTGCGGATGCCGTTCGAGGGCGAAGCGGAGCTGCTGGATGAACGTCAGCCAGCCCTGGGTGATGTCCTCATCCCAGGCAGCCCATTCGGAATTGTGGTCCACCGCGGCCCGCGTGACGCTGAGTTCCGTGCCGGTCGGCACCGGTTTCAACGTGAACACGTCCCCGCCATCGACCACCAGGGAGGTGTGGTCGGCGCCTTCGACCACATTCGGGCTGAAGTAGATCTCATTGATTTCGGCCGCCTGGTCGTCGGCGTCCCAGCCGTGCCACTGGGCTACCTTGGCGGGCTCACGCAGCATTGTCCAAACCTGCTGCGCGTCGGAGTTGATCACAACGCTCAGATTGTTCGTCATGGGGTGAATCTACAACGCCCCGCCCCGAGGGGGTAGGGGCCAAACGCCTCAGGAACGGACGGACTCGAGTTCGTTGCCTATGCGGCGGTCCAGCTCCGGGGCGCCGATGGTTTCCGATCCGCCATGGGCGCGCAGGAAGAGCAGCGCCTCGAGCCGCAGCAGCCGCCACTCGCGTTCCGCATCCGGGTTCGAGTTGTCCATGGAACGGAAAATTTCCTTGTCGTACAGGTTCGGTTCGTTGAGCGAGCGCTGGCGGACCTTGGCGTTGATCCGGGCCTTGAACGGGTCCGTCTCCATGGCATCGGGGGCCCGGAGGAACTTCTCGTAGACAGCGGCCCGCTCCTCCTGGCCGAGCTGGCGGCAGATGTAGCTGGACAGGGCCAGGGACGCCTCCACCGAGGACCAGCGGCCGCGGTTGCCGTCGAAGGGCAGCACATTGAGCAGATCGGCCACGGCGAGGGCGTTCTTGGCGTCCTTGAGGATGATGAACAGTTCCTGCGCGAGGTCGTTCAGGTCCTTGAGGCAGCTGCCGGACTTCGTGTTGATGCCCTTGGCCAGCCGTTCGCTGAGCAGCAGCACCCCCACGGATTTCGGGTGGGCCGCGGCCGCCGCCTCCACCACGGACTCTTGCGTGCCCTCCAGGGCAGGGATCAGCGCCAGATCCTCTTCGCTGGGCCCGCTCACCACGGGGGGAACGGGCGGAACGGGCGGCAGGGGCGGAACGACGACGGCGGCAGCAGCGGCGCCGCCGTCGGGCTCCCGGCTCTTGTCCGGTTCCACTGTGTCGCCACGGGCACCGTCACCGTCCGTGGCCGGTTCGACGAGCTGCACCGGCGAACCTGCGTCGTCGGACTGCGTCCCTTCGGCCTCGGCAGCCGCCTCCAGAATCAGGACGGTGGAGGCCGCCGCGATCCGGAGCCCGCCGCCGCCGGTGAGGGTCGCCAGCACCATGGCGGGGGTGCCGAAATCGTCGGTTTCGACGTCCACGCGCTGGATTTCGGCGGAGCGGTTGCCGTCGGGCAGGAGCAGATGATCGCCGCTCTGCAGAGATCCAGCCTGCTGTTCGATGTAGTTCGGGGCGGCCGGGGGGTGGGTCATCTGGAGTCCTTAAATTCTTTTGCGGTCCGCCCAACAGTCTACAAAGGCGGGCGCGGGCAGCCGGCGGCGGCGGTCAGTTCACCGGTCAGCGGCAGCGGTCAGTTTCCGACGCCGGCGAAGGCCAGGGCCTGCCGGATCAGGGCGCCGCGGCCGCCGCTGAATTCCAGCTGGACATCCGAGCTCATGACTTCCTGCGGCGTCATCCACGTCAGTTCCAGGGCGTCCTGGCGCGGGGAGCATTCCCCCGTGACGGGGATGATGTACGCCAGCGCGACGGCGTGCTGGCGGTCGTCGGTGAATCCCGTGTGGGATGGGGACGGGAAGTACTCCGCCACCGTGAACGGCACCGGGCTGATGGGCAGCTGCGGAAACGCGAGCGGGCCCAGGTCCTTCTCCATGTGGCGCAGCAGGGCCGCGCGGATGGTCTCCCGGTACAGCACCCGGCCGGATACCAGCGAGCGGATCATGTTGCCGTCCTCGTCGGCCTGCAGGAGCGTGCCAACCTCGTTCACAAACCCGAGCGGATCCAGCCGGACCGGGACGGCCTCGACGTAGACCATGGGCAACCGGCCGCGGGCCTCGAACAAATCATCGTCGGAGAGCCAGCCGGGGTTCGGGTCAGGAGTGCGAACGTTCATGGTTAAGTTCTACCCCATCCCTGCTCCTACGTTGTGGTCGCACTCACCCGGCAGCCGGTGCCGCGGAGATCCAGAGCGGCGGCCGGGCGGCGGTACCGCCCGCATCGGGATTGGCCACATGAAGGGTGGGGACGGCAGCCTCCTCGATGACCGCGGCTTCGTGTCCGGCCTCCTCAAGGCGCTGACGCAGGGCGCCAAGGTCACCGGCGTATTCGAAGCCCAGGCCCGCACTGCCGGCCCCCGTTCCCGCACCGACCATCAGGACCCCGCCGTTTTTCGCCGCAAACGCCTCCGATTCGGCGGTGTCGGCGCCCCCGCTGCCCGGAACAGGGCGGGGCCGGGCGCCGATGTCGCGCAGGGTTTGCGCCGCGGCGACGGCGTCTTCGGAGAACCAGACGCCGACGACGGCGACGCCCGGGTCCGCCTCCGGTGACCCGCCCCAGCTGCCATCGCCGGCGCGGGTTGCTGGATCGGCCAGGAAACTGAAACCGCCAGCGGCGGTGATGCGGCAGGACGGACCATGGTCCGCTTCGATGAGTTCCGCGGTGGTGCCGCCTGCCGTGGTGGAGGCGGTGGCTCCTGCCTCCTTGGTCCGGCGGGCAAACTCCTTCAGGTCGCCTACCTCGACACCCAGGGAAGTGGTGCCGTCCTCGGACGAGCCCTGTTCGGCGACGTGGAGGGCGAGGCGGCCGGAACCGGCGTCGAACTCCCGCCAGGTGGGCTCGTCAACAGTCTTGACCAGGCCCAGGCCGGTGAGCAGCCGCTCCCATTCATCAAGACGGGAGGTGAAGTGGATCGGGCGGACTCGCAGCATCGTTGCTCCTCATGGTTGTAGCGGATTTCGGCTCTCAGGGATATCGTCCCACCAAAGCGGCCGGAAGGGGCCAGTGCGGAGCACAATGGTGCCATGGCTGCGGAACTCGAGGAACTGTTGGTGAAGGACGCCGCGCAGTGGCGCGCCTGGCTGGAGAAACACCACGCGGAGAGCCCTGGCGTCTGGCTGGTGCTGCACAAAAAGGGCGGTGCCGTGACGGAGTTGGACTACGAGGCCGCCCTGGAGGAGGCACTGTGTTTCGGCTGGATCGACGGCCAGGGACGGCGCCGCGACGCAGAGACTTCCTTCCAGCGGATGACCCGCAGGGGACCTAAAAGCGTGTGGTCCGCACGGAACGTGGAGCGGATCGGCCGCCTCGAAGCCGAGGGCCGGATGACTCCGGCGGGACGCGCCGCCGTCGACAGTGCCAAAGCGGACGGCCGCTGGGAAGTTGCCTACTCCGGCGCGGCGACGGCGGAAGTTCCCGGGGACCTGGCAGCGGCCATCGCGGCCGAGCCGCGGGCGCAGGCGATGTTCGACGTCCTGACCTCGGTGAACAGGTTCGCCCTGATCTACCGGACCAACGGAGTCAAGCAGGCCGCCACCCGGGAGAAGAAGATCGCGGGTTTCGTCGAGATGCTCGCCCGGCATGAAACGCCGTACCCGCAGAAAAGGCGACCCCCGGCGCCCTGAGCGCGGACGCTAGAACCCGACGCCCATCGCCTGGGCGATCACCACAGCCGACGCTGAGGACCACGCCTGCGGATGGCACGACGCCGGATACGGCACCGCGTGCCCCGCATCCTCCGCCGTGAT
>CALMVY010000137.1 GCA_937873245.1 uncultured Arthrobacter sp. | reverse complement strand
CGGACCCTGTGAAGCCTCCCTCTGCCAGGAGTTTGGCTTCGTGCATGTCCTTGGCGGCTTTCACGAACGCGGGATCCTGGAAGTGAGAGTCACCAGCACCATTGACGTTCGCGGTGGTTTCCTTCCGCAGCTGGTCAATGTCGGGACCGTTGATCCCGTCCTTGCCTATGAGGAACATGCGTTCCTGCACGGTCGCGTCCGCTGCCTCCAGCGCCTTGGGGGTTTTCGCGCTGTGAGCTGTCTGCAGCGCCTGTGCCAGTTCGGGATTGGCCAGGTACTCTGCAGGCACCTGGTGACGTTCCATTTCCGGTGCAAGTTTCGCGGCCTGGGCGCGGAGTTCTTCTGCCCGTGCCGCTGCGAGCAGCTGCACGGACTTCTCGTGTTCGGCTGCTGCTTTCCGGGTCTCTTCCTGGGCGCGGGCCAATTCGTCCTGCCGGGCCTTCTCGGTGGTGATGGCCTGGATACCTGACTCAAGGTATGCGGCGTCTGTGCCGACGTCGTGGGTGTCGATGCCGTAGCGGGTGAGAACTTCCTGACGGATCTTCTCCGAGGCTGCCAGGGCGGCCGGGTCGTGGTCCTTCCAGCCCTCAGCGACGGCGTGTGCCGTGGCAATGTCATGCGGCTGGGCTTTGTCCCACCACTGGTCCTTCTCCACGGGTGCCAGGGCCGCCTGCGCCGCGCTGCGATCAGCAGTGAGGCGTGCCTGCGCTTCGTGCGCTGCCTGGGCGTCCTGGTGTTCCTGCTGCCGCTGGGACTCCTGCCGCCGCCGGGCCAGAGTCTCGGCAATGCGTGAGGCGATCATCAGCGACTGCCGCAGGCCGCCGTCCAGGACATCATCCATTCCATCTGATTCACTCATCGTGCTCCCCTTGCAGTTGGTGGTGGTCTTTATCGGTCCAGCACGGGGCCGGAACCGCGGCCGGTGTGCTGGTGGGTTTTGGCCGGTGTTGGTGTGCTCGGCACGGCTGAACCTGGGCGGATGGGAGCCATACCGCGGAGACCAAGCTCTACGGAATTCGGGGCCGCGGCCTGTTCTGGTGCACCGACGGTGACCGGCCTGGGCATGGTCGCTGCGAACGGTTTCAGCTGTTCGGTGACGACGGCACGGAGCCGCTGCGCTTCTCTGGTTCGTCCGGACTGTTGGTGCATTTCGTGGATAGCGAAAGCGGTGTTGACCAGCTGCAGCATGAGCGCCGATTGAGCCGCCGTCTTGTTCTTGCTCGATGCCGCCATGAACAACATGGCAGTACCGGCAATGGACGGCAGGGCAACGGGCTTGCCGTGCTCCCGTGGTGCGCGAAGTTGTGCAGTGCGGGACAGTTCGGCGGCGGTGGCCGCCAACGGCCCGGGTGTCGGTTCGAGCCGGTGGGACCATGCCGCGAACGCCCCGGATACTTCCCGTGCAGCCTTCGCCCACGTTGCGTGATCATCACGGGGCAGTGCGCGCAACTGCTCAACCAATGCGGTCGCGTTCCGGGTGTACTCGACCCACATTTCCGCCGGCGGTGTTCCGTTCTCGGGCCCGGTCCTAGACACCGTCCGCCTGTTGCGGGCAGCTGCGTTCCACTCCGCTGCAGCCTCCGTAGCCAGGTGCGGTGAGTCCATCCACTCTTCACGCAGAGCACCGAGCTTCAGGTCGGACGCGAGAGTCCCGCCGCCGAACCAGATAGGTCTCTCGCCCTGCTTGGGCCGCTCCGCTACGGAGTACCCCACGATGACGTCGGTGGTGTTCTTCGCATAGCGAGGACGAACCAGCATGCCGGTGTCGCGGGCGCGCCGGACGAACTCACCTTCGGTCGCCGAGGCGCTGGCGCTGGCCCGGACTTTGCGGGCCAGGGAGGCCCGATGCATTTCCCGCTCGTCCCGGACGGCGGTGGCTTTCTCGGCCTGGTCGTAGCCGCGGGTGGCGTGCACGGTGGAGAGCTGTTCCAGCCCGTACTTAACCTCCAGCTCGCGGCAGGACTGCTGCGCGCGTCTGTAGTCGCCGTGGGTGGATGCTTTGGTGCCGTCTTCGCGGACCAGGGAGACGGCCAGGTGGATGTGGTGGTTGCCGTTCTCGCTGGTGCCGTGGTTGACCGCAACCCACCGGCAGCGGGCCTTGCCGCTGGCTTCGGTGAAGCCCATGGAGTCCACGAAATCGTTGGCGATATCGCCCCACTGCTGATCCGTCAGGGCGCCCTCTTCGGCGCGCAGGCTCAGCGAGCAGTGCCACACGCTGGCGTCCTTGTAGCCGACGTGGACGCGCTCATTCTTGGCCGCATCCCACTGCATGTCCTTGATCTGAACCGATACGTCATATGCCCTGCGCGGCTGGTCCAGATGCTTGGCAATAGCAAGCGCATCGTCACGGTCCAGGACACCGTCGTCGTACCACGCCATGATCGCAGCGTCGCCGGCCACCAGGTGCGGATCGGAGTGTGCGTTCTTGGTCTTGTTGGCGTCGGTCGATGCCAGGTAAACCATGAGCCCGCCCATGCGTGAACCGCGGGTGATGTTCGGGATCATCCCTACATCAGCCCCTCAATGGTGCGGTCAATCCGCATGGCAACGGAGCGTATGTGCTTTAGGGCTTCGTGCGCCTCGGCGGGGAACTCGCTCGTGGCGTTGGCCTGCCGTGCGAGCTGGTTGATGTTGTTCGATGAACGGGCCAGGAGATTGTGCAGCGACATCAGTTCCGCGATGGCGGCACGCCGTTCGGTAGTCGTTTCCTGGGTCTCGGACAATGCCGAAGTAAGCAGCAGGTTCGGGACAGTCACCTTCTCCCGCTCAGCCCTCGCGACAAGCGCGGCTTCCTCTTCAACAGTGACCCACAGGTCACGGCGCTTCTTGCTGCCGGCGGGAGTGTTCTCCCGGCGTCGGCGCGACAGATTGAAACGGTGAGCGAATCCCTCATCCGACATTCAATCCATCCCTTCAAAGGCCCAGCGCAGCGACCCCAAAACCGGGGACCACACTGACCAGTGTGCCGCACACGACCGCCGGTGTCGAACGCGACAAGCCACTTACACCCGTGTAAGTGTATAGCTTGCTCCGCACGGCCTTCTTTGGAGGCTTTTTCGTCTTTCGCACTTTGTCTCCGAAAACCTCCAAACGGGTGTCAGTTGTGGCCGGTAGGGTTTGGGTATGGATATCAACGACATTGCCGCCAAAGCCGCCGCGAAGATCGACGCCGCCAGGGACACCAAAGTGAACGCCGTTAAGAGCGCCGCTGCCAGCGGTGTTGAGGTCCAGGAGGCTGCCCAGCTGCTTGCCGCAGCAGAGCAGAAGTACGCCAAGGACTATCAGGCAGCGCTGCGCGCAGACTGGACCGAATCGGACCTGCGCGGCTTCGGTCTGGACGCTCCGGCCAAGAAGGCCGGCGGGCGTCCCCGCGGCCGGAAAACCACACCGGAATCCGCTCCTGTGTCTGGCGGCTCCGAGTAGTAGCCCCTCGCCCACCTGGGCACGGCAAAAGCTAACTCCTTCGGGCTTTTCCCGCACACACGTGGACGACGGGACCCAGCTGATCGGCTGTACACAACCGCCAGGGAACCTCTGACTCGCACCTCACCAGCGGGACCGGCGGCCATGCACAGCCTGGAAAATGGCCGGTCACCAACGGCAACGTTTCCCATGGTCCAAGACATGCCGCTTCCGACGTCGGCAGAGCGCTCTGGCTGGCTCTTTTCAGCCATAGACCAGATGCGGCTCCGGTGGGCGGATACGACGAAGGCCGGCACCTTTTCGAGGTGCCGGCCTTCGTCGTATCCGTGTTCTTTTAGTCTTCCGCGGTGACGTCGTCATCCTTGATCTGACCGGCCGCGATGCGCTCTGCGGTCTTCGCGAACGCTGCCTCGATGTACGCCGCGAGGTCACTTTCCCGGACCCTCCACACACCCCGTCCACCGAACTGCCCGGCGGGGAGCTCACCGCTGCGAACGAGCGAATAGACGAGTGCACTTTTGACGTTCAGGATCTCCTGAACTTGTTCCAGGGTCAGCATCCTGGGGAACACCGGTACCGTCGTCGGCGCAGGTTCCTCGTTCACGTCCTCTGTCCGTTTCGGCATTCTCAGTCCACCTCGTTCCGGTGTTGCAGTTCGTCCCTGGCGCGATGTCCGCGGCAGAGGGATCCGGCCGCCGTGGAGCTTCCGGAGTCATTCCAGCCCAGCTCTTGACGGACGGATGATCTATCGTTCCAGCCCTCCGCTTCTCTCGTGGTGTGGATGTTTGGTTGAAGGCGCCTGGGTTGACGCCGGCGATGGCCGGCTGGGGCTGGGGCCTGTAGGGAAGCTGGCGTCGTGAAGCTTTCTAAATCGTGCCAGTGCAGGATCGACGACATCCGCAACGTCAGGCGCGTCGGCGGAGTTCTGCTTCGGTGGCTCAATGGAGGCCCTGAGCTTCCCGTCCAGTTCCGCGCACTTCGCGCGGGCGGTGACAAGTTTGGCCTCGTACTTGAACGGTTTCCCGGCCTGGCTCTCGACGTCGGCAAGCACCGCCTGTTTTTCCGTGATGGTTTGGCGCAGCTGGGCTTCGTAATCGGGAAGCCCAGCTACTTTGTTTTCCAGCCGGGTGATGATCCCGGCGCTTCCTTCCAGCAGCTCCAGTCGGCTAAAGACTAGCGGTGGTGCGGGCACGTCTTTGAGGGTGACAGCGAGGTCCTGGTAAGAGCCGAGCCGGGAGTCGTCCGCCGCGTTTCGGACCTGCAGCTCGTGGCCGCCGAGGGTGGCCATCGTGCCGTGGTCCTGTTTTTGGCGGTAGTAGTTTCCGTACTCCGGTGTGTGGGTATGGACCCATTCAGAGATGGCCGCAACGGCTTCCGTGCGTTTGGTGTAGCTTTTGCCGTCGATGGTCGCGGTGAAGGCCTCCCCTGCGGTCGGGGTGATGCGCGGGAGAGCGGCCTGCAGTGCGGGCAGCTTGCTTTCGGCTTTGGTGATGCTGGTTTCGGCCGCGGCCCGTGTCCAGGAGAGGGTGCTCTGTCCTTTCTCGTGGGCTCGTTTGAGCCGTTCGAGTTTGGTCCGGGCGGCGTCGGCCTCGATCTTCTCCATCACCAGCGGGTTGCCGCTGGTCGCTGCCTTGATCTGTGCGGCGTTGAGGGCAAGGTCTCCAACGTCCTCGATCTCGCGGATGTCGAGGCGTCCGCGGAGAACCTGCTGGATCATGGTGGCCTTGCGCTGGATCCCATCCCAGGCGGCACTGTCGTAGCTGCCGACGGTGGCGTACTGGAAGTTGTGGACCTCCGCGTTGGCGTTCCGTTGACGGATGATGCGCCCGTCGCGCTGGGTCAGGTCAGCCGGCCGCCAGGGACACGTAACGTGGTGGATCGCTTTGGCGCGGAGCTGGACGTTGGCGCCGGTCCCCATCATGGCGGTGGAGCCGATCAGCACGGCTACTTCCCCGGTACGGCATTGGGCGAAGAGCTGGGCTTTCTGCTCGGGCTTAGGCGCGTCCTGGATGAACCGGATCTGCTCTGCCTGGATCCCTCCCGCAACGAGCTGGTCCTTGATCTGCTGGTAGGCGGTCCAGACCGGTTTGCCGTCGGGACCGGTGTTCTTCGAAGGTGTGCTGAGGTCGCAGAAGATGATCTGCAGCGCACCCTTGTTCGCCGAAGGGATCCCGGATTCGAAGCTGGTTTCGTACTCGTTCTCCCGGTTCTCCTCCCAGACTTTCAGCGTCTTGGCGACCACGTGGTCCAGCTTCGTCCCGGATTCGGGTTCGATGCCGACCATGCGCAGGTCCAGGGCGGCTTTGCGGCCGTCGTTGTAGACGGAGAGGGCGTTGTCCGCGCCCTTCTCAGCCCAGCCGGAGAGGGAATCCAGCCGGTCCGCGAGGCCCTTCATGTAGTCGGCCAGTTCGGGCGGCTGCGGGATCAGCACCAGTTCCGGCTGCCGTTCCCCGTCACCGGGCCGGCGGGCAAGGTCCGGCTTTTTGAGGTAGGTCAGGTCTTCGGAGAGCTTCACGTCGGCGAAGACGTGGAAGGACCGCAGCATCTCGGGGACGTTCTTGAATTTCGCGAAGCGCGGCTTGTTCTTCAGCCGGCCTCCGGCGTCCATCTCGATGGCGGTGACGGTTTCCCCGAATGTCGCTCCCCAGACGTCGAAGTTCTCCACACCGGCAGCCTGGAGCAGGTCCGGGCGCAGGTAGCGCTGCATGACGTGGGCTTCGGTGATGGAGTTGGCAATCGGTGTGCCGGTGGCCATCGTAACGACGCGTTCCCCGTGGGTGCTGCGCAGGTATTCCAGCTTCAGGTGCATGTCCGTGGCCCGGATGGAGCCCGCGATTTCTGCGCCCTTGATGTTGGTGACCGTGCGCAGGTTCTTGTAGTCGTGGGCTTCGTCCACGAACAGGTAGTCCACCCCGGTGTCCTCGAATGTCAGTCCAAGGTCCGGCGCGGTGTCCATGAGCTTCTTCATGCGCTCTTCTTCGGCCTGGAGCTTCGTTTCAAGCTTCTTCACCGTGGTCCGGTCTTCGCCTTCGGCCTGGGCGTTGACGATGGTCTGCCGGACGTCGGCGATGATCGACTCCTGGTAGGCCTCAATGGTTTCGGCTTTCACGCCGATGCTCTTGAAGGCCTGCTGGGTCATGATGATGCCGTCCCAGTCGTTCGCCGCGGCGCGGGCGACGAACTGCCGGCGCGCGGCCAGGTCTCCACTGTTGGTCTTGATGTCATCGGACCCGGCTGAGAGCAGGCGGGCCTGCGGGTACAGTTCCAGCCACTCGCGGGTGAACTGCTCCAGCATGTGGTTCGGGACGACAACCATGGGCTTGGAGGCCATGCCCAGGCGTTTGAGTTCCATCGCTCCAATCACCATTTCGGCGGTCTTGCCGGCCCCGACTTCGTGGAAGAGGCCCACGGCCGGTTCGGAGATGATGCGCGCCACGGCGGTGCGCTGGTGCGGGTGCGGGATGAAGGACTTAGCCAGCCCCGGCAGGGTCAGCCGGCCCCCTTCCTTGGTGTAGTCGCGCAGGGCCAGGGAGTTGAAGCGGCGGTTGTATTCGTCAATGAGCCGGCTGGCGCGTTCGGGGTCTTCCCAGACCCACTCGGCGAAGCGTTCCTGCAGGGCCTCGGCCTTTTCCTGGGCCGCTTCGGTTTCTTCGAGGTTGGCGACGGGTTTGCCGTCCTCGTTTTTGTCTTCGACCTGAATGCTCTTTTGTTCCAGGATGCTTTGCAGCAGGTCCGGGGCGGGCCGGCGGCCCGTTCCCCACTCGTTCGTGGAACGGACTGTTCCCCGGTTGGCTTTGACCCGCCAGATGCCGCTGCCGACGCTGGTAACGCTGGCGTTGGGATCGGCCAGGATGTCCTGGACGAAGCGTTGGTGTTCCTCGGGGGAGATCCAGACCGCACCGATGCGTGCCTCGACGTCTTCCATGCCGACCCTCGGCGGTTGGACTTCCTCAAGGGCGGTGACGTTCACGCTCAGGCGCAAGTCCTCGGCCGCCGCAGCGCGTGCGGCGTCGAGCTTGGTGCGGACGTTCCCGGACAGGTATTCCGGTGCTGTGACGAGCTTGCCGGTTTCCGGGTCATCGAACACGAGCGTGCCCAGCTGCTCGCGGGCTTCCTCTGCCGTGACGCCCAGCAGGTCCGCTATCTGTTCCAGCTCCGGGGCGCCGTAGGTGTCCAGGGCGATGGCGAGGGCTTCGTCAACGGTGTCCGCGCCCATGAGCGGTTTGCGGGCCACCACCTGGCGGTGCTGAAGCAGAGCCGCCGGTGTCGCGGTCTGCGTTTCCTCGTTGAAGCTCTCCAGGGCCGGCGGCAGAGTGCCGAAGGGGTCCGTCTGGCGCAGGATCCGCACGGCGGGTGCTGCACGGCGGGTGATGATGTCTTCGCCCGTTTCTTTGTCCGTGCGGACAGATTCCGTGAAGCGGTTGAGCGGTCCATATTTGGCGGCATATGCCGTGTACTGGTCAGCCAGTGCGGTTCGGTGAGCCGACATCGCAGGGGTGTCTTCGCTGTCGGAAGCTTCCATCTCCAACAGGGCGCGTGCGCCGTCGCGCATCCCCAGCAGGTCGCTTAGCTCCGCTGCGTGTGCTTTGGGTACCGGGAACGGAACCTGTTCCCCTGCACGGGCAACGGTGAAGGTTCCGTCGGGTTGGGCGGTGATGGTGCCGTCCCATTCCTGCCCGGTGGACGGCAGCAGTGCCGCCGGGGTTTTTCCCGGGGCCGGCTCGGCAGGGGCGTGGTTCAGACCGCGGTCCAGCGCTTCCTGGACAACGGCGTCGAGCCGCTGGGCGAGCAGCTGCGGGACGGCGGCGAGGTCGTCGGCTTTGACGCTGACGGTTTCCTCGCCGTACATGCCGTTCCCGACGGTGATCTGCCCGAGGACGTTTTGCGGGTTCAGATCGAAGTAGCTGTTGATCTTCACGTCGCGGCCGTCGATGATGACGGGCCCGACCTTTTCCCAGTCCGTGTTGGCAGGCTCCCGGCCCGGCTCGCGCTTGCGCAGCAGCAGCAGGTCAGTGAGTGCTTCGGTGCCGGCGGCTCGCCGGTGGGCGCCGGTGGGCAGGCGCACGGCTCCCACCAGGTCCGCCATGTCGCTCATCTCCCGCCTCGAGGTGGGGTTGGTTGCGTCCATGGTGAAGCTGGAGGTCAGCACGGCGACGTATCCGCCGGGTTTCACGGCGGCCAGGCTCTTGAGGATGAAGTGGTTGTGCATGGAGTGCCGGGAGTCGGCGTTGTGGGTCTTGTCGTAAAGCGTGTTCTTGCTGAACGGGACGTTGCCGACGGCGAGGTCAAAGGAGTTGGTCTTGATCGGGGTGTCCGCGAAGGACTCGCTGCGGATCGTCGCGTCGGGGTACAGGCCACGGGAAATTGAGGCTGTCAGCGGATCAAGCTCCACGCCGGTCATCCGGGCGCCTTCCGGGGCGAATCCGATGAATGTTCCAGCGCCGGATCCGGGTTCCAGCACCTCTCCCCCGGTGAAGCCGAGCCGGTCGACGGCGGACCAGATTTCCTTTACCAGGGCGGCGTCGGTGTAATAGGCGTTCGTCGTGGTCCGGGACGCGGCGGCGTACTCGCGCTCGCTCAGGACGTCCTGCAGCTGGGCGCGCTCGGCCGCCCAGTCGGCCTTGTCGAACAGCTGGGGCACAGCTCCCCAGCTGGACCACCGCGCCAACGAACGCTGCTCTCCCTCGGTGGCCGGCCTCTGCTGGTCCTCCAACTCCCGGACAATGCGGATCGCTTCAACGTTTGCTGCGAAGCGGGCTTTCTGTCCCGATGGCGCAAGGTCAGCCTGGGATGCTGGGCGGAATCGTCCAACCGCAGCAACCGCTGCCGGCTCCTGCTGGGGTTCGGCCCCTAGCTCTCCTCGTCCTCCTGGGCCCCGTAGGTCGGCTCCATCTCCTCCGGCTCCGCGGGAAGGCTGGCGTAGATCATCTCCTGGTACACCATCTCGCGTGCCCGCAGCTTGGCCATGTTCGCCAGCCCGATGTACTCCAGCGGCGGTTCCGAACCCCTGGTTGGTGTCAGCTGTTCGCTGAGGTCCCAGATCGCCTGCTGGATCTCCTCCCCCAAAGTCGAAAAGTGCGTCTCGGGGTCCGCTATCAGCGCGAAGCTCTCCGGATCGTGATTCTTCATGGTTTCCATGGCGTGTCTGCCGTGCTCGTTCATTGACTACCTCTTCCGGTTCGGCCCACAAAGACTCCAGACTCAGCTGACCCTCAATGTGGTTCTTAGATTTCCTCGGTGCCATGCGCGCCGTCCCCCTCCGTTTGCCTCCACGCTAGCGAAGGCACCGATGGATTAACAGCCGCACCCCCACTTACTGGAGCCGCTGCTGCGCTTCAAAGACGCCGGCGGCTAGCGACGTGAGGGGTGAACCCGGGAAGCCGCGATCCTCCGGAGCTCTTCTTCGGTCAGGAGATAACTCTTCCTGCCCGTCTTTCGGGACTTGTTTTGCTTCACTTCGCGGTACTCAGTCAACATCCGAGAGTAAATGGGAACCGACTGGTGATGAGAGTTCCCGCGATCCGGGCCGAGCACGAAGGCCTCCTGTTCGGTCCATTTATCGTCCTGCACAAGGAAACGCACGTAGTCGGACATCTGGCCTTCCAGCGCGTCATTGTGATCGAAACCGTCGAATGTCAGAGCTCGCTGAAGCGATTCATCAATCACTACCCCCTGCTCCTGCAGATCGTTGATGCTGTAGAGCGCTATCCGGAACATTTCGAGAACGTCCATGACGAACTCGCTGTTGCGTGGGCTCAGCTCGGGGCGAAGGCCGGCGAACTCCATCCAGTACTCCTTGGTAAATCCACGTTCAAGAACTTTCGCCCGCTCAAGCTGGTACTCCCTGTCGCCATCCACATCGTTCGCGTCCTCGGGCAAAACCCGACCGAGAATTCGATGCAACAGTGACAGAGTGTGTCGGTCGAGAGCCGACAGGGTGTCAGGTCCCAACTCCTTATCCCTCTCGCTCTTGCCTCGTTCATCTTCTCGGAATGCAAACACTGCGTCCTGGAGACGGTCTCGAACAAAGTCGCTCAGCGTCTGTCGTTCCTCCTCCGCTTTAGCCTGCAAGGCATCCCTTACCGCGTCGTCAATGCGCACCGTGATCGTAGCCATTAATTTTCCTTCCCGTTAGTAACGTCTTACGAAACATACTACACGTAAGACGTGAATACTCGGCTGCAACATTAGGCACGTGCAGCCTCCTTGGAATCCGGCGAGCATTGACTCGGCGGCACTCCTCCCGGGATCCGGGCAGCGACACGGCGACTTCCGTTGCTGCAAGGCTGGCGTCGCACTATTCACTCAGTGTATAGATTGATGCGTGAACAATTCCCTCACCCTGCTGGGCCTCTTGAGCCGCGAGCCGAGCTACGGCTACGACCTCAAGCATTCTTATGACCGCTACTTCGGAGCGGGAAAAGCCCTGGCTTTTGGGCAGGTGTATTCCACCTTGGCCCGGATGGTCCGTGACGAGCTGATCCGGGCCCTGGGTGAGGAGTCCGGGGGCGGTCCGGACCGCAAAAAGTACGAGATCACTGTGGCCGGCCAGGACAGGGTGCGCGAGTGGCTCTTCACTCCCGACGTACCCTCGGAGTCCCTGCAAAGCGAGCTCTTTGCCAAGACGGTGATCGCCCTGTTGCTCAATGACGACGCGGACCGGCTGCTCGATGTGCAACGCGGGGAACACATGGCCCGGATGCGTGAACTGACCCGTATGAAGAAGGACGCGGATCTGCTGCGGGTCCTGATGTGTGACCACGGACTGTTCCACATCGAAGCCGACCTGCGCTGGATCGACCTCACCAGCGCCCGCCTGACCCAACTCAAGAAGGAGCTCCAGAGCGCATGAGCACCCATGACACCGCTGCACCCATCCTCAGTGCCCGCGGCCTGCACCACTCCTTCGGGCAGACCGAGGCATTGCGGGGCATCGACCTTAACGTCCACGCAGGGGAAGTATTGGCCGTCATGGGCCCGTCCGGATCCGGCAAGTCCACGCTGCTGCACTGCCTGGCCGGTGTTCTTGTCCCGGACGGCGGTTCGGTGACCTACCGTCCCGCCGGGCGGTCTCCGATAGGGATCAATGCCCTCGGGGAGCCGAAACGGGCCCGGCTGCGGCTGACGGATTTCGGGTTCGTCTTTCAATTCGGCCAGCTGCTGCCGGAGCTCACGGCGGCGGATAACGTCTCCATCCCGCTGCTCCTGTCCGGGACCAGGCGCCCCGAAGCGCTGCGCCGGTCCACGGATCTGCTGAACCGCCTCGGTCTGGACGGGCTGGGGGCCAAGCTGCCCGGGGAACTGTCCGGCGGGCAGGCCCAGCGCGTCGCCGTCGCCCGGGCAATGGTGACGTCTCCTGCCGTGTTGTTCGCCGATGAGCCCACGGGTTCGCTGGATTCCCTCGCCTCAGAGAACGTCCTGACGCTTATGCTCGAGCTGGTCCGCGAAGCGGGCACAACCGTGGTGATGATCACCCACGATGCCCGCACCGCCGCGTATGCGGACCGGGAAGTCATCGTGCGCGACGGCGCCATCGGCGCCGGATACCGGGTGTCCGCGTGAATCCCGGGTTGCTCAAACTGGCTGTTGTCGGCAGTCGGTCCGGCTACGGCAGGCTCGCCGGCATCGCCGGAGGGGTCGCTGTCGGAGTGTGCCTGCTGTTGCTGCTGTGGGGCGGCGCCAACGGCCTGAGCGCACGTGATGACCGCGGCGCCTGGCTGCGCGAAACCGGGCGCCCCGCCATGGCCGCTCCCCTGACGGACGATCCGGGCATTTCGGGGCCGGGGACCCCGGTGCCGCTGACCACCGATACGGTTCTCATGGAGGCCAACCCGGCGGAGGTCTTCCGCGACCAACTCATCAACCGCCGCGACGTCGCCGCCCTGGGCTCGACTACCGTAACGATCCCCGGGATCGGCGCCCCTCCGGAGCCGGGCAGCTACTACACTTCCCGGGCGCTGCAGCGCCTCATCGAGTCAACGCCACGGGACGAGCTTGGCGACCGTTATGGGACGTTTGCCGGCACGATTGACGATGCTGCCTTGCCCGGACCGGATTCCCTGATCGTCGTCACGGGAGCGACGGAAGCCGAACTCCGCCAGAGCGGCAGGGCTTTCCTGGTGTCAGACTTCACCACCAACCCTTATGGTGGCAGCGCGGCCGCCTACAACACGGTGCTGTCCATCGGGGCCATAGCGGTGTTCTTCCCCGTGCTGCTACTGATCAGCATTGTCACCAGCCTGGGCGCTGCCCAGCGCCGGGAACGCTTCGCGACGCTGCGCCTCATTGGCGCATCCCCACAGGTTGTCTCCCGGATCGCCGCGGTTGAAACCGCCGTCCCCAGTCTGATCGGGGCAGTGCTGGGCGTCGGGCTGGCCATCTTGCTGAGGCCTGCCGCCGCCCAGATACCGGTCAACGGAACCAGAATGTTCGCCGCGGATCTGACCACCGGCTGGGCGGCCGCCGCCGCCGTCATCACCCTTGTCGTCGCCGCCTCGGCACTCGTGGCCGCGCACCGCACAGCCCGTGCAGGAATCGGTCCTCTGGGCGTGACGAGGGCCGTGCACGAAAAAACACCCACTATGTGGCGGACCTTGCCCTTGCTCGCGGGCCTGGCCGCCATGATCACGGCTGTCCTTATGATCCGGGTCCTAGAGGTGAGGCTGCCGTGGCTGGAATCACCGCTTCTTATCGTCGGCTTTCTGCTGATCCTCGTCGGCATCGTGGTCGTCGGCCCCTGGTTGACCCGCCTCGTGAGCCGGGTCGGGCTGCGCCAGGCGCGGAGCGCGTCGGCCGTTATTGCCGCCAGCCGGATCCACAAAACCCCCGTGGCGACCTTCCGATCCGTATCAGGACTCGTGATCGCCGTGTTTATCGTCTCCGTCTTCGCCGGAGGATCCAGCATCATCGAGTCCACTGAGGCACCCTCGGCCCGTCCCGGTCTGCTTCAGCCCACCAGCCTCCACGCCACCGTGAGCGCCGGACACACCCCGGCCCAAGCCGCGGAGGCCGCCCGTCAGGCCAGCGAACTGCCTGGAATCCTGAGCGCCACCGTTGGCTACGGTCCGGGAGCCCTCTCCGGACCGGATGCCGGCCCTGAAATCTACCTTCGCGCCGCAGACGCGGCCGGCCTCGGGTTCGAGGACATCCCGGCTACAGAAGCCGTCGCCGTTGACACCTCGTTTCTCCAGTACTGGACGACGCAGCCACTGGCACTGACCCCAGCGCCCGCCGCCAACCTGGACGGACTGGTCCCGGTCGTGATTGTGCTCGGCACCGACGGGACCCCAAAGGCCATGGACCGTGCCCGGACAGCATTAAACAGTTCAGGCATCACGGCCGTCCCGGCTACCGCCCCGCTGGACCTCAATCTGCAGTCCACCGGCCGCCTGATCCAAGGCCTGGCGGTGCTCGCCTATCTCGGAATGTTCGTCGCGATCGCAATCGCCGGCCTGTCCCTGGCCGTCGCCACCGCCTCCGCCGTCCTGGACCGGAAGAGGGTTCTGGGTCTGATGCGGCTGATGGGGATGCCGGGTTCCGTCCTGCGCCGCATCATCACCCGTGAAGCAGCCGTCCCGCTCCTGACCGTGCTGCTGCTCTCGATCGGCCTCGGATTCCTCGTGGCCTGGCTGATGGTGACGTTCATCGACGACACCTATCGGGTGACCTGGCCGGCACCCGACTACTTCATGGCCCTGGGCCTCAGCCTGCTCCTGGCCCTCGGAGCGGTCACCGCGACATTCGGTCTCATCCGGAGCAATACCTCTATGACGGCCACACGCTTCGAATGAACCCGCAGCCCGCAAAACGCCTCCCCGTGGATGCCAAAAGGTCAGTCCGCCGGAATCCGTTGCGGACCACTTCGACTTCACCGACTTCCCAGAGGCCCTGTCCTCATAGAGGGACTCCGTGCCGACGCCTGTGACTGTTAGCCCGGAATGGCGGTTAAGTCGTAGCTTTAAATGGCGGTTCTGGGGAGTCATATGAAACGTCGTCTGGGTTCTTGGAATGTTCGCCAAGTCCTTGCTGTCTCACTCGCGATAATCACGTCCGTGGTTCTCTTACTGGTTCCCATGTACACCCAGGTAAAGCTAACGTCTGGTGGGCCAGAGCAGGTTATCCATCCGACCCTGCTGGAAACAGTAGGGCCGTCTATCGTCATGCCGTTGCTCATCCCTGTGGCCCTGACCGCGCTACCGCTCCTCCTACGAGGACGCGCGCAAACTCCAGTATCGGTCGCGACTACTGTCGCTCTTGTTGTCTTCGTAGTCATCGGCTCCGCAAGCATCGGATGGTTCTACATTCCAGCCCTGGCCGCCGCCGTAGCCGCCCTTGTTGCCTCGACCGGCAGCCACGCAAGACTCCAAGTTCGCCCTAACTAATCGGCCGCAACCGAGCCACTCTGCTGCCCTGCCCAAGGACCTCGGGCCTGATCGCAGGAGCGGTCATTACGCGGCGCAGTCGTCAATTAACTGGACCTGCTGTGACGTCCTGATAGCGGATCCTCTTACGCGACGCCTCTAGCTGTCAGCTGCTGCCGTCGATGTCTTCAACGAACAGAACCACCCCCTGACGCTCAAGGCCTCCGCCAAACTCGCCGACAACGCCCACACCGTCGCCGTCGACCAGGCGATGTACCGCCTCCACTTCCCGCAGCAAGACGTCAACGGCAAACCCGTCCTGCGCGTCATGGACGCCAAACCGTCAAGTTACAGGACTCGGCAGCAGAGCCGCAGGCTGGAGACCTACCCCGATGGACCTACAGGCCGTGAGCTGAAGCGCATCTCCGGTACGGCAGGTTACCTGGCGTCACAGCCCCAAAGGGACAGCCCGGGTGCGGGACGGTGGCATGATGCCGCCGGGCCGACCGATCCGAAGGGCCGGCCCGGCATTGTCGTGCCGTTTACGCCGTGCTGGTTCCGAACAGCATTCCCAGCAGGTACGTCACGGTGGCTGCGCCGTAGCCGATGGCGAGCTGGCGCAGTGCCATTTTCAACGGAGCTCCACCGGAGAGCAGCGCAACAATGGCACCCGTGGTCAGCAGGGCCAGACCGACAATGACGCCGGCGACGATGAGCGCGGTGATGCCCTGGAGCCCGAAGAGGTACGGGAGTACGGGAAGGATGGCGCCGGAGGCGAAGAACAGGAAGCTGGAGTTGGCCGCGCCGAGCCCAGTGCCGACAGCTTCATGCTTGTCGTGCCCAGTGGATGTCACGACCGGCTTTTCGTGCGGGTTTTGCAGCGTCTCGGCGGCCTTGGCGTTCGCTTCCTCTTCTGCCATACCCCGGGCACGGTACAGGAGGGCCAGTTCGTTGGCGTCGACGTTCAGGTGCGGAAGCCGGGCGTGTGCATCCTCGTTCGGTGTTGACGCTTCAAGAAGTTCGCGCTGGGAGCGGACGGAGACGTATTCCCCGGCACCCATGGACAGGGCGCCGGCGAGCAGCCCTGCCACCCCGCTGAGCAGGACAACCCCATTGGACGCACCGCTGGCACTGATGCCCATCACTAGGGAGAGGTTGCTGACGAGGCCGTCGTTAGCGCCGAAGACGGCCGCGCGGAAGGATCCGGAGAGCCTGTTCCTGCCCCTGGTGGCGAGTGCCCGGACGATTTCCTCATGAATCTGCTCGTCGGCGGCCATGGTGTCCGTGGCGTGGACATCGTGTGCGTATGGTGAGCGTGCTTCGGCGCGCTGGGCCAGAGCGAGGACGAACACGGACCCGAAATGGCGGGCAAGGAAGCCGACGAAGCGGGTCCTGAGGCTTCCGCTTCGCGGCTTGCCGACCTGGTCTCCGAGCATGTCCAGCCAGTGCTGTTCGTGCCGGGTCTCGGCTTCGGCCAGAGCCAGGAGAATCTCGCGTTCCTCGCCGGTCCGGCGCCCGGCAAGGTCCCGGTACACGGCCGCTTCGGCCCGTTCGTCGGCCAGGTACTGGCTCCAACGGCGCAGGTCCGCGTGGCTGGCGCTCCGGGAGGGGGCTGTCGTGTCCGTCTTGGGCAGGTTGTTCATGATCATCCTCAAGGCAATACCCTGACCGGACCCGCATGATTTTGAGGCAACCCCGGTCAGAGTGGTGTCTGACCGAAGGTCTCGCTCGCCCGGCACCTACAAGTCCGGGTGGCGCACCGGGCATCCTGTAGGAGGATGCCAGTATGTCGATGCACCGCTGCGTCCGCGAAGCGCGGCCGCTGGGAACTACTCCCCTTCGATGAGACAAGTCTTCCACATATTTCAGCCCGGTGCATGCGTTTGCATGTTTTTAGGGAGGCCGAATTTTCTTCTCCCGGAACGCCTTCATCCGCTCCTTCGGTACTTTCGACTGGGCATGCGGATAGTCAAATATGGCCAAGACTGAACAACAACATGTCGCGTAAGCCGGTCCTACACCGGTCGCACACACCGCTGAAGTGCATCATTGCGAGGTGGAGTCCATCGGCGTCCCGTAGCCCCTGTCCGGTGAAGCGACCGGTGACGGGGCGTGAAAGGGAACGCCGGCGAGGCCCGATGCGCTGGCCAGGGCGGTGATGCCGGCCGCTGCTGGTACGGGCGGGTCTACTGCTATCGCGAGAGTAGTTTCTCACCGTCCGGCCGCAGCTCCCCGCTCGGGGAGACGTGGCGGTAGAGGGTTTGGCGGGTGACACCCAGTTCCGTGCAGAGGGCGCCGACCTTGGTTTCCTTATGCCCCATGGCGGCCATGGCCAGGCGCACCTTGGCCGGGGTCATCTTGTACGGGCGGCCTCCGGTGCGTCCGCGGGCCCGTGCCGACGCCAGGCCGGCGACGGTGCGCTCGGAGATGAGGGAGCGTTCGAACTCGGCCAGGGCGGCGAAGATCCCGAACACGAGCTTGCCCGAGGCCGTGGTGGTGTCGATGGCAGCGCCCTCACCGGTGAGGACCTTTAGCCCGATGCCGCGTTCGGTCAGGTTGTGGACGGTGTTCACCAGGTGGCGCAGGTCCCGTCCCAACCGGTCCAGCTTCCACACCAAAAGGGTGTCGCCGGCATTCATGCCCTTCAGGCAGGCCGCCAGTTGCGGGCGGTCGTCCTTCTTCCCCGAGGCATGGTCCTCGTAGAGCTTCAACGGGTCGACGCCCGCGGCCAGCAGTGCGTCGCGCTGCAGGTCGGTGCTCTGCGACCCGTCCGCCTTCGACACCCGCATGTAGCCGATCAACATGGCTTGGCCCCCTGTCATTTATACGTTCGTTTAAGTGACAGCGTGATTCCAAATCACGCTGGACTCAGAATTTGTCACTTAACCCGTTATTTATTCTAAGTCATGCAAAGGGATACTGCTTCTATGTATGTGACAGAAGGCGCGTGAAGTGCGCACGCGGCTTCTGAAAGTCACACGGGGGCGCTGACATGGCGCTACTGACACAACCGCTGTCGATATGGCAGGATCGAATCACTGTTAGGGCATACCGACCTAGGGCCCGTAGCAGATTACTTATTGGTGGCCTTCCTAGGGGGCTGAGCATCGTGGCAGGCCCGCGACCTGAACGCTCAAGGTAACTACTGAAGGGGCCCTTCCGAAGCGAGATCGGAGCCCGAGGCCACCTTCAGCGAACTTCTTGCTTCACGGCGGCACTAGGCAACCACCTATTCAAAGCTGAAAGCAGGAGCTCCATGACCCACGAAATACTGTCCCTATCCCTCGGCCTAGCCGTCGTTGAGTGCGCAAAACGATTGATGCCGTTTATTCTTTGTCTGGCCGTGCTTGCCAAGACGGGAAAGACGAAGGGCTTTCAGGACATAGCCGCCGTCTTCAGCTCCTCCCGGCGGCGATCGTAGTACGCGCGGATCATCCCCACGTGCTCGCACAGGGTGGTCAAAAACGCCCAGTCCAGCGTTCTGACCAAGATTGACACGGAGCCGAGTTTTGAGCTCCGGGCGCTGGCACTTGCCCCTGACATAGCCCGCTACTCATACGCACCGCAATCACCACTGCAAATCGGTCGTATTTGACGTCGTGTCTGCGTAGTCCGACATGGCTCAGGAAGCAGAATTCGTCGAATACTTGGACTCTCCGTGCCCGCAGAGAGGTT
Organism: uncultured Arthrobacter sp.; assembly: GCA_937873245.1. Lineage (GTDB taxonomy): Bacteria > Actinomycetota > Actinomycetes > Actinomycetales > Micrococcaceae > Arthrobacter. The sequence goes on along the minus strand of CALMVY010000137.1, from coordinate 9,910 downwards.
GCTCCCATGTCGGAGAGCATTGTGGGGATCTCGACGAAGTCGAGGGCGGAATCAGGTGGTGGTCTGGATACGACCTGACGACAGAGACCAGGTGCGGCCCTCAGCCCCACCTGCCAGTCGAAGTGCTCGCCCGTCGATATGATGTTCACGCAAGACGCGCCCCACTTCCGGCGCAACAACGCCGGGCGAACGGGGTATTACGAGCATGACGACACAGACCGCGAACAGGACCTCAAGCCTCAACGCGGCCAAGGCAGCAAAGAACGATGAGTTCTATACGCAGTGGGCGGACATCGAGCGCGAGATAAACGCCTACCTCGAGTTCGACCCCGACGTCTTCCGCGACAAGATCGTGCTCCTGCCGTGCGACGACCCAGAGTGGAGCAACTTCGCGAAGTTCTTTGCCCTGCACTTCGTCGACTTCGGGCTGAAGAAGCTCATCTCGACCTCCTACGCCCCTGACAGTAACCCGACACTATTCTCCTACGAGCCCACGCTCTTCGAGCTGGACGACCCGAAATTCGACGCGACCAAGTCGCACGCCAATGGCAAGAAGTTCGTCCTCAAGCGCAACGACATCAACGGCGACGGCGTCATCAACATCGACGACCTGCAGTGGGAGTACCTCGACGGCGATGGAGACTTCCGCAGCGCCGAAGTGACCACGCTGCGCGACGAGGCAGACATCATCATCACCAACCCGCCGTTCAGCCTGTTCCGCGCCTTCGTCGGCTGGCTCGTCGAAGGCGGCAAGACCTTCTCGATCATCGGGAACAGCAACGCCACAACTTATATGGAGATCTTTCCTCTGATCCAGCAGAACCGACTCTGGAAGGGCGCGACGGCCAACAGCACAGACATGGTGTTCGGCGTACCCAAGGGAGCGACGATCAGGGAGTCAGATCGCCTCAAGGCCGAGCGGCTCGGTTACCCGTCGACAGACGAGCACGACTTCACAAGGCTCGGCAACGCGTGTTGGTTCACCAACATCGACCACGGCCGTCGGCACGAACCGCTGCAGCTGATGACGATCGATGACAACATCAGATTCTCCAAGCACAAGGACGTCCGCGGGGTCGGATACCAGCGGTACTACAACTTCCCCGAGGCCCTCGAAATCGCGTGGATCGACTCGATCCCCAGCGACTTTGACGGGATCATGGGAGTGCCGATCACCTTCCTGGACAAGTACAACCCCGACCAGTTCGAGATCCTCGCGCACGGCGACGACATGGACGGGCTGCGCCGGATCGGTGTCCGGACCCTGGGCGACGAGTTCGTCAAGACCTACTACGCGCAGGGCGGCACCGGAGGCAACAGTGCGGGGCACCGACGTCTCGGGCTGACTGAACCGACCTACCACACGGCCTACAAGCGAATCATCATCCGTCATCGGAAGGCCGCCTCGTGAAAACCGAGCTCAAGCACTACACCGTCGAGAAAGTCCTCGAAGGCTTCGTTTACAACGAACTTGAGGGCAAGGGTTTGTTCGGCCTGTCGGGCCGGCTTGTCATCCAGCCGGAGTATCAGCGCAACTACATCTACAACGACGGCAAGCGCGACGTCGCGGTCATCGACTCATTGCTCAAGGGGTACCCACTCGGGCTGATCTACTTCAACGTCGAGGGCCAGACGCTCGAAATTCTCGACGGGCAGCAGCGCATCACCAGCATCGGCCGGTTCATCACCGGAAAATTCGCCATCAAGGTCGACGGCAGAGAGCAAACATTCACATCGTTGACCAAGGACCAGCAGCGCACGATCCTGGATACCCAGCTCGACATCTACGAGTGCGACGGCACCGAGGACGAGATCAAGCAATGGTTCCAGACCATCAACATCGTTGGCGTACCCCTCAACAAGCAGGAGCTGCTCAATGCGATCTACTCCGGACCGTTCGTCACCGCGGCGAAGGCCGAGTTCAGCAACTCGAACAACGCGAACATGCAGAAGTGGTCCTCCTATATCAATGGCGACCCGAAACGGCAGGAGGTCCTCGCGGTCGCGCTGGACTGGGTCGCCTCGGCCCAAGGTATGAGCATTGACGCCCACCTTGCACAGCACCGCCAGGACGCCCGCATCAATGGTCTGAAAACGTACTTCATGTCGGTGATCGACTGGGTCGGCAGCGTCTTCACGCGACCGCCGGACAAAGAGATGCGCGGCCTCGAGTGGGGTCGGTTGTACGAGCTCCACCACTCGAACGCATACAACGCTGTTCAGATCAACGCCGATGTTGACGAGCTCCGTGGTGACCCGGCAGTGCAGAGTAGCAAGGGAATCTACGAGTACCTGCTGGGTGGCAAGAAGCACGCACAGCTGCTTTCGATCAGGTTGTTCGACGACAAGACGAAGCGGGTCGCCTACGAGCGGCAGACGCTGAAAGCCAGGTCCGATGGCGTATCCAACTGCCCGGTGTGTGCGACCGGCGACAACGCCAACAAGACCCGCATCTACAAACAGAACGAGATGGACGCCGACCACGTGACTGCGTGGTCGAACGGCGGTGCAACCGATCTCGACAATTGCGAAATGCTGTGTGTCTTGCACAACCGCGCCAAGGGGAACAGATAGTCACGCCCCAGCCGTTCCCACACCTCAGATTCGATGGGGCAACAGGAACGAGCGTGGCCCCAGCTCTCCTGACGTTTCCCACACGGCCGGTCTCAGTCGTTGGTTTACGGGTTTTCTAGCGGGAACTTGCGGCGATTACGGGTAGCAGCCAGCGCGAGAATGGAGCGCGCCCGCTTCTGCAGGACGCGCGGCATGCCCCTCAAATCAATGATCGCGTGACCTACCACGTCGCCTTGGGAAGTGTATGTGGCGCTATCGTCTATTGCTCGTGCCCAGGATGTCTGAACGTCGCCAACACTGACGGCGTACGAACCAGCGCTCAGATGGTTCTTAGTAAAATGCTCGTATGCGTCCTGAGCTGAAACAGCGGAGGCCATCGAAGCCGAGACTTCGTACCTTGCTTTGGGGGTACCAACCAGAGCCTCAGGCGATATGACCTCGTCGAATGCGACGTTGTTTACGACGCCTTCGCTCACGTTATTAGGGTGTACCTGGCGCCACAGGATCTCGTTTCGGTCCTCCAGAAGGATCTCCAGGGCGCGGAATTCCGGACGTTTGATCTCTTCCAACAGATCGCCTGAGACCGCGGACGCTGCGTTATCCACGTACATACCCCTTGACCTGCAAGACTGCTGCCTCTGCATCAATCGTCTCGAAGGGTGCGAGCGGCCCACTGGGGACATTTTCAACTTCGTATGGATGGTCCGGTTCGACGTATATGGTCGTTCGGCTATCACCGCTGTCCCAAACCAGATTCGTCCCTCCATCAAGGGAAGCGAATATGGTCGGTTGCGGGAGGGACAGACCGACTGCCAGATGGAGCAACTGGTCAGTTCGCTCCAAGCTGTCCGCAGTTACCGCGGAGGCCCCAGGCATCCACTCGTCAGCATAGGTCGAAAGCTCCACGAATCGAGCAGCCCAATGGATCGGATCCACGTCGATCACCTCCACCTTGTGCGTTAGGAGAATCTTACGCACGCGCTGCATATAGTCAACGTCCACGGTGGCCTCAAGCCGGCAATATGGGTGCGTCGAGGATTTTCCCAATGCAGTATGGAGATCGTCCCACATTGACGGGGATTGAAATTTCGCGTCGAGTTTCTGTCCCCCCAGTCTTTCGAAAACGAAACCAGAGGATTTTCTCGCCAATGAATCCACTTGACCAACGAGGAGAACCCTCTGCTCGCTGGACGTATCGAAGGCCGTCCAGAATTGAGTTCGGAGCCGCCGCGTGTAGCGACGTTCTTTCCAGACGCCGCGTTCGTCCTTCTGCAGAAACTCGGCGTCTTCTTCCGCTTGGAGGGTCTTCCTGAACCGGCGAAGTTGGTCATCGCATTCGAGGGGAAACTCTTCGGGCAGTTCAGCCTCGTCGACTATTCCCCAAAAGGCCTTCTCCACCAAGTCTCGGCTTTGATCGTAGGGGTCGCCGGTGAGGACGCTGCTGGCACCGTCCCTATCAATCAGCGGGATTGCGCTCCCTTTGGCGAAACGTTCGACCCGTAATATCGGCTCAGAGGGATAGTCGCGAGCTCTTTTGACGCCTTTTTGACGCCGCCAAAGTACACGCGCGACTTCCATAATCAGATCGTTGAGGTACGTCATCTCGCTCATTGCGGCCATTGGCATGCCGACGCTTCCCTCGAAGCGGCCACCCCTAAACCTCATGTGGAAGTAACTCGTCTCGAAGTCCGCTTGAGTTTCGGCCGGAAGCGCGGAGATAGGGGAATCCGGGAAGGTCATGCCGTGAATACTAATTGCGTTTCGAACCATCTTCCGAATCCTCGCCGCGCTGCCCCGGTTTCCGATCCTCGAAAAGCGGGATCGAGGGGTTGATTCAGGCTACGAGTACTCCATGATTCTGAGAAGGCGGAAGGGCCGACGCTAGTGGGCGTCGGCCCTTCCTGGTTTCCTCTGCAAAGGAAATATGTGGTTCAGCTAGCTGAATGGTTTGTGGTGCTGCCACGGGTCGGGGAACCTCGTTGTTCCTGGTCCCGCGGGCGTGATGGCGTGCTGGTGCGTGGTCGCGGTTAATGGCGGTCCGTCGCTGGTGAGTGGCTGCTGTGGTTCGCCCTGGGCGGCGGACCGCCCCACTTCCGGACGGTTCCTGGCCTTGCTGGGGTGAGTGACCGGACGACTGTATTGGGGGATCCAGCCGCCCGGCACACTTTCAGGCTACTCGGCTTCGGCGGTGTGGTTATCGATGATTATCTTCTCCACGGCACTGGCGGTGTAGCCCCAGGTGGTGAGCTGGTGCAGGTAGTGGAAGTGCCGCTTCTCGGCGGACCGCCATGAGTCTTTCTGGATGGTCTTTTCATACCCGGCGCAGATCAGGGCGATGAGGGAGAACTCGGGCCGTGCGGTGGTTTTGGCGGTGTGGTCCCGCAACGGGTTCCAGCCCCACCGGTCGGTGTCCTCGCCGGTCTTGGCTCCGATCATCTCGGTGGCGACCTTGCCGTCGTAGCCGCTGGCGGTTTCGGGGTCGTGGGTGATGGCGTGGACGGTGAAGTACTGCCAGCCCTTCGGCGCGGTCTTCCGCGAAAGCAGGGTCTTCACGAACTCGCGCCTGACCTTCGTGGCGCTTTCCATCTCGCGGTTATTGGCGATCAGGGTCTTCCGCTCGGCTTTCTGCTCGTCGGTCATCGGGCCTTTCTGGGCCTGGGTGCCGCCGGCGTAGCGTTCGTACTTCGGGGTGAAGCCCAGGTCCTTCCAGCCGGTGATGACGGGCTGGGCGTTGTGCTGGCCCCGGTAGTCGGTGCTGATCAGGTAGGCGTTGGCGTCCTCGTCGGTGGCCGGTTCCCCGTCGGCCCGCTTCGCGGCCGAGACGTACAGGTTCTCTTCGTTGGCGTAGTGCCCGGCGTCCTCCACAATGGTCTTGCCCTTGGCCTCGAGCTCGGCGATGAGTGCGGCGAGTGCGGCGGCGCGGTCGCGGCGGTCCCGGAGCATCTGCGCGACGTGCAGGAGTTGATCGGGTTCGTCCGCAATGACGGACTCTAATTCCTCCGTGGCGTCCTCGTCCCCTTCAAAGTCGGCCATGATGAGCGCTTCATCGATGGTGTATCCCTTGCCCAGGGCGGCGGCTCCGGCGTTCGAGGCTTTGGCTTTCAGCGCCCCTTCCACGGTGGTCTTGGTGCGTCCGGTCTTCTTGGCGATCGCGGCGGCTGAGACGCCGATCAGGGACAGCTGGTGGTAGGCGTCAGCTTCGTCCGCTTCGGTGAGTTCGGCGCGCTGGATGTTCTCCACGACCTGGGTCACTATCCGTTCTGCTTCCTCCGGGGACTCGATGATCATCACCGGGATGCTGGCGCGCCCGGCTTCGACGGCGGCGCGGGTGCGGCGCTGTCCCATCAGGACATGCACGGTGCCGTCGTCCTTGCGGTGGGCGATGACAGGTTCCATCACGCCGTGCTCTTTGATGCTGGCAATGAAATCGGCGGTCAGGGCGGCGTCTTTGCGGACGTTGATGTCCACGGTCAGGGTGGCCGGGTCCAGCATTTCGAGAGTGGGTGTGGTGTTCATGGTGTTGCTCCTTTTGCAGAGGATTCCGGTGGGTGGGGCGGCTCAGGTGACCGGCCAGCTTCCCCTCTCCCCCCGTTGTTTTTTGGTTGCTGGCAAGCTCGCTTGCTCGGCGGCCGACGGAGCCCTGTCTACCCGCAGGGCAAGGGGCGGGAAATTCCCGGAGGAAATCAGCGACGCAGGAGCGCCGGAGGGAACTTCCTGCACCGCAGGCCCCGACGAAGGAGGGGCTAGACGGGGTGGAGCGGACGCCTAGAATCCGAAGGAATCTCAATGATGTTGTCAATGGACTCCTGCGGGTTGTTTAGGGGGTGGCCCTCTCCCAGTCGGTGTTCCCGGGTAGGGCTCGCGGGACGTCCTTTCGCGCATGGTTGTATTCCTTCTCGGTGGGCGGGGGCGGCTTAGGTGACCGGCCAGCTTCCCCTTCTCCCCCGTTGTTTTTTGGCTGCTGGCGGAGCTTCGCGTAGCTGTGTCCGACGGAGCCGGGGCAATCCGAAGGGCAAGCGGCGGATGGGTTGTGGGAGGAAATAAGCGCAGCGCCGACACAGTCCATCCGGTGTGCTGCCGTCCGCAGGACGGTTGAGCCGGTGGAGCGGGCACGTACGATCCGCAGGACAGCAGCAAAAAACAGAAAAACGCTTCTACAGCCCGAGCGCAGCGAGGACCTTTCCTCGCGGTGCGGTCGCTGCATCCTGGCCGGAAGGGCCATGACAGGTGAGGGGGTGTTTTAAAAGGGTGAGGCCGGCCCTGTAGGGGCCGGCCTCTGTTTTTCCCTCAGCAAAAGGAAACTTGTGGGGCAGCGTCGTCGCTGCGGGAAGTTACTGGTCCAGCGGGGATTTTTCCCAGGAAATGTCCACGGCGGCGGGCCCTTGCTCCATGGTCAGCAGGGAGAGCTCGAGCACGTCCTGGGCGTGGGTGGCGCCGGCGGGTGCGGCGTCGTCGTCCGTGAGGATGAAGTCGTGGCTCAAGGTTCTACTCCATGGCGTGAGTGGGATTCGTTGCCTTCTCACTGTAGCCCGGCGGCAGTCTTTTGCCTCGCTCATGGTGCTGCGCCCGCGTCAGCGTTGATCGGCGGCCGGAGGAGCGCCAGCGGGGGAGGCCGCCACCACGGAGGGGGCCGGAACCGTTGCCGGTCCGGCCCCCTTTGTTCCTAGCGGTTCCTCTTGTAGGCGGTGGCTGCGTCCTGCGCTACCGGGGCGATGGTTCCCCGGTTTACCAGCTGTTCCATCAGCTCAGCGAGCCGGTAGCCGGGGGTGTCCGCGATCGCGAGGGTGAAATGGTCTCCGGCCACGGAGGACTGGCCTTTGAGGTACGCCAGCCAACCGATCAGGGTCAGCAGCGGTGCACGGTAGCCTTCCGGTGCCGCGTCGATCAGGAGCCGTGCCTTTTCCTGTGCCCGGTCGACCCGGTCCCAGTCCGGCGTGATGCCCTGCCCGATCAGCAGGTCCCCGCTCCCCTCCGCGTCGGGCTGTTCCGGGTCGATGACGTTGCAGAACATCACGTCGCGCAGGTCCGGGCGCTGAAAGCATGCCAGCAGTTCCACCGCTGTTGCCGGGTCCGTCCAGCCGTCCCGGGTCAGGGCATCGGCCCACAGAGTCCGGCCGGTGTGCAGCCCTCCGGCAAATACTCCGGGCAGGGCCTCGCGGATCTGCTCGGCCGTGTCCGCCGGACCGGTAAACGGCGCGTAGGTGGTGCCGGGTTCCTTTTGGTAGCTGCTCCCCCGGAAGATCAGTTCTGCGTTCAGGTGTCCATCGGTGATGGATTCCAGCGGTTCGGGCAGGCAGCACCCGGCGTCGCTGTCGCACAGCAGGTTCTGCCAGTGCTCGGAGGTGACAAGCCATGCGTCTTTTAGCGGGGTTCCTGCGGTCTCCAGCTCCTGGATCACGGCCTCGACGTGGTCGTGGAACGGGCGCGGCGCCGCGGCGGCCGGGGCGTCGTCCGTGTAGATGGCCAGCAGGACCGAGGTGGCCTGCGCGTCCACTGCGAGGTAGTCCACCATGGACCGTGCGAAACCGACGGGATCCCCGGACAGGGGTGCGTCGACGCGCAGGGTGGCGCCGAGGGTGTTCCCTTGCAGGGTCAGGAACACGAAGGACTCCCGGGGAGCGAACCCGAGCGTGTGCGGGATGAAGCCGAGGATGTCGGCGGGGCTGGAAATGCGGATTGCGTCGTTCATGGTTGAAAGTCCTTTGCTGAGGATTCCGGTGGGTGGGGCGGCTCAGGTGACCGGCCAGCTCCCCTTCTCCCCCCGTTGTTTTTTGGCTGCTGGCGAAGCTTGCGAGCTGTGGCCGACGGAGGCCTGTCTACCGCAGGCAAGGACCGTGGAATCTGCGGAGGAAATCAGCGACGCAGGAGCGCCGGAGCCGATTCTGCGGGCCGCAGGCCCCGACGAAGGAGGGGCTAGACGGGCCGGAGCGGACACGTACAATCCGTCAGGACAGCAGCCAAAAGACGTCGTAGACACCCCAGGTCCGGGGACGGCGGAGCTCTGCGACGCCGGCGCCGGGCCCAACAGCCGGCCGCGCCAGCGGACGCCCGCTATCGGTGCGAGCCCTGCGAGCATGCACTGCCCCCTGGCCCCCTCCGGCCGCCCGGGTAGTCCGCGCCCAGGGCTTGCCGCCGGCAGCAGGGGACCTCGCGCATCCCTTCGCGCCGAACGGCGGTCCGCCGCCGGGCAACCACCCGGCAAAACCGGCCGCGGGCAGCGGACCGCCAGCGGTGACCGGCCTACACACGGGACCGGCCACCTCCCCGGGTTTAGCTGGCGAGCAGTTCGGTGAGTTCGGCCGCGCCGGTCACCAGGACCGCGCCGCCTTCTTTCAGGAGCCGGTGGCATCCGGCCGAGTTGGCGCTGTGGACGCTGCCCGGAACGGCGGCGACGTGCCGGGCGATGGTTTCGGCGTGGTGCGCGGTGTTCAGCGCACCGGAACGCCAGCGGGCTTCCACCACGCAGGTGACCCCTGCAAGGGCGGCGATGATGCGGTTCCTTTGCAGGAACCTGTGCCGGGTCGGGGCGCTTCCGGGCGGCAGTTCGGAGAGGGTCAGGCCGTTGGCGCGGATCGAGGCCGCGAGGTCCGCGTTCCCTGACGGGTAATCCCGGTCAAGGCCGCCGGCCAGCACCGCGATGGTCGCCGGGCCGTCGCCGACGGTTCCGGCCAGCGCGGCGCGGTGGGCGTGGGCGTCGATGCCGTAGGCAAGACCGGCGATGACGCAGATTCCACGCTGCGCCAGCCCATAGGCGATCTCCCCGGTGACGGATGAGCCGTAGCTGGTGCTGTCACGTGAACCGGTCACCGCGGCGCACCGGGACGGCGCCGGGATCCCGGCCCCGAGGTTGCCCCGGTACCAGAGGCCCCACGGAGCGTCGGGGAGGTCGTCCAGACCTGTCGGCCAGTGCTCGTCGCCGGGGACAAGGAACCCGCCGCCCAGGCGTTCGATGGCGGCAAGGTCCTTCTCCGGGTCAAGGTCGTGGATCCGCGGTGCCCAGCGGCTCAGTGCTTCGGCCAGCTCCTCGGCCGTGACGTCCCAGAACGGCCGGGCAGGACGGGCGCCGATGGCAATCCTCAGCGCGGCGTGTGCGCCGTGTTTGGCCACCAGTGCCCGGCCCACGATGTCGCCGGGTTCGAACAGGCGGGTCAGGGCGGCGCGTGCGGTGCGGTTTTCGTCGTTCATGGTTTTGTGTCCCTTTGCTGAGGATTCGGTGGGCGGGGGCGGCTCAGGTGACCGGCCAGCTTCCCTTCTCCCCCGTTGTTTTTTGGCTGCTGGCGGAGCATCGCGTAGCTGTGTCCGACGGAGCCGGGGCAACCCGAAGGGCAAGCAGCGG
>CALMVY010000136.1 GCA_937873245.1 uncultured Arthrobacter sp. | reverse complement strand
TGGCCTCCAGCTGCCCAGCCCGCCCGGAAGGTTGCCATGCGCCGCGTCCTCGCTTTTCTGTGTCTGGTCGAAGTCACCAGCGGGATCCTGCAGGGCTACTACACGCCCATCCTCACCGACATCGCCCGCCACCTCGGCATCCACGACGGCGACGTCAACTGGTTCGAGGCGGCCCAGCTGATGGTCAGCGCATTGGCCGTCCCGGTATTGGCCAAGCTCGGGGACATGTACGGGCACCGGAGGATCCTGCTCGTGTCCACCGCGCTGACCGCTGCGGCGTCCTGGGGCGTGGCGCTCGCGCCGGACTTCTGGACCTTCCTGGCAGCCTGGTCCCTGCAGGGCTTCTACGTGGTCTGGCTGCCGCTGGAGATCGCCCTAATCTTCAGCCGGGTGCACCGGATGCCCGACGGCGCCGCCCGCACCCGGCGCGCGGCCGGGCTCCTCGTCGGCGCGCTGGAATTCGGAGTGATCGCGGGTGCCCTTGCCGCTGGAGCCCTCGTGGAGTCCCTCGCCGGCCAACTGCAGCTCGTGCTGATGATCCCCGCCGTGGCCGTCACCGGCTGCTGGTTCGCCATCCGCTTCGGAGTGCCGGAGTCCGCCGAACGAGTTGGCGGACGGGTGGATACGCGCGGATTCAGCCTGCTCGCCGTCGGGCTCCTGCTGATCACCTCCGGCCTGACCTTCATGCGGCTCAACGGCCCGGGCGCATGGTGGCCGTGGGCGCTGGTGGTCGCCGGGATTCTTGTCTTCATCCCCTTCACGCGCTTCGAGCTGAGCCGCGAGGATCCGCTCGTGGACATCCGAATGCTGCGCAGTAAGTCCATGTGGCCGGTGCAGCTGACGGCGTTCCTGTTCGGAGTCTCGGTGCTCGGCGCGCAGGCGCCGCTGTCCACATTCGCCCGGACCGATCCTTCCGTCCACGGCTACGGGCTGGGCCTGCGTGCCGGCCAGGTTTCGATCATCATCGGCGTCTACGTGCTCGCGCTGCTGGTGGGCGCCTTGCTCTACCCGCTGGTGACACGGTGGCTGAGCCCGCGCTGGACTCTCGTCTGCGCCGCGGCCCTGGTGGGCGCGGGATATCTGCTGTTCCTGCCCTTCCACGGCAGCCTCGTCCAGGCCCTGGTCAACATGGCGGTTGCCGGCATCGGCTCCGGAGCCCTCGTTGCTGCGCTTCCGTCGGCGGCTGCGGCCGCCGCACCCCTCAACCGGACGGCGATGGCCACCGGACTGACCAACACCACCAAAACGATAGGCGGGGCCTTCGCGTCCGCCGTTTTTGGCATCGCGCTGCTCAGCCACGTCCTCGGCGAAGCAGGGGCCGTCGCCGCGGGCCCCGGCGAAACCGCGGCGCCGCTGGCCGGCTACCTCACGGTGTGGACGATCTGCGGAGTGACGGGCCTGGCCGCGGCCGCGGCATTGGTCCTGGTGCCGAGGCTGGCGTTCTCCGACCCCGCACCCGTCCCCGTCCCGCTTCCAACCGGCTCGCTGTAATTCCTCTAGGGCGTGGCGTGATCGGTTCCGGCTCTTTCTCTGGAACGGCATCGGCGCTATCTTCGTAACTTGGAGGGTGCCCGCATGACAAAAAGGCTCGGAAGGACTGCCGCGGCGGCGATCATTCTTGTGATCGGCCTCGTACTCTCGGGATGCACGGCCTCCTCGCGGCTGGAGCCCGGGGGCGGGGCGGATGCGCGGGCGGTGCTGGAGGAATTCAAGGGCCGTGGCATGGTGGGCCATCTGGAAGCGCTGCAGCGGATCGCCGATGACAACGGCGGGAACCGCGCGTCGGGTACGTCCGGGTATGAGGAATCCGGCCGGTATGTCGAGGAGCAGTTGCGCGCCGCCGGGTACACCCCGGTCCGGCAGAC
>CALMVY010000135.1 GCA_937873245.1 uncultured Arthrobacter sp. | reverse complement strand
CGCCGCCGAAGGCGGCCTTGACGGCGATCGGGAGGCCGTGCTGTTCGGCGAAGGCGCGGGCCTCGGCGGCGGATTCCACCGGGCCGTCGCTGCCGGCCACCAGCGGGGCTCCGGCCCGGACGGCGGTCTCGCGGGCGGTGATTTTGTTGCCGAGCAGCCGGATGGCGTCCGGGGCGGGACCGATCCAGGTGAGCCCGGCGTCCAGCACGGCCTGGGCGAAGTCGGCGTTCTCGGACAGGAAGCCGTAGCCGGGGTGGAGGGCGTCGGCGCCGGAGGCGGCCGCGGCGGCGAGCAGCTTGGGGATGTTCAGGTAGGTGTCCGCGGGCGAGTTGCCGCCCAGGGCGTAGGCCTCGTCCGCGGCGGAGACGTGCAGGGCGTCGGCGTCGATGTCCGCGTAGACCGCGACGGAGGCCAGCTGCGCGTCGTCGCAGGCCCGGGCGATCCGGACGGCGATTTCTCCGCGGTTGGCGATCAGGACCTTGCGCATCAGTTACTCGCTTCTTGTTCGGGGGTGGCGTTCTCGGTGATGGGGATCTCGGCCCAGCGGAAGCGGATTTTCCCGCCGATCGGGACCTGGGCGGCGCGGTCCAGCTGGGAGTCGACCACGACGGCGATCACCGGGTAGCCGCCGGTGATCGGGTGGTCGGCCAGGAACAGCACGGGGAGTCCTTCCGGCGGAACCTGCAGGGCGCCGGCGACGGTGCCCTCGCTGGCGAGTTCGCCCTGGCGGGTGCGCTGCAGCGGGGTTCCCTGCAGGCGCATGCCCACCCGGTTGGACTGCGGTTTCACTTCCCAGTCCTGGCCGCACAATGAGTCAAGGGCCGCCTGATCGAACCAGTCGGCGCGGGGGCCGGGGACGACGTCGAGCACGGTGACGCCGGTGCCCGGGAAGTCCGGCTGCAGTTCGGGGTGTCCGACGACGCCGGACTCGGCTTCCCCGCCGGCGGCAAGAAGCTGGCCGGCGGCCAGCGGTGCGGGGCCGATCCCGGACATGGTGTCCGTGGAGCGGCTGCCCAGCACCGGGGCGGTGTCCACGCCGCCGCGGACGGCGAGGTAGCTGCGGAAGCCGCTCTGCGGGGCGCCGGTGGTCAGGACTTCGCCGTCGAGCAGGGCGAAGGGGGTGGCCATCGGGACGGTCCGCCACGCTGTGTCGAAGTCATCATCGACCGAGTCGGCACGGGACAGTGTCTCGACGGTCAGCTCCGCGGGCGCTCCGGTGACGGCGAGGACCTGGTCCCCGACGGCCTGGACCGACAGCCCGCCGGCGACAGATTCCACCGCGGCGGCCGACGGCGCGTTCCCGACGAGGCGGTTGGCCCGGCGCAGCGAGGCGCGGTCCAGCGCGCCGGCGGCGGACACGCCCAGGGCGGAGTGGCCGTAGCGGCCGAGGTCTTGGATCAGGCTCTGCAGGCCCGGAGCGACGATCCGCAGGCCGGACGCCACCTCCGCAGAGGAAGCGTGGGCAGGGCGCTCCGGCGCGAGGGTCACGACGTCCCGGACGGCACGGAACTGCACCCGGTGGCCGGGGGCGGCCAGGGCGGGCTGCTCCCGGTCCAGGTCCCACATCCTGGCGCCGGTGCGGCCGATCAGCTGCCAGCCGCCCGGCGAGCGGCGCGGGTAAACGGCCGAATAGTTGCCGGCCAGCGCCACCGAGCCCGCAGGGACGGCGGTGCGCGGCGAGCTGCGCCGCGGCACCTCGAGATCCTGGTTCTCCCCCACCATGTAGCCGAAGCCCGGAGCGAAGCCAGCGAAGGCAACGGTCCAGATCTGGCCGGTGTGGGCGGCGATCACGCCGTCGGGTGCGAGGCCGGTCAGCTGCCCCACCTCGGCGAGGTCCTCGCCGTCGTACACGGTGTCGATGAGCACCAGCTCGCCGTCCCGCTGCACGGGGGCGGTGAGGTCGAGCCGGAGCAGCCGGGCGGCGATCCGCCGGGCGGCTGCCGGCGAGTCCGCCGTGACCAGCACGGTCTCGGCCGCGGCGAGGACGTCCAGCTGGCCCGGCAGCGGGTTTTCAAGGAGCAGCGCCTGAAGTGCCAGCACGTCCTGGGTTCCGGAGAGCTCGGCGAGTACCGCGCGGGTTCCCACGGCCCGCACGGAGCCCACCTTGGACGCTGCCGCCTTCTGTACTGCCAGGGTTTCCCCCGCTGTCTCAATCATCAGCTGCCTTCTTCGTTGCCGGTGCCTCGAATGGGATCCGCGCCGCTTAGGCGTGGGCTTCCTGCAGGAGCCGTTCTTCTTCCTTGGTCTGCGGGTTCCGGCCCAGGGCCAGGCCGACGACCGTCACGACCGCGGCGACCGTGAGGTACCCGGCGATCAGGTACCAGTTGCCGGTGGCGGCGTAGAGGGCGGTGAACACCAGGGGTGCGACGGCGCCGCCGATGACGCCGGCCAGCGTGTAGGCCAGCGAACTGCCGGCGTAGCGCAGCCGGACGGGGAACTGCTCGGTGATGTAGGCGGCCTGCGGGCCGTACATGAAGGCGTGGAAGGCCAGGCCGATCACAACGCCGAGGGTGAGCATGGCGACGGACTTTCCCTGGATCATGAAGAAGAACAGCGGGATGTACAGCGCGGTGCCGACGGCGGCGATGCCGTAAACCAGGCGGCGGTTGAAGCGGTCCGTGAGGGCACCGGCAAGCGGGATCAGGCCCAGCTGGAAGGCGGAGCCGATCAGGATGGCGGAGAGGACGTTGCCGGTGGTCATGCCCAGTTCCTTGGTGGCGTAGACGGCCACGAAGACGGTGAAGAGGGCGTAGAGCACGTCGGGGCAGACGCGGGAGAGGGCGGCTGCCACGAGGGCGCGGGGTTCCTTGGTGAAGACCTCCTTGATGGGGGCCTTGGGCTGCTCGCCGTGGGCCTGGATGGCCTTGAAGACGGGGGTTTCCTCGAGCTTGAGCCGGATCACCAGGCCGAAGACCACCAGGAGGGCGGAGGCGAGGAAGGCGACGCGCCAGCCCCAGGAGAGGAAGGCCTCGTCGCTGAGGGTCGCGGCGAGGATCGCCAGGACACCGTTGGCCATCAGGTTGCCGGCCGGCGGGCCGATCTGCGCGGCGGAGGACCAGAAGCCGCGCTTGTTGGCGTCACCGAACTCGCTGGAGAGCAGGACGGCACCGCCCCATTCGCCGCCGACGCCGATGCCCTGGGCCAGGCGCAGCAGCACCAGGATGATGGGGGCAGCGACGCCGATGGTCGCGTAGCCCGGCAGGAGGCCGATCAGCACCGTCGCGATGCCGATCAGCATCAGGGTGAAGACGAGGACGTACTTGCGGCCGATCTTGTCGCCGAGCCGGCCGAAGACCACACCGCCGATGGGGCGGGCCAGGTAGCCCACGGCGAACGCGGAGAAGGACAGCAGCAGGCCGACGAACTCGTTGTTGCCGGGGAAGAAGATCTTGGGGAACACCAGGGCCGAGGCCACGGAGTAGATCGCGAAGTCGTAGTACTCCAGGGACGTGCCGGTGAGGCTCGCGGCGTAGGCCTTGAGGGCGCCGGGCGGCACCTTGCTCTTGGTGGCGGCCGGAGTGGCCTGGTGCGGTGCGGTCATGATTCTTTCCTCCAGGGTGCGGGATGCTGCCTGTGCTGGGTGGGTGTGCTGATGTGGCGCCGCTGGCTAATGCGCGCCGGTGAAGCGGTGGTTCGGACGGCCTAGACGAACGCGGCGGTGCTGATACCGGCGGCGGTGAGCGCCTCGCGGACTGCGGCGGCCATGGTGACGGCTCCCGGGGAGTCGCCGTGCACGCAGATGCTCTCCGCGCGGATCTTCAGGATGGAGCCGTCGATGGTGCGGACGGCGGAATCGGTGGCCATCCGAAGGACGTGGTCGGTGACCTCCGCGTGGTCGTGCAGGACGGCTCCGGGCAGCGCGCGGGACACCAGGGTGCCGTCCGGGTTGTAGGCCCGGTCCGCGAAGGCTTCGGTCACGGCGCGGAGCCCGGCGGCCTCGGCCAGCCGCAGCACTTCCGAGCCCGGCAAACCCAGGATGGGCAGGTTCGGATCGACGGACTTGACGGCGTCGACCACGGCCTTGGCCTGCGCGGTGTGCGCCACGATCGCGTTGTAGAGCCCGCCGTGCGGCTTGACGTAGGTGACCTTGCCGCCTTCTGCGGCGGCCAGTGCCTGCAGCGCACCGATCTGGTAGACGACGTCGTCCGCCAGTTCGATCGGGTCGATGTCCAGGAAGCGGCGGCCGAAACCGGCCAGGTCGCGGTAACCGACGTGGGCGCCGATCACGACGCCGGCGGCCACCGCCTCGCGGCAGGTCCGGCGGATCACGCTCGGATCACCGGCGTGGAACCCGCACGCAACGTTCGCACTCGAGACCGAGCGGAACATCGCCGTATCGTCCCCCAGGCTCCAGCGCCCGTAGGACTCGCCGACGTCGCTGTTCAGGTCGATGGTTGCCATTTGTGATCCTCGTCTCATTGATAGCCCCCTCACTAGGATGCACTAAATCTACGGATTGTTCAACAATCCTTCGATTCCACGATGTGACGATCGTGTAAATTCTGAAGTATGACGAGCCCCGAAGCAGGAACCCGCGGCATTTCCGGCCAGACCCTGGCCACCGGCCGCACCGGCGCGAAGCGGGCCGGCGCGGCGGGCGGGACTCTCGGAACGGCGGCCCGGCTGCGGGTGGCCATCCCTTCCGTAGCCGACAGGGTGGCGACCGAACTGCGGCTGCAACTGGCCGAAGGGCTGCTGCTGCCGGGCGCACGCCTGACCGAATCAACCATCTCCGAGGAGTTGGGCGTCTCCCGCAACACCGTCCGCGAGGCCTTCGCCGAACTCGCCGCCGAGCGGCTGGTGGTCCGGCATCCGAACCGGGGGGTGTTCGTCGCGAGCCTGGGGCCGGGCGACATCCATGATGTCTACACCGTGCGCCGGTTTATCGAAGTGAGTGCCATCCGCGGCGGCGGCAGCCCCGAACGGGTGGCGGCGGTCCGCGCCGCAGTGGAGGAGGGCCGGGCCGCGGCGGCCGTGGACGACGAGGAGGCTCTGGGCAGCGCCAACCAGCATTTCCACGGGGCGATCGTCGCACTGGCCGAAAGCCGGCGCCTTAACACGATCATGGCCCAGGTCCTGGCCGAGATGCGGCTGTTCTTCCACAAGGCCACCGTGGACGCGCATTTCTACCGCAGCTACCTCGACGACAACGAGGAAATCTGCAAAGCACTCGAAGCCGGCGAGCTGGACCGGGCCGGGGAGCTGCTGCTGGCCTACCTGGACCGCTCAGAGGAGAAGCAGAGCACCGTCCACGGAGACTGAGCTGGCGGGAGGTGCCCGCGACGCGCGGCCGTGCCGCACCGGGGAAAAGTGCTGGACTTACCCGGTCTTCGGCCCGCTGCTGGCCCGCACGACGAGCCGCGCGGGGTAGATCACTGGATCCCGGCCCGCCCCGGGGTTCTCAATGTCAGCGAGGAGCAGACGGCCCGCTTCCGCAGCCATTTCCACCATCGGCTGGTTGATCGTGGTCAGCGGGAGCTCGCCCGGAGCCGACAGGTGGTCGTCAAAACCGACCACGGCGACGTCTCCGGGGACTTCCCGCCCCGAAATCCGAATGGCCGTGATCGCGCCGCGGGCCATGAGGTCTGAGGCGGCGAAGATGCCGTCCAGGGCGCCGTCCTGAGCCAGCAGCTGTTCCGTGGCCGCAGTGCCGCCGGCGGCAGTGAAGTCACCGTGCGCAACCGGTCCCGGCGGAAGCCCGGCTTCCCGGAGGCCCGCGTGCCAGCCGGCGAGCCGGTCCGCCGCGGCTGTCATGTCCAGCGGTCCGGTGACGGTTCCGAGCCGGGTGCGCCCGGTCGCCGCAAGGTGAAGCGCCGCCAGCCGGGCGCCCTGAAAGCTGTCCACGTCGACGTAGTGGATTCCAAGGTCTGCGTCCCACGGCCGGCCAATGAAGACGGTGGGCAGCCCGGACGCGGCGAGCTCCTCCGTCCAGCCATCCGCTTTGTGGTGCGAAACCACAATGGCTCCGTCGACGTGGCCGCCGCGCAGGTAGCGGACCGTCCGGGAGGGATCGCCGCCGGCCCGGGACATGAGCAGCACGAGCTGCATTTCCGTTTCGCGCAGCGCCTCCGTCACTCCGGTGATCACGGCGGCGAAGAACGGATCCATCATGACGCGCGCATCGGGTTCGTTGATGACCAGGGCGATGGATGAGGTCCGGCGGGTGACGAGGCTGCGTGCCGCCCGGTTCGGTGTGTAGCCAAGGGCTACGACGGCGGCGTCAACAGCTGCCTGGGCTTCGGGGCTGACCCGGGACCCGCCGTTGATGGCCCGCGAGGCGGTCGAGCGGGACACGCCCGCCGCCGTCGCAAGGTCTTCAAGGGTGGGGCTGGGCCTCGCCGGTTCAGGCCGGACACCCCGGTGCGTCTTTTCGCTCATCACTTTGAGAATACGACATCCCCGGTCATCCCACCTGCGAGCTCACTTTGCCGGCCGGTAGAGCGTTCGACGCCGCCACCTCCGCGTACCAGAGGCCGCTGGCTTTGGGTATCCGCTCCAAGGTCTCGTAGTCCACCCGGACCAACCCGAAGCGCTGGTGGTACCCGTAGGCCCATTCGAAGTTGTCCAGCAGCGACCACGCAAGGTAGCCGCGGACGTCCGCGCCGGCGTCGATCGCCTCCCCCACCGCGCGCAGATGCACGTCAAAGAAGGCAAGCCGGTCCTGGTCGTCGACGAATCCGTCGGCGTCGGCAACGTCGGGGTAAGCGGCGCCGTTCTCCGTCATGTAAAGCGGGATGCCGGCCGGACCCGTGTACTCCCGTTGGAGCCTCGTCAGCAGGCGGAACAGTCCTTCGGGCTGGACCTCCCAGCCCATGCCCGTCACCGGGAGCCCGCGCGGCACCGAGTGCACTCCCTCGGCGGAGACGAACGGCGTTGCCGCCGGCCGCGCGGCCGATTCAGGCGCCGCCTGCGCTGTGGTGGTCACGGTCTCCGGCTGGTCCCGGTCCTCCGTCGGGTCCGCCGTCTTGGTCAGGGCCTCGCCCTGGTAGTAGTTGACGCCGAGCAGATCCATGGGCGCCGAGATGATGGCCAGGTCACCGTCGCGGACCATGGCGTCGAATCCGAGGCTGGCGATGTCGGCCAGCACGTCCGCGGGGTACTCGCCGCGGAAGAGCGGGTCGAGGAAGATGCGGTTGTGCATCCCGTCGATCCGCCGTGCCGCATCCTGGTCGTCCGCGGAGTTGGGGTCGGCCGGATCGGCAACGGTGAGGTTCAAGGTGATGCCGAGGCTTGCCTCCGGGTCCAGCCGGCGCAGCTCCGCAGCCGCAAGTCCGTGGCCCAGGAGGAGGTGGTGTGCAGCCGCGAGGGCTGCCGACGGTTCCTGCCGGCCCGGGGCGTGGACGCCCGCGGCGTAGCCGAGGAACGCCGAGCACCAGGGTTCGTTGAGGGTGGTCCAGATGCGGACCCGGTCGCCGAGGGCCTCGTGCATGACGGCCGCATAGGCCGCGAACAGGGTGGCTGTTTCCCGGTTGGCCCAGCCGCCCTCATCCTCCAGCGCCTGCGGCAGGTCCCAGTGGTACAGCGTCAGCCAGGGAGTGATGCCTGCGGCAAGGAGCTCGTCCACCAGACGGGAGTAGAAAGCGATCCCCTCGGGGTTGGGTGTCCTGCCATCGGGCATGCAGCGCGCCCACGACGTCGAGAAGCGGTACGCCTTGAGATTCAGCGATTTCATCAGCTCGACGTCCTGGCCTGAGCGGTGGTAATGGTCGCAGGCCACGTCGCCGTTGTGGGCGTCCGCGACGGCACCGGGGACGCGGGCGAAGGTGTCCCAGATCGAATCTTTTCGCCCGCCGGTGTGTGCTGCTCCCTCGATCTGGTAGGCAGCGGTGGCCGCGCCCCACAGAAAACCCTCGGGGAATGTAATCGGGGTGGTGCTCATCCTTTGACTGCTCCTTGCATAATTCCTGAAACGAGTTGGCGCCCTGCCGCGATGAAGAGCAGCAGCAGCGGGATGGTGGCCAGAACGGCACCGGCCAGCACCACCGAGTAGTCCACAAAGTGTGCGGCCTGCAGCAGCTGAAGCGCTACCGGCAGGGTCGGATTTGAAGGGTCCAGCACAATGAATGGCCAGAAGAAGTTGGTCCAGGTGGCGACAAACGTGAAGAGCGCCAGCATGGCCGCGGCCGGCCTCGCCGCGGGGAATCCCACATACCAGAAGGCCTGGATCATGGAGGCCCCGTCCATCCGCACAGCCTCGATGAGTTCATCAGGGAGGGCGTCACGGAGATACTGCGTCATCCAGAACACGCCGAAGGCCGTGACAATTCCGGGGACGATGACGGCCCAGAGGCTGCCGGTCCAGCCCAGCTTGGCCATCACAATAAACAGCGGCACCACGCCGAGCTGCGTGGGCACCGCCATCGTGGCGATCACGAAGACCAGCAGTCCCTTGCTCCCGCGGAAGCGGAGTTTGGCGAACGCGAAGCCGGCGAGGGTCGAGAAGATCACCACGGAGGCGGACGTGACGGTGGAGACCAGGATGCTGTTGCCCATGGCTTTCCAGAATGGAATGCTGTCAAAGACCTTTCCGGCGTTGGCCAGGAAGTTTCCGCCCGGGAGGAGCGGGATGCCCCGGCTCAGGGCCGTGCTGTCGTGGCTGCCCACCAGGAAAGACCAGTACAGCGGGAACAGGGAGGCCAGCAGGACAGCACCCAGGGAACCGTAGGTCAAGAGACCGGGACGCCGGATGTCCCCGGCGCCGCCGCGGTTCCGTGGCCGCCCCGCCCGCGGGTTAGGGCGGTTGGCGGCTGCCTTCGCGGCACCCTTCCCGGCGGTCTGTCGGATCATGGGGATGGAGCTCATTTGCGGCCTCCCTGGTTGGCGATGCGCCGGGTGAGAAGGAAATTCACGAGGGCGATCAGCACAATCATCAGGAACAGCAGCCACGCCACCGCGGATGCCCTGCCAAAGTTGCGCTGGCCCCAGCCGAGCTCCCAGATGTACATGGTCAGTGTTTGCCACTGCCGGTCGGCGCCGCCGAGTCCGGACTGGTCGAACACCCGCGGCTCATCGAAGATCTGCAGCCCGCCAATGGTGGACGTGATGGCCACGAAAATCACGGTGGGCCGCAGCATCGGAACCGTCACCGACAGGAACTGGCGGACGCGGCCGGCTCCGTCGATGGTGGCCGCCTCGAAGACATCGCGCGGGATGGCCTGCATCGCGGCCAGGAAGATCAGTGCGTTGTAGCCGATCCAGCGGAAGTTCACCATCGTAGCGATGGCGAAGTGGCTGGCGAGCTGGTCGGAATGCCAGCGGACCGGGTCAAGGCCCAGGAGGCCCAGGAGTTCATTGACGAGGCCGAACTGGTCGGCAAACAGGTTGTTGAAGATCAGTCCAACCGCCACAGGAGCCACAACGAAGGGCACCAGCACCCCCATCCGCCAGAACGTCTTGGCGCGCAGGTTGGCGTCCAACACCGCTGCGATCAGCAGCGCCAGCACCACCTGCGGCACGGAGGAGAGCAGGAAGATGCTCAACGTGTTGCCCACCGCGTTCCAGAAGTACGGCTGCCCGAGGACAAAACCGAAGTTCTCCAGGCCGATGAACTTGCCCTGCCCGCCGATCAGGTTCCAGTTGTGCAGTGACACCCAGCCTGTATAGAGCAGCGGAAACAGTCCCGTGAGCGCAAACAGCAGGAAGAACGGCGAGATGTAGAGGTAGGGCGACAGCTTGACGTCCCACTTTGATACCTGCTGCGAAAACGCGAGCCGCCGGACGTCCCTGTCCCCAGGGCCGCCAGCCGTGTGCAGGGTGCCCGACGTCACACTCGGGGAAACCGGTGGTCCAGACGGCACCAAGTGGGCAGTGCCCGCGGCGTCGGCTAGTCTGCGCCCCAGGTTCGACCTCCGAAGGCAGGTGTGACGCAATGTCGGCTCCGATCCGGATCGTGGTGGCCAAGCCCGGGCTCGATGGTCATGACCGCGGCGCGAAGGTGATCGCCCGGGCACTGCGCGACGCGGGACACGAGGTCATCTACACCGGCCTGCACCAGACGCCCGAGCAGATCGTCGAGACCGCGATCCAGGAGGACGCCGACGTGATCGGCCTCTCGGTGCTCTCCGGCGCGCACATGACGCTGTTCAAGAAGCTCATCGCCCTGCTCGACGAGCGCGACGCCCGCGACATCGTCGTGATCGGGGGCGGGATCATCCCCGAGGACGACATCCCGCTGCTCAAGGAGCTCGGGGTGGCCGAGGTCTTCACGCCCGGTGCCACCACCACCGAGATCGTGAGCTGGGTCCGTGACCACGTGCCGGACAGCTCCGGCGTCGAGGTCTGACCGCCCTCACGCGTGCGCGCGGACCTGCTCGCCGACGAGCCGCGCCAGCTCCGCCGGGTGGGTCC
>CALMVY010000134.1 GCA_937873245.1 uncultured Arthrobacter sp. | reverse complement strand
ACACGTTGAAGCGGAACTCCACCACGTCGCCGTCGGCCATCACATATTCCTTGCCTTCAATTCGGACCTTGCCGCGGGACTTCGCCTCCGCCATGGAGCCGGCTTCGATGAGGTCGTCGAAGGAGACAACCTCGGCCTTGATGAAGCCGCGCTGGAAATCGGAGTGGATCACGCCGGCCGCCTGCGGTGCGGTGTCGCCCTGGTGGATGGTCCAGGCCCGGGTTTCCTTGGGGCCTGCGGTGAGGTAGGTCTGCAGCCCCAGGGTATGGAATCCCACCCGGGCCAGCTGGTCCAGTCCGGATTCGTCCTGGCCGTTCATTTCCAGCATTTCGCGGGCTTCCTCCTCGTCGAGTTCAACGAGGTCGGACTCGAGCTTGGCGTCGAGGAAGATCGCGTCCGCCGGCGCAACCATGGCCCGCAGTTCGTTCTGCTTCTCCGGGCTGCCGAGGATTCCCTCGTCCGCGTTGAAGACGTAGATCACGGGCTTGGCGGTCAGGAGGCCGAGCTCCTTGAGGTGTTCCATCTCCAGCCTGTCGCTCTTGACCGAGGAGAAAATGGTGTCGCCGCGCTCCAACACGGCCTGGGCGGCCTTGATGGCAGCCAGCTCGGCCGCGTCCCGCTTCTTGATCTTGACTTCTTTTTCGATCCGGGGGATGGCGTTTTCGATGGTCTGGAGGTCAGCCAGGATCAGCTCGGTGTTGATGATCTCCATGTCCGAGCGGGGATCCACCTTGCCGTCGACGTGGATGACGTCGGGGTCGTCGAACACGCGGATAACCTGGGCGATGGCCTGTGCTTCGCGGATGTTGGCGAGGAACTTGTTGCCCAGGCCTTCGCCCTCCGACGCACCTTTCACGATCCCGGCGATGTCCACGAAGGACACCGGGGCGGGCAGCAGGCGCTGGGAGCCGAACACGGCAGCCAGCTTGGCAAGCCGCGGGTCCGGCAGGTTGACGACACCAACGTTGGGCTCGATCGTGGCGAACGGGTAGTTCGCTGCGAGCACCTGGTTGCGGGTCAGTGCGTTGAAAAGAGTTGATTTGCCGACGTTGGGCAGTCCGACGATGCCAATAGTAAGAGCCACGAGTACTAATTCTACCTGCTGTGGCCGGAGCCCCCGCGACGGGCAGGCCAGCCTGCCGCCCGGGCGCCTGCACAGCTGCCGGTACAGCTGCCTGCCCAGGCGCCTGCGCGGGGACCGTGTCGCAGTCCGCACGGCGTCATCCGGAAACTGTCACAGGCGCATGCCAGAGTGAAGGCATGGACGCTTTTGGATTGATTCTTGCCCTGCTCATGCTGCTCGTCGGCGCCATCGCCGGAGCCGCGGTGGTCTACGTGCTGCTCCGGCGCCGGACCCTCGCCGTGGAGCAGGACTTCGACGCCGTGTCGTCCCGCCTCTCCGACGTCAGCGCGCAGTTCGCCGCGGCCGACGCCGAGAGGCGGCTTCTGGCTGCGCAGAACCGGGACCTCGGCGAGTCCCGCAACCAGGACGGCAGTGTGCTGCGGGCCCTGGCACCCGTGGCGGAGAAGCTCACCGCGGTGCAGCAGCAGGTTTCGCTGCTGGAGCGCGACCGCGTGGAGCAGTACGGACAGCTGGCCCAGCAGCTGCAGGAGGCACGGCTGTCCGACGAGCAGCTGCTGCGCTCGACCCATGCGCTGGAGTCCGCGCTGCGGTCCAACAGCGCCCGCGGCCAGTGGGGCGAGGTCCAGTTGCGCCGCGTGGTCGAGGCGGCCGGGATGCTGCGCCATGTCGATTTCCATGAACAAGTCCACAGCGGGCAGCAGCACGGCGCCGCGGCGGACGGCACTGTCCGTCCCGACCTCGTGGTCCAGCTTCCGGGCGAAAAGCAGCTCGTGGTCGACGCCAAGGTACCGCTCACGGCCTATCTGGCGGCCCAGGAGCTCGGGGCGTCCGCCGTGGGGCAGCAGCACGCGCAGGCCCTGGCCGGGCAGCAGGCCCAGCTTGTGGCCCACGCCAAGGCTCTGAAGGCCCACGTCGACGCGCTGAGCGGCAAGAAGTACTGGGACATTCCCGGCAACTCCCCGGAACTTGTGGTCTGCTTCCTGCCGGCCGAGTCGATCCTGGCGGCCGCGCTGTCCGCGGACCCGGCCCTGCTGGACTACGCCCTCTCCAGGAACGTGGTGCTGGCCTCACCCTCCACCCTGCTGGCGGTCCTGAAGTCCGTCGCCTTCACCTGGCGCCAGGACGTGCTGACGGACAGCGCGCGGGAACTCTTCGAACTCGCCCACCAGCTCTATGAGCGGATGGGAACGCTCGGCGAGAACGTCACCAAGCTGGGCGCCTCACTGAAGACGTCGGTGGACCGCTACAACTCCATGGTGGGCACGCTGGAGGCCCGGGTACTGCCGACCGCACGGAAGCTCAATGCCCTGGACGCGGCCGGCCTGACGACGCCCGCAGCCGTGGAGGTGACGCCGCGTTCCGTTGCCGCCCCGGAACTCCAGCCCGGGAACGGGCCGGCTCTTGGTTCCGGTGGCGTGCCCGGTGGCCGGCCGGCGGACGGCGCGGTGGACGGCGCGGTGAACGATGCAGGCGAAGAGGACCGGGAGTCGGCCGCCTAGGACGCAGCCCCGCTGCGGATGCCTAGGAGTTCTGTGACTGACGTGAACCGCGGCCGCCGAGGGCACGGGTGACATCGCCGGCCTGCTTCAGGGTGGCGCGAAGCTCCTTCGGCAGCGAGAAGAGCAGATCCTCCTCGGCCGTGACCACTTCCTCGACCGAGCCGTAGCCGTAGTCGGCCAGCAGGCGCAGGACGTCCTTGACCAGGACTTCCGGGACCGAGGCACCCGAGGTGACACCGACGGTGGCAACACCTTCAAACCAGGACTCGTCCACCTCGTTCGCGAAGTCCACGCGGTAGGAGGCCTTCGCGCCGTACTCCAGCGCAACCTCCACGAGCCGGACCGAGTTCGAGGAGTTGGCGGATCCGACCACAATCACCAGGTCGGCCTGCGGTGAGATCTTCTTGATGGCCACCTGGCGGTTGGTGGTCGCGTAGCAGATGTCGTCGCTGGGCGGGTCCTGGAGGGTGGGGAACCGCTCCTTGAGGAGGCGGACGGTTTCCATGGTTTCGTCCACGCTGAGGGTGGTCTGGGACAGCCAGATAACCTTCTCCGGGTCGCGGACCGTCACTTTGTCGACCTCGTGCGGGCCGTTGATGATCTGGATGTGCTCCGGGGCCTCGCCCGCGGTTCCTTCGACTTCCTCGTGGCCGTCATGGCCGATCAGCAGGATGTCGAAGTCGTCCTTCGCGAAACGCACGGCCTCCTTGTGCACCTTGGTCACGAGGGGGCAGGTGGCGTCGATGGTCCGCAGGCCGCGGTCCTCGGCGGATTGGACGACGGCGGGTGAGACACCGTGCGCGGAGAAGATCACCAGGGCGCCTTCTGGGACCTCATCGGTCTCATCCACGAAGATGGCGCCCTTTGCTTCCAGCGAGCTGACCACATGCACGTTGTGGACGATCTGCTTGCGGACGTAGACCGGCGGACCGTAGTGCTCCAGCGCCTTTTCCACCGCGATGACCGCGCGGTCGACGCCGGCGCAGTATCCGCGCGGGGCCGCGAGCAGGACCCTTTTCGTGCCGGAGACGGGGGCTGCCGCCAGCACTTCTTCCGGCGTACGCCGCCGGCGCGGAACGGTTGGCATCGGGATGGAAACAGCGGTGGAGGTCATCCCCCCATGCTACCGGTGTTGAACGGACCGCCGTCGTGGCCGGTCTCAGGCGCGGCGGCGCCCGCCGACGAAGCGCAGGACGAGTCCGGCCGCCAGCAGGACACCGCCGGCTATGGCGGCCGCCAGGACCCATTGCCCGAAACTTGAGCTGGCGGCCACGACAAACTCGTTCTTGAAGATCTCCGCGACTTCGTTGCCGCTGCTGGTGGCCGTCACCGCACGCCCGGCGGCGTCCGCGGCCAGCGTCCAGGCGCCTGCCAGCACCAGGGTTCCGAGCCCGATACCGGCCAGGACGGCCCAGCGCCGCCGGGCGGCCACGAAGGCCAGGGCAAAGGCGATCAGCGCACCGGTTGCCACGGCGTAGCCCATCGGCGCGAAAGCTGCCACCCGGTCGAGGACCTGCCGGTGCTCGGGCTGCCCGATGGTGATCAGCAGCTGATCGGGGGCCTCCAGCGGCAGGGTCGTGGCATCCGCCACCTGCTTCGCCACCAGACCGACCAGGGGCGCAAGGTCCAGGGTCGGCGCAGTGACGCCGTCGGCTTCGGCGGGGACGCCAGCGGTTCCGGCGAAATTCAACCGGTGGCTGTTGCGAAGTGTTTCAGTCCAGGCGTCGGGGTAGCCCGGCATGCTGGTCAGGGACTGCGCGGCGCTTTCCAAAATGGGCGTGACCAGCCCGGCGAGCGCGTCGGGGATCCGGTCCGCGCCGAGGCTGCCGACGGAGGCCGCAGCCAGCCGCTCCTGGAATGCCGGGTCCTTGCCGAGCGGTGCGGTGAACGCCACGAAGCCGTCCTCCTGGACAATGTTCCGGTCCACCCACATGGCCGGAACGGCGACAGCCGCCAGGACCAGGCCGGTGAGGACCGCTACGGCCGAGACAAAAGTGCGCACAGAGAATCCTAGGAGGTTGAGGGGTAGTGCCATCCTAAGGGGGCGCCCTGCGGAACGATAAAGTCAGGCCCCGGTGGTAGAGCTATGGATAGAGTTGAAAGAGACAAGTTCGAGTTGTCTGCCGGTGCCCTTCCGGACGCGCAATCGCTGACGGGCGTGCCTGCTGACAGCCCCGCTCCGGCAAAGGACAACCACCATATGCACAAGGCCATCTCCGCCCCGGGGTCCCGGCATGTCTGAGGACGTCGCGGCCGCCACAACGGTTCCGGCCACCGCGGCGGAAACCAGCCCGGACAACCCCTGGCCGCTGCAGCTGCTGTCGCAGAAGCTCAAGATGCACATCGACCGGGCGCCGTCCGCCTGGGTCGAAGGCCAGGTCATCGAAATGAACCGCCGGGGCACCAACGCCTACCTGACGCTGCGGGACATCGACGCCGAGATCTCCCTCCCGGCTTCCGCCTGGACCAAGGTCCTGGACCGGCAGGAAATCCCGCTGGAACGCGGTTCCCGGGTGGTGGCCCTGATCAAGGCCGAATTCTGGCTCAAGACGGGCCGGCTGAACATGTCCGTGAAGGACATCCGGCCGGTGGGCCTCGGGGACCTGCTCGCCAGGATCGAACGGCTGCGCCATGCCTTGGCGTCGGAAGGGCTGTTCTCCGACGCCCGCAAGAAGCGCCTGCCCTTGCTCCCGCACCGGATCGGCCTGATCACCGGCCGCGATTCGGACGCCAAGAAGGACGTGATCCGCAATGCGGCCCTCCGGTGGCCCGCCGTCGAATTTGAAATCCGTGAGGTGGCCGTCCAGGGCAACACCGCCGTCGCACAGGTGATCGCGGCTTTGCGCGAGCTGGACGCGGACCCCCACGTGGATGTGATCGTCATAGCCCGAGGCGGCGGTGCCTTGGAGGATCTGCTGCCGTTCAGCAACGAGGAACTCATCCGGGCCGTATCCGCGGCTTCCACTCCGGTGGTGAGCGCAATCGGCCATGAAGCGGACCGGCCGATCCTGGACGACGTCGCGGACCTGCGCGCCTCCACGCCGACCGATGCCGCCAAGCGGATCGTCCCGGACGTTGTGGAAGAGCTTGCCCGCGTGCGCCAGGCCCGGGAGCAGCTGCGCCGTGGCGCCGTCCGGCTGGTGGACCGTGAAACCGACCGCCTGTCCTCGTTGCGCTCCCGCCCCGTACTCGCCTCCCCCGACGTCATGGTCAGCACGCGGCACGACGACGTCGAACGGCTCAAGGGCCGCTCCCAGGCGGCCGTCACCACCGCCGTCGTCCGGGCCGCCGACCAGCTCATCCACCTCAAGGCCCAGGTCCGTGCCCTCTCGCCGCAGAAGACCCTGGACCGGGGATACGCCGTGGTGCAGCTCGCCGGCGCCGGGCAGGCTCCCGGGGCCCGCCGGGACGTCGTGCGGCACCCTGACCAGGCGCCGTCGGGCACACCCCTGACCGTCCGCGTGGCCGGGGGCCGGTTCACCGCGGAGTCGACCGGCGGCCAGGAACCCGCCGGCGAGTGATCCGACATCCGGCTGCGCAGCGAGCGGCCGGCACCCCAACCAGAACAATCCGTCCTGCGGGACACAGCAAGGAGCACCACGCCATGGCAGCAGAAGCAACGTCCAACCCCGACATCGATGGTCTGAGCTATGAGGAGGCCCGCGAGCAGCTCGTCGGCGTCGTCACCAGGCTGGAAGCCGGCGGCGCGAGCCTCGAGGAGTCGTTGGCGCTCTGGGAACGCGGCGAGGCGCTGGCCAAACGCTGCGAAGAGTGGCTCGAGGGGGCCCGCAAGCGCCTCGCCGCGGCACGAGAGAAGCCCGCGCAGGACGGGCAGATGTAGCGTCCCGGCCGGTCAGGACCGTTCAACCAGTTCCCGCTCCGTCGCGACGTCGAGGTCCGGAACCGGCCACTTCAGCTTGAGCCCCTCCAGCGCGTCGAGCAGCAGCTGCTGGACGGCGATCCGGGCGTACCATTTCTTGTTGGCCGGGACCACGTACCACGGGGCGGCCTCGGTCCCCGTCTTCTCGAAGGCCTTCTGGTAGGCGTCCATGTAGTCGCCCCAGAAAGCTCGTTCCTTCAGGTCGTTGCTGCTGTACTTCCAGAGCTTCGCCGGCTCATCCAGGCGCGCGAGCAGCCGTTGCTTCTGCTCGTCCTGGCTGATGTGGAGCATGACCTTGACGATCTTGGTGCCCGCGGCCGTCTGCCTGGCCTCGAATTCATTGATCGCGACATACCGGCGCTCGAGTTCCTTAGGGCTCGCCCAGCGGTGGACGCGGTGGATCAGGACGTCCTCATAGTGCGACCGGTCAAAGACGCCCACCATGCCGGCAGCCGGCACTTCCTTCTCGATCCGCCACAGGAAGTCATAGGACTTCTCCTCCGGCGTGGGCGCCTTGAACGACTTCATCTGGACACCCTGCGGGTTCATGGCGCCCATCACGTGGGTCACAATCCCGCCTTTGCCGGCGGTATCCATGGCCTGCAGGATCAACAGGACGCGCTTGGTCCCTCCGAAACGGGACTCGGCGAAGAGCTGTTCCTGGAGCAGGGCGAGGTTGTCGTCCAGGTCGTCGAGCAGCACCTCGCCGTCGTTCTTGTCCCCCGGGTAACCGGGGGTGGAGTCCGGGTCCATGTCCAACAGGCGAAAGTCTTTGCCCACCTTCAGGGTGGCGGAGGGGTGCTCCTTGAATCCCACGACGTCTGACATCCCTTGCCTCTTTCCGGTTCAGGCAGCCGCTGGCCGGACCGGCTGACCACCGTCCGTGCCGCGCTGCTGAGCCCTAGGCTAGTTCCCCTTGTACCGGCTCAGGAAGTCCCCCATGCGGTTGATTGCCTCTTCAAGGTCCTTGACCAGCGGCAGGGTGACCATCCGGAAGTGGTCCGGGCGCACCCAGTTGAAGGCACGGCCGTGGGAGACCAGGATCTTCTGCTCGCGCAGCAGGTCCAGGACGAACTTCTCGTCGTCACGGATGTGGTAGACCTCTGGATCAAGCTTGGGGAACAGGTACATGGCGCCCCGGGCCTGCTGGGTGCTGACACCGGGAAGGGCGTTGAGCATGTCATAAGCCTTGTTGCGCTGCTCGAGCAGGCGCCCGCCGGGCAGGATGAGGTCGTTGATGCTCTGATATCCGCCGAGCGCGGTCTGGATCGCGTGCTGGGCAGGGACATTGGCGCACAGGCGCATGTTCGCGAGCAGGTTGATGCCCTCGAGGTAGTCGGCGGCGTCCTTTTTCGGCCCGGAAATTGCCATCCAACCGGCCCGGTAGCCGCACACACGGTAGGCCTTGGACAGGCCGCTGAACGTCAGGCACAGGACGTGGTCGCCGGTCAGGCTGGCCATGTTCACGTGGACCGCGTCCTCGTAGAGGATCTTCTCGTAGATCTCGTCGGCGAAGAGGACCAGGCCGTGCTTTTCGGCCAGGGCGACGATCTTCTTGAGGGTTTCCTCGGGATAGACGGCGCCGGTGGGGTTGTTCGGGTTAATGACCACGATGCCCTTGGTGCGCGGCGTGATCTTCGCTTCGAGGTCCTCCAGGTCCGGCTGCCAGCCGGAATCCTCGTCGCACAGGTAGTGCACGGGCCGGCCGCCGGCGAGGGCCACGGAGGCGGTCCACAGCGGATAGTCCGGGGTGGGGATCAGGACCTCGTCGCCGTCGTCGAGCAGCGCCATCAGGGACATCGTGATGAGCTCGCTGACGCCGTTGCCGAGGTAGATGTCGTCGACGTGGATGTTCTGGATGCCGCGGGTCTGGTAGTACTGCGAGACGGCGGTCCGGGCAGAGAAAATGCCGCGGGAATCGCTGTAGCCCTGGGCATGCGGCAGGTGGCGGATCATGTCCACCAGGATCGCGTCCGGCGCTTCAAACCCGAACGGGGCGGGGTTTCCGATGTTCAGTTTGAGGATGCGGTGACCCTCTGCCTCCATCTGCTGGGCGGCCTGAAGGATCGGTCCACGGATGTCGTAGAGGACATTATGAAGCTTGGTGGACTGCTTGAAATCTGCCATTCATCAAATATGCCATATGGAGGATGTACTTCCGCTGAGATCTGACTCACAGGGCCGTGCCGCCGTCACAGGCAGGAAAACGCACGACGGCGGCCGCAGCGGTCCCCCGGAACAGGAGAAGCGCGGCAGCCGCCGTCGGGCGTCAGAACGGCGGGGTTGGAACCTTACTTGACCAGTCCCTTTTCCTTGAGCCAGGCGGCCGCTGCGTCCTTGGGGTTCTGCTTCTGGCTGCCGCTGACCGCACGGTTCAGGTTGATGAGGTCCTCAGTGGTCAGGACCTTGGAGACTGCGTTCAGGGTTTCCTTCGCCTTGTCCGTCATCTTGGCCGTGTTGTACAGCGGCAGGACCTGCTGGGCGATGAAGTTGTTCTTCGGGTCCTCCAGCACCACCAGGTCGTTGTCCGCGATGGAAGGGGTGGTGGTGTAGATGTCGGCTACCTGCACCTGGTCCGAGAGGAGAGCCTTGAGCGTGACGGCGCCGCCGCCGTCACTGAAGGGCTCCAGCTTCTTGGGCACGCAGTTGTAGTTCTTCTCGAGGCCCGGAAGGCCGTAGGCGCGTTCGGCGAATGTCGCCGGTGCACCCACGATGATTTCGCTGCAGACCTTGGCGAGGTCCTCGATCGACTTCAACTGGTACTTCTCCGCGGTGGCCTTCGTGACGACCATCGCGTCCTTGTCCTCGGCCTTGGAGGCCTCCAGCACGGCCAGTCCCTCGGGCAGCTTGCCCGGCAGGGCCTTGTAGATGTCCTCGGCCGAAACCTCCGTGGCGTCCTTGCTGACGTGCAGCAGCAGGTTTCCGCTGTAGTCGGGGATGATGTCCACCGATCCGTCCTGGACAGCCTTGAAGTAGACCTCGCGGGAACCGATGTTCGGCTTGGTGCTCGCGGTGACGCCGGCTCCGTTGAGCGCTCCGGCATAGATCTCGGCGATGATCTGGCTCTCCGGGAAATCTGCGGAACCGACGACGAGGGCCGCACCGGAACCGGAGGTGGCTCCGCCCGTCGCGGGCGAAGTTGAGAGCGGATCGGATGAGCCCCCGCAGGCGGACAGGGCCACGGCCAGGCCGACGCCGGCGGACAGGGCGCCGAATGCGCGCCTGCCGAGTGCTCGTTGGCGGGTTTCCTTCATGACGTACCTCCTTGGACAACAGTCCCCGCGGGTACGGGGTCTGTGAGATCAACCGCAGCCTGCTGGCTCCGGTTTGGCTGGGAAGAGGCCCCTTGGGAAAGGAACAGCCTCTGGATGAGGGCAAGGACAAGGTCAACAGCAATCGCGAGGCCGGCGATGAGCAGTGATCCGCCCAGCATCTGGGGGAAGTCGGACAGCACGAGCCCGTCGAAGAGGTACCGGCCGAGGCCTCCGAGGTTGATGTACGCCACCACGGACACGGTGGCGATGGCCTGGAGTACGCCGGTGCGGAACCCGCCGTACATGACGGGCAGCGCATTGGGGAACTCGGCGCGGAAGAGCACCTGGAGCTCCGTCATGCCCATGGCCCGTGCGGCGTCGACGACGTTCCTGTCCACGCTGGCGATGCCGGCGTACGTGCCGGCCAGCAGCGGCGGAACGGTCAGGATGACGAGGGCCCAGATCGGCGGCATGAGCCCGATGCCGGCCAGCAGGACGAACAGCGTGAGCAGCCCGAGGGTCGGCAGGGCCCGGAGGGCGCCGGCGACGGCCACTGCGGCGACCCGCCCGCGGCCTGTGTGCCCGACGTAGAGCCCGATGGGGACGGCGATGGCCGTGGCGATCACCATCACCAGTCCGGTATAGAGCAGGTGCTCGGCCAGCCGGACCGGGATTCCGGCACTGCCGGACCAGTTCGCGGGATCGGTGAGCCAGGCCATGGTGTCCGTGACTACGTTGCTCATGAGGCACCGCCCGTGGTCTGCGCGTCGGAGAGCCGCAGCGCTGCCGCCGGGGATCCGGTCTTGTCCTGGCCGGCAGGTGAATCGGCGCCGCCGGTGCCGGTGCCGGTGGCGGCGCGGGTCCATGGCGTCAGCAGCCGTTCGAGCAGGACGAGGACAGCGTCCATCAGCAGCGCAAGGATGAGGATGGCGATGATGCCCACCACCACCTCGGTGACGAAGTCGCGTTGCAGGCCGGAGGTGAAGAGCATTCCGAGGTTGCCGATGCCGAGCAGTGCCGCGACGCTGACCAGCGAGATGTTGCTGACTGAGACCACCCGCAGCCCGGCGAAGAGCACCGGCAGGGACAGCGGCAGGTCGATCTGCAGGAAACGGGCGAAGGGTTTGAACCCCATGGCCACGGCCGCCTGCCTGAGGTCCTCGTCCACCGAGTCAAAAGCGTCCAGGGTGGCGCGCACCAGCAGGGCGACCGCGTAGATGGTCAGGGCCACCACAACGTTGACCGGGTCCAGGACCCGGGTTCCGAGGACGGTCGGCAGGATGATGAAAAGCGCCAGGGACGGGATGGTGTAGAGCAGCGAGGAAACCGTCAGGACCACAGACCGGAGCCCCCGGCTCTGCCGCGCGAGCTGCGCCAGCGGGACGGCAATGAGCACCCCGAAGATCATCGGCAGGATGGCCAGGACGAGGTGCTGGCCCGCGAGGGCGTAGACCTGCGCGCTGTTGGCCAGGAACCACTCCATCAGAGAGCGCCCTGCCGGACATGGCGGTCCGACTCGATCACGGCGAGGACTTCTTCGGCCGTAATGACGCCGGCCACCTTGCCATCTGCGTCCACTGCGACGCCGAGGCCGGACGGCGACGACAGTGCCGCGTCGAGGGCGCGGCGGAGAGTGTCGCCCTTCCGGAAGAGGGATCCGCCGGGAACTGTCGCGGCCCCCTTGCCCGGGCCGGACCAGCCGAGGGGACGCAGTCCGTCGTCGACCACGAGCTGCCACTCATCGGAGGCATTGCCGGTATGCTCCAGTTCTCCCGGGGTGATTGTCCGCGCCGGGTGTACGGTGACGCCGTCGGACGGGCTGAAGCCCAGATGCCGGAAACCGCGGTCCCGGCCCACGAAGGACGCCACGAAGTCGTTGGCCGGGGCGCGCAGGATTTCCTCCGGCGTGGCGTACTGGGCGAGTTTTCCGCCGAGCCCGAAGACCGCCACCTTGTCCCCCAGGATGGTGGCCTCGTCAATGTCGTGGGTGACGAAGACGATGGTCTTCGCGAGGTCGCGCTGGAGCCGGAGGAGTTCCTGCTGCAGTTCGTCGCGGACCACGGGGTCCACGGCACTGAAGGGCTCATCCATGAGCAGCACGGGAGGGTCCGCGGCGAGCGCCCGCGCCACACCGACGCGCTGCTGCTGCCCGCCGGAAAGTTGCGAGGGGTACCGTTTGCCGAGCCCGGTCGCCAGCCCGACGACGTCGAGCAGCTCCTGCGCGCGCTTGCGCGCCTCGGCCTTGGGGACGCCGTTGAGGCGGGGCACGGTGGCGATGTTGTCCAGCACGGAGCGGTGCGGCATCAGTCCGGAGGACTGCATCACATAGCCCATGGAACGACGCAGCTTCGCCGCCGGCACCGAGGTGACGTCCTCGCCGCCCACGGTGATGACCCCGGAGGTCGGCTCGACCATGCGGTTGATCATCCGCAAGGAGGTGGTCTTGCCGCACCCCGATGGCCCGACGAACACCGTGACGGCACCCTTGTCGATGGACATGGTCAGCTCATCCACCGCAGCCTGCCCGCTCTGGTACTGCTTGGTGACGCTCTGGAACTCGATCATGGCTTCAGCCATTTCCGGGCTTACCTAACTGTTGGAAGCAACATCGGACCAGCCAACTGATCATAGACACGCCGATTTTTGGCTGTAAAGCACGTAGAACCCAGCCTAACCAGCGCGGCTGACAATGTCAGGGACGTTGTCAAGGGCGCTGTGGCTGACGTAGCTGTTCGGCGCCCCGCCGGATTCGGATGGGTGCCGCGCCGGAAAACTTCCGGCGCGGCACGGATCCGCTGCCCCAAACATGCAACGCGGGGACGCTTCTATGTCTGTCAAGCGGCGGAAACGGGTGTGGGCTCGGGCCATGTTGTTTGGCCGGTGAGTGGGGCGGTTTAGGTGACCGGCCGGAGCGGACACGTACAATCCGTCAGGACAGCAGCCAAAACGTCGTAGAAAAA
>CALMVY010000133.1 GCA_937873245.1 uncultured Arthrobacter sp. | reverse complement strand
CCGGCAAATCCAACCAATTCAATACAATAAATTGGTATCAACAAACTTGGCACACTATTGAGTTCTCAAACAACAGAAACACTAAACCCACGCAGTACCACCACAACCTCAGCCGTGGATCGCTCCGGAGCAACTTCCCAAACTTACCCGAACCCGGAAGCCAAAGCAAATCAACGTTTCCGCGACTCACAACTCCACAAGAAGGATCCCCACCCTACTCCGGCACGCTAAACAGCGAACCATTTTCAGGCCGTTCAGAAGGGGGTCGGTCGCAATCTCTCCGCATCAGCGGCGGCGACTCGAACAACAATACACGCGACCCGCACCCCGCACAAATCCACCCCCACACCCCACCCCACACCCCCAAAAACCCCGCCACCACAAGGAAGCCAGGCACCCAGGCGCACCCTTCCCGGGCCGAACCGCGATATCGGGTTTGTGTGCGGTGCGTCACCTGTCCGGCCATCACCTGTCATGCCATCACGCGGCCGCCGCCCGCAGCCGCCGCGCCGCCCGCCGTCGGGCGTTAAACACAAGAAGGGCCGGCAACCGAATGGTTGCCGGCCCTTCTTCAAGCCACTGGCTTCAGGGGTGCTGAATTACCAGGAAGACTTCGTGATGCCCGGGAGCTCACCGCGGTGAGCCATGTCGCGGAAGCGAACACGGGAGATGCCGAACTTCTGGAAGGTACCGCGCGGGCGGCCATCGATGATGTCGCGGTTACGCAGACGTACCGGTGAGGCGTTGCGGGGCAGCTTCTGCAGGCCGAGGCGAGCGGCTTCGCGAACTTCGTCGGTCGAGTTGGGGTCAACCAGAGCCTTCTTCAGTTCGAGGCGCTTTGCAGCGTAACGCTCGACGATGACTTTACGCTGTTCGTTCTTAGCGATCATTGACTTCTTAGCCATGTGTTTAGCGCTCCTCTCGGAATTCGACGTGCTTGCGGATGCGGGGATCGTACTTCTTCAGGACCATACGGTCCGGGTCGTTACGACGGTTCTTGCGCGTCACGTAGGTGTAACCCGTGCCCGCGGTCGACTTGAGCTTGATGATCGGACGTACGTCCTTGTCCTTAGCCATTAGAGCTTCACTCCTCGTGCCAGGATGGCGGCTACGACTACGTCGATGCCACGCACGTCGATGGTCTTGATGCCACGTGCAGAGACCTGCAGGGTGACATTACGGCGCAGGGACGGAACCCAGTAGCGCTTCTTCTGGATGTTCGGGTCGAACCGACGCTTGTTGCGTCGGTGCGAGTGCGAAATGCTGTGTCCAAAGCCCGGCTCGGCTCCGGTCACCTGGCAGTGTGCTGCCATGACGACTCTCCTCAAAAATAAATGAAACGGTTGCGGAGTTCCCGCGTAACCGTGCGACAGGCGGCGTCCGCATCCAACACCCACAGGGTTTCGGTAGTTCCGCAGTATGCAGGCAGACGGCGTAAACCGACTGCCTTCAACACTGCGGCGAAGATTTGTGGGCCACGGTTACCGGGCGGCGGACCCTTTCGGATGACCACTGCGAAGTACCGGGATGCTGGGCGAATACAGGAGTGCACGCAACTTGAGCCCCTAACTACCGGCCACCGGGACTGCCACTTTTGCAGACAGATCCCGCCAACCGGAGCAATTGCACACGCTCCGCGCCACCTAGCGCCTACCAAGTCTACGAGTTTGACGAATTAAAGGCCAATCCGGTATCTGGCGGTGTATAAGGGGCGTCTCTTGGTCCGGACCGAAGTCACATCGGCAGCCCAGCGGTTTCACAGCCAATTGATAGGGGTCGGGCGGACCGTGGAGCCATGTCCTTACTTCAGCTGGCTGCGCCGGCCACGCCAGGCGACGGCGGCGCCACCGTCACCAATGCCGCCTACTTAACCTCACTTCAGGGAGCCCTCGATGCAGCCCACCTTTAGGCCTTTGCCCGCCGGGGACCAGGCGCACAGCGCCCCCAACGTCCCGGCCCAGAAAAGCAGGACCCTCCGGTGCATGGGCACCGCCATCGGCCTCGCCCTGCCGGCCGATGAAGCGTCGCTGAACGACGGTCCGGTCCTGGAAAGCGCCGCGGCCGCCGTCGAACGCGTGTTTTCCGGCCTGGACGCGATGCTCAGCCTTTACCGCCCGGATTCCGAAGCGAGCCGGGTGGCCAGGGGCGAGGTCACGCTCCGGGAGGCGTCGGCCCCCTTCCGTGCCCGCTTTGCGGAAGCCACGGGGTGGGGGCTGCTGACCGAGGGGTTCTTCACCCCCGAGCGGCCCGACGGCGTGCTGGACCTTTCCGGAATCATCAAGGGCTACGCGATGGACCAGGCCCCGACGGCACTGCAGTCTGTCGGCGCCGAGGACTGGTGCCTGAACGCCGGGGGCGATGTACTGGTGAGCGGTTCACCGGGCATGGGATCCCCATGGCTGGCCGGTGTCGTGGATCCGCTGGACCGCGGGGCACTGCTCGCATGCTTCCCCCTGGGCGGCGCCAGCCGCTTCGCCGCACTGGCGACGTCCGGGACCGCGGAGCGGGGAGACGACATCTGGCGGGCCGGAGTCGGCCGCACGGAATTCCGCCGCTCCGGATTCCGCCAGGCGTCGGTTGCAGCCTTCGACATCGTCACCGCAGCCGTCCTGGCGACGGCCATCGTCGCCGGAGGGAGGCCGATGCTGAACTGGGCCACGGACAGCTGGGACGTCGAGGTGCTTGCCGTCCTCGGCACCGGGGAACTGCTCGCGACGCCGGGATTCCGGGCCTAGAGGTGCGTGAGCCGGGGGTAACGCGGTGTCAGTCCGTCCCCGGACGACTTACCCGTGACCCGGCGGACCACCCACGGTCCGGCGAACTCGCGGACCCAGCGGGCGTTGGCGCGGATCGCCTCGGACCGGCTCAGTTCCGGGACGGGGGTCATGGGCGGGACATCGATCGAGTGGTCGTGCTCCAGGACGGTGAGGACTCGCTTGGCCATGTTCGCGTGGCCGGCGGCGGACATGTGCATCCGGTCGGTGGCCCACATTCCCCAGTCGTAGTACTCGCTGAAGCGCCAGTAGTCCACCAGGAGGGCGCCGTGGTCCCCGGCGATGCCCCGGACCAGTTCGTTGTAGATGGCGGTGCGGCCGCGCGTCGTGCCGAAGATTTTCGAACCCCGGGAGTCGAAACCGGTGAACATGACAATGGTTGCGCCGGTGGCTTTGAGCTTGCGGATGCCGGCGTCGTAGTCCACCAGGAGGTCATCGATGTCGACCTTGGGCCGGAGGATGTCGTTGGCTCCGGCGTAGATGCTCACCAGGGTGGGCTTGAGGGCGACGGCGGCATCGACCTGTTCGGCCATGATCTGGCGGATCTTCCGGCCGCGGATGGCGAGATTTGCGTACCCGAAGCCCGGATCGGCGGCGCCGAGCTGCTCGGCCACCCTGTCCGCCCAGCCCCGGACGCCGTTGGGGCGGGTCGGGTCGTCGTCGCCGACGCCTTCCGTGAAGGAATCTCCAAGGGCTACATAACGGGACGTGAAATCCATGGTTCCAGTCTGCCAGCAGTTGCCCCAAGCAAACAAAGCGCCGGACGTGCCGTTACTCCCGGATCCGGACCGCCGATTCGCGCAGGTACTGCTCAACGCGGGTGTACGCGTCCCGGGTCAGTGCCTTCCAAAGGGCGATGGCCAGGCGCGGGTCGGCGCTTTCCAGCTCGGAGATTGCCTCCGCGCTGAGCACCATGAGCTTCACCGGTCCCACGGCGCGGACCGTGGTTTCCTGCCGGCTGCCGCTGCCCAGCGCCAGCTCGCCAAACGTCATGCCGGCGCTGAGGGTGTTGAGTTGCACCCGCTCTGAGCTGGGTCCCGGGGAGGTGCTGCTGACCTTGCCGGAGGTGATGAAGTAGACCCCGCCGAACCGCAGCCCGACACGGCGGATGACGTCGCCGTCGTCGAAGGACTTTGGGGTCATCAGGGCTTCCAGCGCCGCGGCGTCCGCTTCGTCCAGCGGAGCCAGGGCCGGCGACGCGGTGACCGGCACGTGGTCCGGCAGCAGCAGCCGGTTTCCGTAGCGTTCCAGCAGGCGGTTTTCGCAATATTCGACGGCGGCGTTCCGGCTCGCGAAGGACGCCACCGCATGCTTCGCGGACGGACCCAGGCTTTCCGCCACCGAACCGTCCGCCTCGATCAGCACGAGTTCCCGGCCGGCGCCGGAGAGTCCTTCCCGCGCCGATTCCAGCATGCGCAGGGCCACCTCGCTGATCTGGTCCGTGCGGCGCAGGTCCAGGACCACCAGCTCGACGTCGTCCTCCAGGCTGCTGAGCTCCCGGACCATGGACTCGGTTCCGGCGAAGAGCAGGTCGCCGTTGAGCTCGATCACGCGGGCACGGTGGCCGTGGCCGCGGAGGACGTCGGCTGCCTCGTCATTGCGGCGGATGCCCGAGGGCGTCTCGGTCACGTCGTAAGCGGCGAGGATCGCGGACCGGCCGGTCCGGGCGGCGCGGACGAAGTGCAGTTCCATGTCCCGGGAGAGGCGCTGGGCGGTGGCGAGGCCGCGGACGCTGCTGCCGTGCTCATCGAGCGGCGGCGAATAGATCGCCAGGCCCACCTGGCCGGGCAGCACGGCGATGATCCCGCCTGCCACACCGCTCTTGCCCGGCATGCCCACGCTGCTGATCCATGCGCCGGCGTCGTCGTACATGCCGGAGGTCATCATGACGGACAGCACGCGTTCCACCGGGCCGATCCCCAGCACCTGTTTGCCGCTGAGCGGATTCCGGCCGCCGTTGGCGAGGGTAGCGGCCATGATCGACAGGTCGAAGCAGTTCACCAGGACGGAGCATTGGCGGAAATAGTCCTCAAGGACCGGCGTCGGGTCCTCCTCGATGATGTTGAACGAGCGCAGCAGGTATGCGAGCGCCGTGTTGCGGTGCCCGTGCTTGAGTTCGGATTCAAAGACGCTCTCACTGACCGAGAGTTGACGGCCCGCGAAGGCGGAGTAGGTGCTGAGGATGCGTTTGAAACCTGACTGCCCGCCGGACCCCCTGATCAGCGACGTGGCCGTGAGGGCGCCGGCGTTGATCATAGCGTTGGCGGGCCGGCCGGTTCCTTCGGCCAGGGAGATTTCGTTGAAGGAGTCACCAGACGGTTCCACATCCACTTTGGCGTCAACTGCCTCGTTGCCGAGGTCGTCGAGGGCCAGCCCGTAGGTGAAGGGCTTGGAGATGGACTGGATGGTGAATTCCTCGCGGGTGTCCCCGACCTCGTAGACCGTGCCGTCCACGGTGGCGAGGGCGATGCCGAAGTTATCCGGGTCCACGTTGGCCATGGCCGGAATGGTGCTGTAGGGCGAGCCGTCCTTGAGCTGGGCGATTTCGGCGTGGATCCGGCGCAGGTAGCTGTAGATCGGCGATTCCATAGTGCCAACCCTAGGCGACGCGGGGTTGTGTGACGCCGTGTTGGGCGGGCGCCGGGCGGACCTTAGGCCTGCTTGCTCTCCCGCAGGATCCAGTGGTCCTCGTCCAGGCGGCCGACGATCTTCTCGCCGATCCGGGCGAGGTCGGCGACGTCGTCCTCGCTCAGGGCGTCGAGGAACAGCGAACGGACGGCCTCGACGTGGGCCGGGGCGAGTTCCACGATGGTCTCCATCCCGGCGTCGGTGAGATGCGCCGTCGTGACCCGCGCGTCCCCCGGGTGCGGACGGCGTTCCACCCAGCCGCGGCTCTGCAGCTTGGTGACCACGTGGGAGAGCCGTGACAGGGAGGCACTGGTGCGCGCGGCCAGTTCGCTCATGGGCAGGAAACGGCCGTCGGCCTCGGAAAGCATCGCCAGGACGTTGTAGTCAAAGAGGGAGAGCTTGCGCGCGTGGTGCAGCTGCGTGTCCAAAGCTGCCGGAAGCAGGGTGTTGATGCTTACCTGGGCCAGCCAGGCCCGGCGTTCGTCGGCATTCAGCCAGCGCGTTTCAGTCATGGATCCAGTCTAGGAGACATGAAGCTTGACGGTTCAACTTCACTGGGTCCCCTGCCGGGGAGATTGCCCGCCGCGGCGGTGCGCCCAGGCGCTAGGCTGACCCTATGTATGTTGTCTCCTTGACCTACAAGGTCCCCGAAGAGATCGTTGACTTCCATCTCCCGGCCCACGTCACGTGGCTGCAGGATGCCTTCGACCAGGGGATCTTCCTGGTCGCAGGCCGGAAAATCCCGCGCACCGGGGCGCTGCTGCTGTCCAACGCGGACCGCGGCGCCCTGGATGCCTCGTTGGCCAAGGATCCGTTCTATGTCAACGGTGTGGCCGAATTCGACGTCGAGGAGTTCCACGCGAGCCGGGTGGCCCCGGGCTACGAAAACCTGCTGGACAGCTGAGCCCGCCTACCGCGCGGAAGAACCGCACGGAAGAACACAGTTCAGGCCGCGGGGATTTTGGCGGCCAGCTTCTTCAGCCCGGCCTTCGGCGGGACCCTCACCGGCGCCGGCCAGCGCGGGCTGAGCTCGTCCCCCAGCGTGACGCCGCGCAGCTTGCGCCCGAAAAGCGGCAGGACCCAGTCGTGGACCCAGCGTCGCTGCCGGCGTTCCCAGTCCCGGAGGCCGAGTTTCGCCGGCGGTTCCCAGTCCTTGGGCTTGACCTTGTGCGGAACCCCGAGCTGGTCCAGGACCTGGCCGGCAAGATACTTGTGGCCCGCCTTGGACATGTGCAACCGGTCTGAATCCCACATCCGCGGATCGTAGAATGCGTCGAAGCACCAGTAGTCCACCAGCACGGCCTCGTACCTTGCCGCCACTTCGCGGACCCGCTGGTTGTAGACGGCGTTCCGCCTCTTCAGGGGTTCCAGCAGCGCCGAAACCCGGACGTCGAAACCGGTGAACAGCACCACCGTGGCCCCGCTGGCGGCCAGCCTGGCGACGAGGTACTCGTAGTCCCTCATCAGTGCGTGGATGTCGGTCCCGATATCCAGGATGTCGTTCCCGCCCGCATACAAGGTGACCAGGGTCGGTTCCATGGCCAGCGCGGGTTCCAGCTGTTCCGCGATGATGTGCCGGAGCCTCTTGCTGCGGATGGCGAGGTTGGCATACTCCCACCCCGGATCCGCCCTGGCCAGCCGCTCCGCCACCCGGTCCGCCCAGCCGCGAACCCCGTTCGGCAGCCGGGCACTGTAGTCCCCCACCCCCTCGGTGAAGGAATCCCCCAGGGCCACATAAACGCGCCGCCCATGGGCGCCCGGGGCAAGAAGGTTCTCAGCCATGCCGCCCACGCTAAACCCGCCGGACGACGTCGGGGTTAACAAGCGGGGCACAAAAAGTGCGCCACCCCCAAGACAGCCTAGGGAGGCTTTCAGGGAAAACAACGCGGGGTCACCTACGGCCCATCCCGGCGGGGATTATGGGCGATAACTGACCCCGCGTTGCAGTTGACCCGACCAAAAGGCCGCTGCCGGTGCACCACAGGTGAGAAGACCGCAAGGCCGCTGCCGGTGCTTTGCGAAGGAGCGCATCGCCGACCAGAGCCGAAAGAGGCCGCCAGCGGCCGAAGGAGGCGGCGGGAGGTGTCTAAGCGACGGCAAAGCACCGGCAGCGGCCGAAAGCCCCGGCAGGAACTGCAGGAGCGTCGGAACAATAGCAGCAACAACTGAGGGAGCGTCGCTTAGAATTCGGCCTTCCCTTGCCGCCAGTACCCCATAAACGCGACCTGCTTCCGGTCGATCCCCACGTCCCGCACCAAATACCGGCGCATCTCCTTGACCACCCCCGCTTCACCGGCGATCCAGGCGTAGAACGGCATGGCCCCTGCGGGCTTGTCCGGGTTCCGGCTGGCGCTGATGGCTGCGGCGTCCATCCGGGCGGGGGTCTCCCACAGGATGTCGCGGTCCACGTTGACGTCCTCGGGCTCGGGACCGGCGGCCGGCTCAGGGGCCGAGCGGAGCCCCACCCAGCCCGGGAGCGTGACGGCGGCCCGGACCGCCTCCTGCAGCAGCTCGCCGTGCGGACGCGACCGGCCGATCGCCGCACCGCGCGCCAGCCAGGTGATCTCGACGTCGGCGGCTGTGGTGATGCCCTGGAAGTCGCCGGCTTCCGGGACCTCCAGGATGGCGTGGCCGCTCACGT
Organism: uncultured Arthrobacter sp.; assembly: GCA_937873245.1. Lineage (GTDB taxonomy): Bacteria > Actinomycetota > Actinomycetes > Actinomycetales > Micrococcaceae > Arthrobacter. The sequence goes on along the minus strand of CALMVY010000133.1, from coordinate 20,577 downwards.
AGGACGGCAGGCTCTCGAGGATGGCGCTGATGGCGGGCACGGCCGTCTCATCTCCGGCCAGCAGGACCCGCTGGGCGAGACCCGGGCGCCACTCGATCCCGGAGTAGGTTCCGGCCGTGGCGCAGTGCGCGGCCCGGTTGTTGGGTCCGATCAGGGTCAGGGTGTCCCCCGGTTTCGCGTTGAGGGCCCAATTGGCTGCCGGCCCGCCGTTGCCGGCGTCGTCAAAGTGCAAAACGAAGTCGACGTCGAGTTCCGGGTAGACGGCGTCAAGGCGTTCCTGCCGCACGGTGTAGGTCCGCATGGAGCCGCGGGTCTGCGGATCCATGGCCAGCCATTCGCGGTACCAGCCCGTCTGCTCCATCCGGAACTCCGGCAACGGCAGCCCCGTGCCGTCCGCGGCCAGCGAAGGGATCATGAGTTTGATGCGCAGGTCCAGGGTGCTGCCGCTGACGCCGAAGTCCCGCAACGAATAGCCGCCGAAGGTGACCCGCCGGAAGTTGGGACCGAGCTGCTGGACGGCCGTGACCTGGACCTCGAAGGCCAGGGTCATGGGTTCGGTGGCGGGCGGAGTCCTGAGTGCGGCCGGGGCGCGTTCCGTGGTGGGCTTCTTGGCAGTCATGGGACCAGCTCCAGGGTTGTGGTTGGTGGGGAATCGGCGTGGTGGCGGCCCAGCGGGATGATCAGGGGTGCGCCGGACACCGGGTCGGGGAGCACCCGGGACTCCAGGCCGAACACGTCGCGGACCATGTCCTCGGTGACCACGGTCCGGGCAGCTCCTTCGGCCACGATCCGGCCGCCCTTCATGGCGATGATGTGGTCCGCGTACCGCGCGGCGAGGTTGAGGTCGTGCAGCACGATTGCCACGGTGGTGCCGCGCTGCCGGTTGAGGTCCGTGATGAGGTCCAGGACCTCCACCTGGTGGGTGAGGTCCAGGTACGTGGTGGGTTCATCCAGCAGCAGCACGCCGGTTTCCTGGGCCAGGGCCATCGCGATCCACACCCGCTGCCGCTGCCCGCCGGAGAGTTCGTCCACGTTCCGCCCGGCGAGTTCCAGCGTTTCGGTGGCGGCCATGGCCTGCTGCACGGCACGCTCGTCCTCCTTCGAGCCGCCCGCCGGCCGGGACCGGAAGAATCCCTGGTGCGGGTAGCGGCCGCGGCCCACGAGGTCCCGGACGGTGATGCCGTCCGGCGCCGTGGGATGCTGCGGGAGCAGGCCCAGCGTGCGGGCCACCTCGCGGGCGGGACGGCTGTGGATGTCCCGGCCGTCCAGGGTGACGGTGCCGGCCGCGGGCTTGAGCAGCCGGGCCAGGCCGCGGAGCAGGGTGGATTTGCCGCACGCGTTGGCGCCGACAATCATGGTCACCTTGCCCTCGGGGATTTCCGCGCTGAGGTCCTCGATCACCACCCGCTGGTCGTATTTCAGCTTCAGGCCGGAGGTCTGGAGGGTAGCCATCTCAGGCGTCCTTTCGGTTGGAAGTGACGAGCAGCCAGAGCAGGAACGGGGCACCGAGGGCACCGGTGATGACACCGACCGGAAGCACCGTGCCGTCCAGCACGAGCGGTGCGATATTGGCCGCGACGTAGTCGGCGCCCAGGACGATGAGCATGCCGGTCAGGGCCGACGCCGGCAGGCTGGCCTTGCCGACGAAGCGGCGCGCGGTCGGTCCGGCGAGGAAGGCGACGAAAGCCACGGGCCCGGCTGCCGCCGTCGCCGCTGCGGCGAGGCCGACGGCGGTGATCACGATGGCCAGCCGGGCCGCACCCACCCGGACGCCGAGGCCCGCGGCGGTGTCGTCGCCGAGTTCGAGGATGCGCAGCGGTCCGGCGAGAAACGCGACGGCGGGAACCAGCACCAGCAGCGCGATGCCGAGAACCCCGGCCCGGTCCCAGTTCGCGGAGTTGAGCGAGCCGTTGAGCCAGACCAGGACGTCGGCGGCGGTGCGGATGTCCGTCCTGGTCAGGAGGAAGCTGACCACCGCGTGCAGGGCCGCGGCGATGCCCACGCCGGCCAGGATCAGCCGGCTGCCGGCGGCGTCGCCCCGCTGCCCGCCGGACCCGAACGATCCGCTGCGGGAGATGGCGTAGATGAGGGCGGCCACGCCCAGCGCGCCGGCGAAGGCGGCTCCCGAAACCGCGGCCCCACTGGCGCCGAAGACGACGATCGCCGTCACCGCCGCCGCGCTGGCGCCGTAGCTGATGCCGATCACGTCCGGGCTGGCCAAGGGATTGCGGAGCATGGTCTGGAACAGCGCGCCGGACAGCCCGAATGCGGCGCCGATCAGCGTGCCCACGACGGCGCGCGGCAGCTTGTGCTCCATCACGATGAAGCTGGCGCCGGGGATCTTCTCCCCGCCGGTGAGGTGCGCGGCCAGGATCCGGAAGAAGTCGGGGATGGTGACGGTGTAGCTGCCCAGGAGCACGCTCGCGGCGAAGAGCGCCACGACTGTTAGGGCCAGCGCGCCCGTCCGCCAGTGTTGCCCTATCAGTTTTGGTCGCTCAGCCGCGGTTTTGGCGACAATAAGTGATAGGTCAACGGGGGTTTTGGTGTCGGTGAGTGTCATAGCCCGGCCCCCTTGCCGCGCCGTACCAGCCAGACGAACACCGGGGCACCGATGAGCGCGGTCATGATCCCGGCAGGCACTTCACCCGGAGGCAGGATGACGCGGCCGATCACGTCGGCGGCCAACAGCAGCGCCGGGGCCAGAATCAGCGAGAACGGGAGAATCCAGCGATAGTCCGGACCGGTCAGGAAGCGGACGGCGTGCGGAATGATGAGGCCCACGAAACCGATCGGCCCGGCCAGCGCCGTGGCGGATCCGCAGAGCAGGACGATGCCCAGGGCGGTCATGCCGCGGACCAGCCCCACCCGCTGGCCAAGCCCGCGGGCGATGTCGTCGCCGAGGGCGAGGTTGTTGAGGATCCGGCCCGTGGCGAGCACAATCGCGGCTCCCAGCAGGAGGAACGGCAGGGCCGGGAGGATCACGGACCAGTCGCGGCCGGCGATCCCGCCGACCTGCCAGAACCGGAAGCGGTCCAGGGTGTCCCGGCTGGAGACCAGGATGACGTTCATGAGCGAAAAGAGCCCCGCGCTCAGGGCCGCGCCCGCGAGGGCGAGCTTCACCGGCGTCGCACCGTCCCTGCCGAGCGACGCGACGAGGTAGACCAGCGCGGCGGCGGCAGCGGCGCCGAGGAACGCGAACCAGATGTATCCGCTCAGCGAGGCCACGCCGAAGACGTAGATTCCGGTGACGACTGCCAGTGCGGCCCCGGCGTTGATGCCGATAATGCCCGGGTCCGCGAGGGGGTTGCGGGCCACGCCCTGCATCGCCGCGCCGGCGAGCCCCAGGGCGCCGCCGGCGAGCAGGCCGAGGACGGTGCGCGGGATGCGGGCCTGGACCACGGCGTGGTCGCCGTTGGCGGGATCGGACTGCGTCAGCGCCTGCCAGACGGTTTCCAGGGACAGCCCCCGGGCCCCGATGGCGAGCGACGCCGCGGTCACGAGGGCCAGTACGACGACGGCGGCCAGCAGCCAGAGTGCGCGGGGCCCAAAAGCGGGGAAGACACCGGCGACGTGGGTCTCCGGTGCAGGCCTGGCGGCTGCGGGGGCCGCCGTCGTCGTACGTGGGCTCATGGGGTGGCTACTTCGCGGCCTTGTCCGCGGCCGCGGCGAGGTTCGGCAGGAAGGTGTCCAGGGACCACGGCAGGCTCAGCGGCGAGGAGGCGGAGATGGACAGCGTGAGCGTGTTGTCCGTGTCCGCGACGAGCGCGCCGTTCTTGACCGCTGGGATCTGCGCCATGAGCGGGTCGGCCTGGACGGCTTCGGCTGCGGCCGCGTCGGCAACCCAGGTCACGAAGATGTCCGAGTCGAGTTCGTTGGCCTTCTCGGCGGACCAGGGGATGTAGAACTCCTTGGAGCCCGTCGAGTTTTCGTCCACGACGGAGGCCTGCTTCATGCCGATGGAGCTGAGGAACCGGGGGCGGTTGTCATTGGCCGTATACAGGCTGATCTTCTCGGTGGCGGCGGGGTCCAGGTTGCCGTAAATGAAGGTTTTGCCGGCCAGCTGAGGGTACTTCGCGGCCTTGTCCTGGATGGTGGCCTCGGTGTCGGCGACCAGCTTGGCGGCTTCGGCGTCCTTGCCGAGGGCCTTGCCGATGATGGTGGTGGAGTCCTGCCAGGAGGTTCCGTAGGCCACCTCGGGGTGGGCCACGACGGGGGCGATTTCGCTGAGCTTCTTGTAGTCCTCTTCGGTCAGGCCGGAGTAGGCGCCGAGAATGACGTCGGGGTTGAGCTTGGCGATTTCGGTGAAGTTGACGCCGTCGGCCTCGGAAAACTGCGCGGGGGCCTTGGCGGAGCCGAAGCCGGCGCCGAGCTTTTCGAGGGCGGCATCTTTCCAGGGAGTGGAACCCTGGTCGTTGCCGCCCCATTCGTTCTTCGGGACGCCTACCGGAACCACGCCGAGGGCAAGCGCCACATCGTCATTGACCCAGGACACGGTGACGACCCGCTTCGGCTGTTCCTTGACGGTGGTCTCGCCAAACGCGTGCTTGATGGTCACGGGGAAAGCGGAACTGGCCGACTGGCTGGGGGCAGCTGCCGGGGTTGGGCTTGCCGGGCCGGTGGAGCAGGCGGTCAGCGAGAGGGCGACGGCGGCCAGCGCGGCGGTTGCCTGCCCGGTGGCGCGAAGGAAGCGGCGCCGGGGCAGGGCGCGGCTCGGGGTGGGGAGGGGCATGGGATTCCTTAGGTCAACGATGCGAACCTAAGTAAGGCTAGCCTATCCTTCCCATATTTAAGCAAACGTTTCGTGACGTAATTGCTCAAAGCGGGAGCCCCGCCCCGGTTAAACAGCAACGCGGGGTCACCTTCGGCCCATCCCGGAGGGGATTATGGACCGTAGGTGACCCCGCGTTGTGGTGGCGTGAGGCGCCTGACGGGTTCGGGTCAGCGGAGGACGATGTCCACCGGGTTCGCCTCGGAGCGCCAGGTTCCCTCGGATCCGGGCCGCGGGCCGATCACGGGGGCCGTCAGGACGCCGGAACGGTTGGTGCGCTTGTCGCGCAGGATCTCGGTGACGGAGCCAAGGTGCCGGGACAGGTCGATCACGTTTTCCGGGGCGGCCAGGAGCAGCTGGAAGCCGAACTCATGCAGGGCCTTGATGCCGGCACCGGCAAACTCCTCCGAGGCCAGGACGAAGGCCTCGTCCATCATCACCGTCCCGTAGGTGGTGAAGCCCTGCTCGGCGATGCCCAGCTGGTAGCTCAGCGCAGCCGCCATGATGAACGCGGTGAAGCGCTGCCGCTCGCCGCCGGACATCGAGCCGGTGTCCGCGTGCATGAACACATCGGTCCGTTTGCCGCCGCGCGGGCCCTGCACCTCGCGGTGCTCCTTGCACTGGATGAAGAGATGTCCGCGCACGTCCAGCACCTCCGCCCGCCAGCGCCGGTCCTCCGGGGTCTGCGAACCCAGCCGCTTCACGAGCGTTTCGAGCGACTTGTAGCGGTTGGTGAGCTCGGCGTCGTCGTCCATGTCCGGGCCAGCAGCGGACGCTGCAGTGACCGTCTTCCCCGGGCGGGTGTGCCGGACCTTGAGGGCGTTCTGGATGGCGTCCTTGAACTGCTTGGCCGTGGCCGGAAGCGTCTGCTTGATGTCGAGTTCCAGGAAGCTGCCCTCATGGAAGTTCACCTCGGACAGGATCCCGTTGAGGGGCAGGATGCGGCTGGTGATGGAGCGGCGTTCCTCGTCCAGCAGGTGCAGCAGCGTGCTGAAGGATTCGTGCGTGCGCTGGTTGAAGAACTGCCGGAATTCGGCCTCCTGCGCGGGCAGCCCGTCGCTGACAATGGCGTGGTAGCGGGCCTCGAACTCCCCCGCGGCGCCGATCGAGGTGCCGTGGTCCGCGGAAATCGACGTTCCCCACTCGCGCACGAAGCCCTCGAAAATGCGGGTGAGCCGCTCCGAGGTGGCCTGCCCGCGCGATTCGGCCGCATGCAGCTCGGAGAGCAGCCGGGTCCGGACCTGGCTGGCGAGGTTGTCCAGCTCGTGCATCTCCGTGATGTCGCTGACGCCGCCGAAGGCGGCAAGATAGGGCTCCAGCGCCGTGACCGTGGCGTCCGACGGCGGCGACTGCTCCAGTCGCGCCCGCGCGGCGTCCAGCAGCGAATCGGCGGCGGACAGCTGCGAGTCGACGGCCTTGTATTCGCTTTGCAGCACGGCAGCGGCTTCGGTGCTGGACTGGTGCTTGTGCCGGGCAGCCTCGATATTGGCGCGCAGCGGTTCGAGGTCCGCCTGCGCGGCGAGGGCGTCTTTGAGGCGCTGCTCGATCCGGGCGAGTTCGTCCGCAGCCACCGCTGCCGAGACCTGTTCCCAGGGCCGGTGGTCCTCGGCCACGCGGCGCAGGGCCTCAAGCTGCCGGGTCATCCCCTGGTGGGATTCTTCCCGGCTTTGCGCGAGTTCGGCGGCCTTGGCCAGTTCCTGCTGCAGGTCCTCGACCTGGGCCGCCACGAGCTCCAGCTTGGAGGCGTTGTCGAAGCCCAGGACGTAGTCCTGCCGGCCGGTGAAGCGGTCGTCCTTTTCGACGGTGTGGCGGTTTCGCTTGACCACGCCGCCCAGGCTCAGGCCCTTGTCCAGCCGGGCCAGTTCGTCCGGGTCCTCCACACACGGGTAGGCAAAATCGAGGGCGATCCGTTCGCGGATCCACTCCCCGGCCTCCGCGTTGGGCCCCGTGGCGAGGATGTCCAGCTTGGTGAGCAGATCGCCGTCGGCCGCGTCCTCCACGGCCAGTGCGCCGCCGGCGAGGGGCTTGGAGACGTCCACCGCGCGCAGCGCACCGCGGACGGCATGGTCGTTGAGGTACCGGGTGACGGCGGCGAAATGCTCGCCGGGGACCAGCAGTGTGGTGGCGAGGCTGCGCAGCGCGCGCTCTGCGGCCGGCCGCCATTGCTCTTGGCCCTCGGCGACGTCGATCAGCTCGCCGCCGAACGGCATCTGCTCCTCGGGGACGCCGGTGGCCGCCGCGATCGCGCTGCGGTTTTCAATGCTCGACGGCGGCAGCAGGGACTTGCGCGTCTTGAGCGAGACCAGCTCCTGCTGGGCCGCGGCAAGCTCCCGTTTCCGGGTCGCGTGGCCGTCGAAGGCCTCGAAGCGCAGCTCCTTGAGGGCCTCCGAATCGTCCTTCAGTTCGGCCGAACGGGCGGCCGCCAGCTCGTGCGCCTGCTCCCAGCCAGCCGCGGTCCACTGAAGTTCCAGGCCGGCGTCGGAAAGTGCCTTGCGGGCCGATTCCTCCACCTGCTGGCGGAGCTTGAGCCCCACCCGGGCGTTCTCGAGCGACTGTTCGATCGCGGAGATCGCGTTGCCGCCCTGGTTGTTGTAGTCCGCCTCGAGCTGGCGCAGGTCTTTGGCCAGGCCGTCCCGGATGCCACGCTCGGCGCCGAGTTCCTTGGCCTTCGCCTGGGCCAGGTCCTTGAGCCGGGCCAGCGTTGTCTCGTGCACGGTGACGGCCAGCTGCTGCCTGTACGCCTCGAATTCCTCGCCGGAGAGCTCCCGGAGCCGGTTCGCGTCGAGCAGGGACTGGGCGTAATCCTTGTTCAGCCCGGGGACCGGTGCCAGCTGGTCGCGCTGCTGCCGGACGTCCTCGAGGCGCTGCCGGATGGACATCAGGTTGCTGAATTCCTCGACGACGTCATCCGCCGCGGCCAGCGTGGCGGGGGCATCCAGGACCTGGTCGCGGAAAAAGTTGTTGACGCTGCCGCCGAGGCCCTTGCCGGCCTGGATGACGCGCAGCAGCGGCAGGGCCTGGTCCGAGTTAATGCCGAGCAGGCGCCGGAAGCGTTCCGCGAAGGCCTTGTGCACGTCGAAGACCTGGGCGTCCGGGAAGATCGCGTCCAGCGCCGACTTGGTGAAGCGCTTCTCCGCGATGCCCTCGATCGCCGTGAGATCCAGCGGCTTGTTGTCGATCAGGTAGTACCGTCCGACGCTGGACTCCGTGCCGTTCTTGGGCAGGTCGAACAGCGTCGACACCGTCACGCGGGTGCCCGCGGCGTTGTCGAACGTCAGGGCGACGGCGGACCAGGTGGCGCCGGGCCGCTGGAACGCACTGGCCGAGCCCTCGCCGACGGCCTTGTCCCCCACCTTGCCCCGCATGTACGTGAACGTGGTGCGCTTGTCCTCCACCACGCCGCCCGCACGCTGGGCCGCGGCCTCGTTGGAGCGCGGCCGTGCATCGAAGACCCGGAGCATCGCGTCGAACAGCGTGGACTTGCCGACGCCGGAATTTCCCGTGAGCAGGGTGCCGTTGCGGTCCACGTGCATCGTGTGGGCGCCATGGAACGTGCCCCAGTTGACCACCTGCACGAGGGCCAGGCGCATTTGGCCCGGGTTGGTGAGCTCGCCCAGCGGGAGCATTGTCGCGATGCTCACTTGGTTACTCCGTTAGTGGTTGCTTCAGTCGTGGTTGCGTCCGACGCCGACGGCGATGCCGCCCCCGCCCCTGCGCCGCGCAGCTGATCTTCGATCAGCTCAGCGCGCGGCTCCGACAGGCCCGATGCCACTCCCGGGGCGGCATCGCCGTCGTCGTCTTCGTTTGTCAGGTCGCCTTCTGCGTCGTCCGTCTCAGTGTTCGTCTCGTTGTCGCCGTCGAATTCCAGCAGCGGTTCTGTGCCTGACTGGTCGGTGGAGGCTGCCACGAGGGCGTCGATCTGGGCGGGGATGTCGCCGATGTTTTCGAAGGGGAGGGCCAGGGGGAGGGCGTTGGAGATCGTGTAGACCTCGTCCAGGCCGGTGGTGAGGAGGAGTTGGCGGGCCAGGAGCTTGGTGATGGCCCGGTTGACGACGTCGGAATCGCGGAGGGCGTCCTGTTGGCCGGCGGGCTGGTAGTGGGCTACGAGCTCGGCGATTTCCTCGCGCGTGATCGTGGGGTCGGTCTGGGCTGTGACGTGGCGGTCCAGGAGCAGACGGAGGCGGAGCAGCACGATTGTTTCGACCCGGCTGAGGGCCCGCTGCTGGCGCAGGATGCTGGAGCGGGTGCTGCCGCCGATCGCCTCGGGGTCCACCGGGCGCAGCACGGCCACCTTGCGTTCGTGGTCCAGCTGCAGGGTCAGGAACAATTCGGAGAGGCGGCTGCGCAGGATCAGCTGGTTGTCCAGCAGGGTGGTCCAGAGTTTTTCGTCCCGCCCGCCATCGATGTACGGACCCTTGAGAAGCTTCACCAGGGCCTGGCGGACCTTCATCGGAAGCACGCCCGTGTCCCCCGGGAACAGGGCGGCGCCGTCGACAAACGTGTCCCGCGGCGTGACCGTAAAGGGGTCCGCATGGACGTGCTCGGGCTGGACGTGCTCGGACTCCGCACCGCCGGCCGCCTCGGCCGTGGCTTCCTGCGTGTCGTGGGAAATTTCAGTCATCTTCAGTCCTTCTTGCGGGTGACGACCGGCAGGTACGCGGTGCGCGTGGAGCCGTCGATCTGTTCGAAGTCGAGAGTGTCCCAGGCGTCGCGGTCAAAGCCGGCCCCCTCGTGCAGGGCGTGGGAGAGCAGGGCGCGGATCGAGTTGATGTGGCGTTCCCCGTCCGGGAGCTGCCCCCAGGCCTCGGCCAGGGTGGTGGCGCCGGCGAACGCGGCCCGGATGGCCTCCGGCCGGGCCTTTCCGGTCCGCGGCGAGCGCACCCGGTCCGAATCGCTGAAGGCGATCGGGTCAGCCAGCTTGGGCGGGGCCGCGAACTCGTCCGGGTCGAACAGCTTGACCATGGCCAGGGACTCGAAGCCGGCGTTGAACAGCACCGGGCCGCGGACCAGCCCGGGGCGCTCCCGTTCATACGGCAGGGAACGGATGGCCTGCTCGGCCTCCCGCAGGACTTTGCGGAGCCGGACGGACTGGCGGAAGTCGTCGCTCTGGACGTAGGTGTTCAGGCTTTCGCTGAGCTTGCCGTAAATCCGCTGGATCTGGCTGTGCTGGGTGCGCAGTTCCGCGACGAGGTTCTTCAGCGTCTCGCGCTCTTCATGGCTGAGGTCGTCAGCGAACTGCCGGCTCAGCACCTCGCCGATCGCCGACCGGAAGCGCAACTGCTGCTGCGGGTCCTCCAGGAACGCCGTAAAGGAGCGGAAGGTCCTGCCCTCGGGGCTCTGCCGGAGACGCTTGTCCGCCTCCAGCACCTGGGCCATGGTGGCGCCCTTGCTGAGGGACTCCTCGATGATCTGGTTGCGGAGCTCGCCCACCAGCTCCTCGATCCGGTCGCGCATCTTCTTGTAGTCCGCGGGCAGGCTGGCGGCGAGGTCCAGGATGTTTCCGGCGGCCTCCACGGCCTCCTCGTCGTCGAGCAGGCCGTCAAAATCTCCGGAACTGATGTCCTCGATCAGCTGGCGCCGTTCGCCGATTTCTTCCTCGAGTGACTCCAGCCGGGCGCTCTGGTCCGGGTTGGTCTCATTGGCGAGCTTCTCGACGTCGCCCAGCAGTGTGCCCAGCCGCGAGCCGTTGAGGGTGGAGCGTTCGCTGGAGAGGCTGTCCAGGAAGGCGAGGACGCGGGCCGCGGGTTCGGTGACTTCGTACACGATCTGGCCGGACTGGTTCCGGCGGGTCAGGAAATTCTTCCTGGTCCATTCGTCACCAAACGTCTTCCCGTTCGCCGAGCCGCCCAGCCCCGGTTCCTGTCTGCGGAGTTGCTCAAGGAAGGCGTCGACGTCGGCATGGAACTGTTCCAGGGGCAGCTGCGGCCGGGTGCGGGTAAAGGACGCCTGCAGCACGGCGATCACCCACGGCGCAGAGCGGGTCAATGCCCAGGCGGGTCCCTTGGTAAGGAGTTCGAGGTCCCGCAGCCGGGCGCTGATGGCGTCGGCGGAGGACAGGGCGGAGCGGGACACGCACTCTCCTTCAGCTGCCGTGGGATCTGGATGGGGCAGCGGATACGGAAAAACTGCCAGCTACAAGGTTAACGCAGGCCCCGGTTTGCATTCATCGTTGTGCGCCGTTCACTTCAGGAGCAGACTGTGAAAAACACGTGAAAGGGATCGGCCATGAGCAAGAAAGCAGTACTGATCACGGGGATAGCGGCGGCAGCCGTCATTCTGGGCGGCGCAACAGTCGCAGTAGCTGCCAGCACCCAGACCGCCGCACTCCGGCTGCCGGATGCCGCCGGAAACGTCGAGCGTTCGATCCGGGCAGCCACCGTCGAAGCACCCTGGCAGGACGACGATTCCAACCTGCCCGCGCTGACCGCCGAAGACCAGGACAAGGCGGGCAACGCCGCCCTCGCCAAGGTCGGCCAGGGCACAGTGAGCGAGGTGGAACGCGAGAACGAGGGCGGCTCCGCCTACGAGGTGGAGGTGCGGCTGGACGACGGCACCCAGGTTGAAGTGCAGCTCGGTTCCGACTTCCAGGTCTTGAGCCAGGGCGCCCCCGAACGCGACGACGACTGATCCCAGGCTAATCCCGGTTGCAGCGGGCGGGCCGTGAGGTTTCCGCGACCGGTCCGTGACCTACGCCCGGGTAGCATTTCGATCCCGTATCAAGAGCCGCGGCGCGGGCTCTCGACTCTGGCTAGCGCTCTTCCGGCACCCTACGCTCGGGCTACTGATTCAGCCGAAGCAACGGTGCAGGAGGAAGAATGCAGTTCGACCTAAGCGCAGTGGAAACAGCAACGCTGGTGTTTATCGGAACACTGGTGTTTGCCTTGGTACTGACAGTCTTCGTGATGACGGCGTCGTTCGCGGCGCTGGTGCTGGTGGGCGTCGGCCGGCTCGCCTGGATCGTCGCGGCAAACATCCTGCTGGGGCTGGTCCACGGCATTAACCACGCCTGGGACCGGCTGGTCCACCACGCCTCCACAGTGGAGCTTCCGGGCGACTTCGCAGGAGACTTCGTCGGGGATATCGCGGCCGAAATTATGGGCCAACCGGCCCCTAGTACCGGGACCTACCCGCGGGTAGTATTGCGGGACAGCTGAAGGGTCCTCCACCCACGGCGGATCCAGGGCTCGAGCCGGTAACCCCGGTTAGAGGAGATGCCCGATGAGCTCCGCCGTTGAGAACCCAGCCACTGACAATCCAGCCGACAGCCCCGCCGCGGAGGTCCCTGTCCCGCCCGAGACGTTGGGCCCCGACGCCACCGCAGCCGACGCACGGGCCATCGCCGAAGCCGCCCGCGAGACCAGCTGGGACCGGCCCAGCTTCGCCAAGGGCCTGTACCTCGGCAGCTTTGACCTCAGCCTGATCCACCCCTGGCCGGAAGCCCCGGCGGACGACGTCGAACGCGGGGAAGCGTTCATGGCCCGCCTGACCGACTACTGCCGCACCATGTCCGGACGAACCATTGAGCGGGACGCCCGCATCCCGGATGAGTACCTCAAGGGCCTGGCCGCGCTGGGCGTCTTCGGCATGAAGATTCCCCGCGACTACGGCGGGCTCGGCCTCTCGCTTGTCTACTACGGGCGGGCGCTGGCCCTGTTGGGTTCCGTCCATCCCAGCCTCGGCGCGCTGCTCTCCGCACACCAGTCCATCGGCGTCCCCGAGCCCGTCAAAGTCTTCGGCACCCCGGCACAAAAGCAGGAATACCTGCCGCGCTGCGCCGCGGGGGCCATCACCGCGTTCCTGCTGACCGAGCCCGACGTCGGCAGCGACCCGGCCCGGATGGGAGCGACCGCTGTCCCCTCCGAAGACGGGGAGTCCTACGTGATTGACGGCGTGAAGCTCTGGACGACCAACGGGGTTATCGCCGAACTCGTGGTGATCATGGCGGTGGTCCCTTCCCGCACCGACGCGGACGGCACGGTTCACAAGGGCGGCATCAGTGCCTTCGTCGTGGAGATGGATTCCCCCGGCATCACTGTGGAAAACCGCAATGCTTTCATGGGCCTGCGCGGCATCGAAAACGGCGTCACCCGTTTCCACCAGGTCAGGGTGCCTGCGGCGAACCGGCTGGGCCGGGAAGGCCAGGGCCTGAAGATCGCCCTCACCACGCTCAACACCGGCAGGCTCTCAATTCCCGGGCTCTGCGTTGGCTCCGGGCGGTGGAGCCTGAAGATCGCCCGCGAATGGTCCAACGCCCGCACCCAGTGGGGCCGGCCGGTGGGCAGGCATGAGGCCGTGGGCAAGAAGATTGCCTTCATCGCGGCCAGTGCCTTCGCCCTGGATGCTGTGTTTGAGTTGTGCGCCGAAATGGCGGACGCCGGGCAGAAGGACGTGCGGATCGAGGCAGCCCTGGCGAAGCTGTGGTGCACCGAGATCAGCTGCCGGATCGCCGACGAGCTGGTGCAGATCCGCGGCGGCCGCGGCTTCGAAACGGCGGACTCACTCGAGGCCCGCGGCGAGCGCGCCGTGCCGGCCGAGCAGCAGCTCCGCGACCTGCGGATCAACCGGATCTTCGAGGGTTCCTCGGAGATCATGAAGCTGCTGATCGCCCGGGAGGCCGTGGACGCGCACCTCGCGGCCGCCGGCGACCTCGCCTCCGAGGACGCCAGCCTGTCCGAGAAGGCCAAGGCCGCGGTGGGCGCCTCCGGCTTCTATGCGAAGTGGCTGCCGAAGCTCGTCGCCGGGGCAGGCATGGACCCGCGTTCCTACAGCGACTTCGGCCGGCTCGCCAGGCAGCTTCGCTTCGTCGAGCGGTCCTCCCGGCGGCTGGCCCGGCAGACCTTTTACGGGATGGGTCGCTGGCAGGCGAAGCTCGAGCACAAACAGGCGTTCCTGGGCCGGATTGTGGACATTGGGGCAGAACTGTTTGCCATGGCCGCCTGCTGCTCCCGGGCGGAAATGCTGCTGCGGACCGACCCCGGGAAGGGGGCTTCCGCCTACGAACTTGCCGAGGCGTACTGCGAGCAGGCCCGGGTGCGGGTGGACGAGTACTTCGACCAGCTCTGGAGGAACACCGACGACGGCGACCACGTGCTCGTCCGCAATGTCCTGGCCGGCGACTACGAGTGGCTCGAGGCCGGAGTGCTGGACCAGTCCGAAGGCACCGGACCCTGGATTGCCGACGCCAGTCCCCGCGCCTCGGTGAAGGAGAACCTGCACCGGACGTACCGCTGACCCGGGGCGCCCCGCGTCCGGACGCCCCGAAAATCGAATAGTAAGCATCCTTGCTACCTTCTGTTGCCCATGGTTAGGTGGACTTGAGACCCCGTCTCCGCCTTGCGTTGCCCGGCTCAAACAATGGGTCCGGGTCAATCAGTGAAAGTGAGCATTCCTCATGAGCAGCCCAGCAGGCCCCGAAGATCGCACTCCCCGACGCGCCGGTGACGGCGAGACGGCCGTAAACCCGGAGGCCCGGATCCACGACGCGCGGCAGGATGCTGCCCGGCAGGACGCATCCCGCGCCAACGACACGCGTGTCATCCCGACCGGCACCGCTCCCGACGCAGCCACCCGGAGCCACGACACGGTCCGCACGGAACCGACCCGCGCCCAGGCCGTGACCGCCGAGCGCCACGAGGGGGCCGGCCGTGACACCCTGGCCGAGCACGACACCGTCGTTGAAGAGGTCCCCACCCGGGAAACCGTGGTGGCCCGTGAAAAGGAGCAGTTCGGCGGCATCAAAATCGGCTCAGCCTTCTTCGGCTGGCTCGCCGCCACCGGCATGGCGGTCCTGCTGACCGCGCTGGTCGCCGCCGCCGGCACCGCCGTCGGCCTCGCCACCAATACCGACGTCAACGCGGCCGTGAATTCCGGCGACCAGACGGTGGGATTGGTTGGCATCATCGTGCTGCTGGTCATCCTGTTCGTGTCCTACTACTCCGGCGGCTACGTGGCGGGCCGGATGGCGCGCTTCAACGGCGCCAAGCAGGGCTTTATGGTGTGGGTCTGGGCCCTCATCGCCGCGGTCGTCGTCGCCATCCTCGGCGTCGTGGCCGGCCAGCAGTACAACATCCTGGCCCAGCTCAACAGCTTCCCGCGCATCCCGGTCAACGAGGGCGAACTGACCACCACCAGCATCATCGCGGCAGTGGTGGTGGCCGCGGTGGCCCTGGTGGGCGCTGTTCTCGGCGGAACCGCCGGCATGCGCTTCCACCGCAAGGTGGACCGCGCCGGCTTCACCCCGGTGGACACAGTGCAGGAACGCTAGGCACACAACCGTCCTGGACCTGACGGGCGCCGGGCAACGTTGCCCGGCGCCCGTCAGCTGTTTAAGCGCCGGGTGCGCGGTGTGCGACGTTCAGTCGAGCTCGACGGCGGCGCCTGCGCCTGCGCCTGCGTCAACGTAGTACCAGCGGCGGTCGACCCGGAGGAAGCGGCTCGTCTCGTGATGGACTCCGCGTTCGCCGCCGTGCCGGAAATGGGCCTTGAACTCCACGGTCCCCTCGGTGTCCAGCGGGCCGCCGCGCCCGGTGGAAATGATGTCCAGCCTCCGCCACTGCATGCCCGGATCCAGTTCAAGTGAGGCCGGCCGGGTCTCCGGATGCCAGGTGCGCAGGAGGTAGCCGGCGTCCAGCACCACGAAGGCGCTGTACCGGGAGCGCATCAGCTGCTCCGCCGTCGGGGCTTCCGCTTCGCCGGCGTGGAAGCGCCCGCAGCAGTCCCCGTACTGCTCCCCGGAGAGGCAGGGGCAGTTGCCGCGGAACGGGGGCTGGTGCGGCTGGGCATTGGCCCCGGTATTGGTGGCGGCTGAGGGCGTCACAATTGTCCTTTCGGGGGGGCCGGA
Organism: uncultured Arthrobacter sp.; assembly: GCA_937873245.1. Lineage (GTDB taxonomy): Bacteria > Actinomycetota > Actinomycetes > Actinomycetales > Micrococcaceae > Arthrobacter. The sequence continues at coordinate 4,969 of CALMVY010000133.1, read as the reverse complement.
TCACGCCGGCCGGGCTTCTTCCGACTATAGACGGACGGCCCGGCGGCGGCGCTGCGGCGGAACTCATAACAGCTCTGACACGTCTCAGCGAAGACTCCCGATGCCTGCGTGTCCACCGAAAAAAGTCCGTATGGTTAAGGAGTGCTGTTGCCCGCCGCTCCTGGCGGGAAGCGTCGCGGCAAGGCCAGCAAGGAGAGGTGAAATGGAAGATCCGACAACCATCGCCCTCAACCTGACCTTTCTCGGGACCCTTGGAGTGGCACTTGTCATGTCCTTCGGCCTCTTCCTCGTTTTTGTGGCCACGCTGGTCATCGCGGGCCTCGGCCGGCTGGCTGCTGTAACCATCATGGCCGTGGGACGCGGACTGTTCCGGGCTGCGGGAAGGACCGCAGGCCCCGCCGAAACCGTCCAGCAGGACCGCCCGGCCGGGGCCATCGGTACCACCCGGCAGGCCCGGCCGCCGAAGGCTGCGAAACCGGTGAAGGCTGCGAGACCCGCGAAGCCCGAAAGGCCCGCCAAGAAGGAACCCGCCCTGTCCCCGGACTGGGCTGCCGCCGTCGCGCAGGCCGATGCCCGCGCCGCCGCGCGTGCCAGGGCGGAGGCGGCCCCGGCCGTCAAGGTTTCTGTCCGCGAACTGCCCAGCCCCACGGCTCCGGCGCAGGACGTGTTGGCCGTGGCGCCGCTCGTGGAGTCGGCCACGGACCGGAACGGTCAGCTCGGCACGGTCCCGCCGGCCTTCAGGAAAGCCCCGATGCCCGCCGCGAAGTCTCTGCTGGACACCGGCTCGCTGGTTTCCCTTCCGGGCCGGCTGGCTTTGCCGGAGAAGCCGCAAGGGACGCCGCAGCGAACGCCCCAGAACCACCAGCGGCCCAAGCCGCGGGCCCAGGAGCGCAAAGCGGGCTGAGGCCTTACCCCCGGCAGGCAAGTCGGCTACGGTGAAACCCATGGAATTCAGATACCTGGGGAACAGCGGCTTCAAGATCTCGGAAATTACGTTCGGCAACTGGCTCACCCACGGCTCCCAGGTGGAGAACGACGTCGCCACCCAGTGCGTGCGGGCCGCCCTCGACGCCGGTATCAGCACCTTTGACACTGCGGACGTCTACGCCAACACGGCCGCTGAGACCGTGCTTGGCAAGGCCCTCCGGGACGAGCGGCGCGAGTCGCTGGAGATTTTCACCAAGGTTTTCGGCCCCACAGGACCCAAGGGCCACAACGATCTGGGCCTCTCCCGCAAGCACATCATGGAGGCCATCAACGGCTCCCTGACCCGGCTGCAGACGGACTACGTGGACCTCTACCAGGCCCACCGCTACGACTACGAGACCCCGCTGGAAGAGACCATGCAGGCCTTCGCCGACATCGTGCGGCAGGGCAAGGCCCTCTACATCGGCGTCAGCGAATGGACGGCCAGCCAGATCCGCGACGGCCATGCCCTCGCCAAGGAACTGGGCTTCCAGCTGATCTCCAACCAGCCGCAGTATTCCATGCTGTGGCGCGTCATCGAGGCCGAGGTGGTTCCGACGTCCGAGGAGCTGGGCCTCTCCCAGATTGTCTGGTCCCCGATTGCCCAAGGTGTGCTGAGCGGCAAATACCACCCCGGCAAGCCGGCCCCCGAAGGCAGCCGTGCCACCGATGCCAAGGGCGGTTCCAGAATGATCGAGCGCTGGATGTCCGACGAGGTCCTCACCGGCGTGCAGCAGCTCAAACCAATCGCCGACGAGGCAGGACTGACCATGGCCCAGCTGAGTATCGCCTGGGTGCTGCAAAACCCGAACGTGGCCTCCGCCATCATGGGCGCATCCCGCCCGGAACAGATCGAGAAAAACGTGGCGGCCGCGGGGGTGAAGCTGGACGCCGGGATCATGGAGAAGATCGACGCCGCGATCGGCTCGCTCGCCGAACGGGACCCGGCGCAGACCAAGTCGCCCGCCTCACGGGAGGCTTAGGCCCATGACCGTCGCGCCCGCACTCGCCGTCACCGGTTCCAGCGGGAACCTGGGCGGCCTGGTAGCCAGGCTGCTGGCCGAGGCCGGCAGCCCGCAGCGGTTGCTGGTGCGCGATGCCGCCCGGGCCCCGGAGCTGGAAGGCGCCGTCCCCGCGGTCTGCACCTACATGGACTCGGTGCAGGCCAAGAGTGCGCTGGACGGGGTACAGACGCTGTTTATGGTCTCCGCCGCCGAGGCCGAAGACCGGCTGCAGCAGCACTACGCTTTCGTGGACGCGGCGATGGCCGCCGGCGTGCAGCACATCGTGTACACCTCGTTTTTCGGTGCCGCGCCCGATTCCACCTTTACCCTGGGCCGGGACCACTACGCCACGGAGGAATGGATCAAGGCATCCGGAATGGACTACACCTTCCTCCGGGACAACTTCTACCTCGATTTCCTGCCCCTGCTGGCCGGCTGGGACGGCGTTATCCGTGGACCCGCCGGGGACGGGGCCGTGGCAGCCGTCGCCCGGGCAGACATCGCCCGCTCCGCCGTGACCGTGCTCCGGGACCCGGCCCTGCATGTCGGCAAAACCTACGACCTCACCGGACCCGAGGACATTTCCCTGGCCGCGGCCGCGGACCTCCTCACCGCCGGGACCGGCCGGACCATCACTTTCCACAATGAGTCCGTCGAGGAGGCCTACGCCTCGCGGGCTTCCTACGGCGCTCCGCCGTGGCAGGTGGACGCCTGGGTGAGCACCTACACCGCCATCGCGGCGGGCGAACTGGCCGGACCGACGTCGGCCGTGCACGAACTCACGGGCCGCGAACCGCTGGGCCTGGCGCAGTTCCTGGCCGAGTCGCACACGATCTAGGCGCCGGCGCAGTCACGGGCGCCCGGACTGGCCCAGTATTGACGGGTTCCGGGCTGCGGCGTAGACCTGAATACGGGTGACACCGGTCCAAAACCGGGCTGGTCCGGAGCAGAATCGCAGCGCCATGCCTAAGCAGATGTCCCGACACTCCTCCATCCTGAAGACGCCGCGGCACGGACGGAAGCTCACGCCGCACCCCGGCGAACCGAGCCACGGCCCCCTGACGGCGGAGGAGCTCCAGCTCGCGGTGCGGAACCACTCCATGCCGCTGGAGGCCCTGCAGAGTGACACCACACCGCCCGGGCTGCATTATCTGCTGAACCACTTCGACATTCCGTTCATCGACGCCGAGCATTGGCACCTGCAGATCGGCGGCGCCGTGCAACGGTCGCTGGAGCTCAACCTCAAGGCACTTCGCCGGGCGCCGCGGATCAGCATCCCCGTGACCCTGGAGTGCGCCGGCAACGGCCGCTCGCTGCTGCGGCCCCGTCCGCTCAGCCAGCCCTGGCAGCTCGAGGCCGTCGGCACCGCCGTCTGGACCGGCGTCCCGCTCGCCTACCTGCTGGCCCAGGCCGGAGTGGAGGACGACGCCGTGGAGGTGGCGTTCACCGGCGCCGACAGCGGAATCCAGGGCGGCGTCCGGCACCAGTTCGCCCGGAGCCTCCCCATTGCGGAGGCACTGCGGCCCGACATCGTGCTGGCCCACCAGATGAACGGCAACGACCTGCCCCCGCAGCACGGCTACCCCCTGCGGCTGGTGGTCCCGGGCTGGTACGGCATGGCGAGCGTGAAGTGGCTCTCCTCGATCAAGGTGCTGACCAAGCCGTTCGACGGATTCCAGCAGACCGTTGCGTACCGCTACCAGCAGGACGCGGACGACGCCGGCACACCCGTCACGTGGATCAAGGTCCGCTCGCTGATGGTCCCGCCGGGCGTGCCGGACTTCTTCACCAGGAGCCGGATCGTGCCGGCCGGGCCGGTGATGCTGACCGGCCGCGCCTGGTCCGGCGAAGGAGCAGTGCAGCGCGTCGACGTGGGAATCGACGGCAAGTGGGCGCCGGCGCACCTGGAGCACCCGGCCGCGCCCTTCGCGTGGTGCGCCTGGTCCCTGCCGTGGGTGGCTGACCCCGGCGAACACGAACTGGCCTGCCGCGCCACGGACGCCACCGGTGCCACCCAGCCGCTGGAGCAGGCCTGGAACTACCAGGGCATGGGCAACAACGCGGTGCAGCGGATCAAGGTGACGGTCGGGTAGCGCCGCTCAGCAGCCCTCGAAGTCCGTGAGCACCTTGACCTTGTCCGCCGAGGCGGACGAGGGGTCAAAGGTGTACCCCAGCCACTCCCGGGCGAGCCGCCGGGCCAGTTCCACACCCACCACCCGCTGGCCCATCGTCAGGATCTGGCAGTCGTTGGACAGCACCGAACGCTCCACGCTGAACGAGTCATGGGCGGTGGCTGCGCGGATGCCGTCCACTTTGTTTGCGGCGATGGCCACGCCGATCCCTGTGCCGCAGAACAGGATGGCCCGGTCCGCGTGCCCGTCCCTGATCAGCTCTCCGGCAGCAATGCCCACATACGGGTAGGGCCGGGTGAACTCCTCGGCGGCGTCGCTGCGGTTGACGCCGATGTCGATGATCTCGCTGATCCGCGGGTCGGAGCGAAGATCCTCAAGGATCCGGTTCTTGTAGTCAACGCCGGCCTCGTCGGCGCCCAGAACGAGGCGGATGCCCGTCGGGAGTCCGTCCACGACGCCGGCAGCAGAAGTGCCTGCCAGCGCGCGGCTCATGAGTGCGCCCCAGCAGGCTGGCGGACCGCGGAAAGGTGCGGGCCAACAACGCTGAAGATCATGGCCAGGGAGATGGCCCCCGGGTCGGGTGTCCCCAGGCTCTTTTCCGCAAGCGGACGGGCGCGTCCCTTGCGTGGACGCAAGGCGGCGGTGCCTTCCGCCGCTGCGGTGGCTGCCTCGGCGGCCCGCATCCACATCACTTCGGGCGTGGACCCTACTCCGCCCGCCAGCCGGCAGAACGTTTCCGTGAACGGGACAAGCGCGTCCACCATGGTTTTGTCGCCAGGTTCAGCCCCGCCCAGTCCGGTGAGGTAATTCAGGATGCCGCTGAACGGCTGGTAAATCCACGTCCAGACAATGGAGAGCACGACGGTC
>CALMVY010000132.1 GCA_937873245.1 uncultured Arthrobacter sp. | reverse complement strand
CTACGAAATGGGAAGGCCATCTACTTTGGAGTTACGCGCAACCCATACGAATGGTGAAATCGAAGTATTTGTAGGCGGCAGCGTTGTCGAGGTAGCAGAAGGTGTGTGGGGCTAACAGCGCCATCAACGCGGAATGCAAAAGCGCCGCTTCGCTCTGCTTTTGCACGCCGGTTATGGCGAACGTTAGGCTCCATGCCTCTGCCACAAGGGCGCGGCTTCATACGGTCAATCCGGGTGGAGAATTTATCGTGGCATCACCGTTGAGGAGTTAATGAAAATGAAGACGATCACATTTGTCTTTGCTGGCTTTGTACTGTTTTCCACTGGCGCATACGCAGCCGAAACAATGGATGCGGACGCTGTTAAGAAGCTGATCTCAGGCAACACGGTCCATGGCCTAGCTCCAAACGGCAATACCCAGAAAAACTACTTCTCACCCGATGGCAAAACATTTCGCCAAGTAGGTGGGAAAGTCCTGGAAGGCACTTGGCGTGTAAACGATGATGGCACGCAATGTGTTGAAGGCATGCCCGGCGGTTGTGCCAAGATCGTCCGCAACGACGACGGTACCTATGACCGGGTCACGACTGAGGGCGGCGTGCGTCTAAAGTGGACATCCGTAGTTAACGGAAAAGACTTCTAATCACACAGGAAAACGCACGTGGCGCAGGCCTAAAGTTGTTGCGTCGTGCTGCTTTCTGGCCTAACCCTATATTCGGGAGGGACGCGCCAAAAGCGGCGCGCCCCCCAATTTGAACGTTAGGCAACATACATGGAGCACAAATCGAGGCGCGAGTTGCTTGGCTCAAGCATCATGCTACTCATAGCAGTGGTTAGCAGTATATTTCTCGCATTTGTGGGCCTATGGGGTTCTGGCTAATTAGAGATACCGGTTTTCGCGATTGCAGGATTGTTGCTTACGCTATATGCAATGCGCAGCACCTATCCGAATGGCAAATTACTGATTAACAAGACTCCCATAGTAGTCATCACTGATGCGCAGATTTAATGTATTCAGTGGCCGTTCAAATCCATCAAGTGGAAAAACATCGACGACGTGACATTGAGGAGAATGCCCTTTTTGGGTGGATACAGCCTGAATCTTGATGTCATTAATCAAGCAGCTCTTGTCTCAGGCTTCTCCACCAAGTCGCCTTCTATGGAAGCTCGGTAGAATATTTAGATCTTCGCCAATAGCTATTAACTTGTTTGCTCTGAGGGAAGCACCAAAAGAAATTGAAGAGATCGTTCGTGGAAGACTTCGAAAAGGTGCCGAACCCTAGGGTCAAAGGCCTCCTTCGGTCGTTGGGGTGCAGCTAAAGCGGCCCCTTACCTCTACGTTGGGTATTTCTCATCTGACACTTTCGGGATTGATCCTATGCCGCATATGAAATTACTGTTACCGCTACTCGCTCTTGCACTCGCCGGTTGTGTTACTACGAATTCCGGCCCCATAGTCTTCTACGACGTTTCAAAATTTGAGGTGCCACTTTCCCACGAAAGCCACGTTTACTTTATGCGGCCGGGCCATTTAATTGCAGCATTGAAGTCCGCCAAAATCACAATGAATGGACGAATAGTTGGCACGTTATCCAACGGTTCATATTTCGTTGTGAAGACACCGCCGGGTCAGTATCCGGTAACACTCGAATGGGGCGTGTTTGGCGGACAACAGACGCTGGAAGTCACAGCAAGGCCTGGCGAACGAACGTACGTCGAAGCCGAATGCCAAACAACGAGGTATACGGGAACGGTTACTTATTACAACTGTCTGGCGGCCGTAGTCCCGGAAATCAGAGCCCTCAGGATTCTTCCTGACTTAAGTGTATTAAAGTAGGATTTGTAGAGCTTTGGCAAGGTATCGCCATGTCCATCCTCAATTGCACCGGATTTTCGCGAAAAGCCGCGCCGGCCGATGAATTCAACGTTAGGTTGCTATGCATACCCGGAGGATATAAATGACAAATATACGTGCCTACCTCGTGAGTGCACTGCTTTCCAGTTTCCTGATTAGCGCTGGGTGCTCGCGTTCGGTAACAGACCCATCGGTATCTGATGCGACAGCCGGCCTTCCGCGCACAACGCCCTCTATTGTCGGTCAGGTCACGGCTGTAGCTCTGCCTACGATCATGGTGGAAGAGAAGCCCACCGAGCCACATGGCTCCGCTAAGGCGGGGGTAAGAATAACCGATGGTACTCAAGTGTTGCGCCGAGGCGAAGGTGTCGTGGGTGCAACTGAGCTTCGGGTGGGGCAACAGGTGAAGGTTTGGTTTACTGGCCCGGTGATGGAGTCATACCCACTACAGGCAACTGCGGGCATGATCGTCATCGAACCAAGCAGCCGTTGACACAAAGAAAACCACTAAGGTGGCTGGTGAACAATCTAATTCCTCGCTAACGTTTTATCGACGTGATCCATGGCATGGCGCTTTCTGTTGACGGTTTTTTTGCTGGTACTGTCGGGCGCGGTGCCCGTCCTGTTCGCGGGCGGACTTGATCCCATGACCGGGCGGCTGACCCCTTGTCCGGATTCCCCCAACTGCGTATCGAGCGACGCCGGCGACCCATCGCCAGCTGACCACGGGCGACGCCGAGCGGTTCCATGACCTCGCCGCGCGCCTGTTCGGCCCGGACATCCCCGACGTCGAATCGACCGAGCTCGGAGCCCTGGCGCGATGACCGAGCGACGGGACCGGCGCCCTCCCGGAACCTGGCGCGACGACCGGGCGTGGCAGGCCGGGATCCTCATCGGGTCGGCGGTCGGGGCGGCAGCCACGGTCATCGGCCGGCGGCTGGAACGCCGGGCGCGGTCGGGGCTCGTGGACTGGCCCTCGGTGCAGCGCATCGCGGTCGCCCGGCTGGCCCGGGCGCCGGGGTCGCTGTCGGCCGACGAGCTACGGGCGACGGATGCGGACTACCAGGCCGCCATGGAACGGATCGTGCCCGCCCTGTCCGCCGCGCTCGGTACCCCGCTGCCCGGCGTGGTCGAGCGCTCGGGCGTCGTCGATCGCGCCGGCTGGGTGGAGGCCAACACAGCGGCGTTCGCCTCTCTCATCGGTCGCCTTGAGGCAGACCTGCTCGACCAGGTCATGCCGGTCGGCGGCGGCCTGACCAAGGCGTCGATGGCCCTCGCCAATCGCTGGATCACGACCCGCCAGCTCGGGTTCCTGCTGGGCTTCATGGGCCAGCGCGTCCTGGGCCAGTACGACCTCGCCTTGCTGTCCGCGGAAGCCACGCCCGGGCGCCTGCTCTTCGTCGAGGAGAACATCCGCCAGACGGCACGCGCGCTGGGCCTGCCGCTGGGGCCGTTCCGGACGTGGATCGCTCTCCATGAGACGACCCACGCGTTCGAGTTCGAGGCGCACCCATGGCTGCGGCCGTACCTGGCCTCGCGGCTGGAGCGCCAGATCAGCCTGTTCGGGGGCGACGTGCGCGGCCTGGGCCGGGAGGCGGTCCGCGGCCTGGGCCGGGCGCTCCGTGGCGAGCGCGGCGGCGAGCACTGGATGGAGCGCCTGATGGGCGAGGAGCAGCGCCGCCTGTTCCGCGAGACGCAGGCCGTCATGAGCCTGTTGGAGGGCTTCAGCGACTACATGATGGACGAGGTCGGCGCGGACCTCGTTCCCGACGTCGAGCGGATCAGCGCCCGATTCCACGAGCGCCGCACTACGCGGACGCCGTTCGAGAGGGCGATGCTGCGGTTGACGGGCATGGACCTCAAGATGGAGCAGTACAAGCAGGGGGAGGCCTTCGTGCGGGCCATCGCGGACGCCCGCGGCCAGGCGGCGCTCGCACGCCTGTGGGATGGCCCCGAGACGCTGCCCCGTGACGTGGAGATCGAGGCGCCCGAGCGCTGGATCGCCCGCGTCCTCGACGGGAAGGTCGTGCCCGAGGCGGAGGCGAGAGCGTGACTCGGTCCGGCCCGGGCCGCGGTCCAGGCGGTGCTCCTCTGGCGATCGCCCTGAGCCCGATCCTGTCGGCCCGGTATCGATCACGCGACCTGGAGCGGATCCGGGCCGCGGCCCCTGGCGCTCGCCTTGTGACCGTGTCCGTGGAAGGCCTGGCCGATGGGCCGCTGGACGACGTGGAGGTCATGCTCCGCGGCTGGCTGTCGTCGGAGGCGTTCGATCGGTTGCTGGTCCGCGCGCCGCACCTGGCCTGGGTGCACTCGGCCACGTCGGGGGTGGAGCGCGCCCTGACGCCGGCGGCCCTGGAACGCGGTCTGGTCGTGACCAATGCACGCGGGGTCTTCAGCCGGCCCATCGCCGAGTACGTCCTGATGATGATCCTGGCCGTCAGCCGGCGGCTGCCGCAGCTCCTGGAGCTGCAGCGCGAGCGGACGTGGCAGCCCCTCGAGGGCGCCGAACTGCGCGACGTGACCGTCGGCATCGTCGGCCTGGGTTCGATCGGCCGGGCGGTCGGGGCGCTCGCGACGGGGTTCGGCTGCCGGGTCGTGGCCGTCCGGCGCCGGCCAGGGACCGAGCTGTCCGGCACCGATGACGAGCGCTCGCTCAGCGAGGCGATGCTCGATCGCGTCGGTGGTCCGGAGGCGCTTCCCGAGCTGCTGGCCGAATCCGACTTCATCGTGCTGGCGGCACCTCTCACGCCAGTGACCATGGACATGATCAACGACGAGACGCTCGCGCTGGTCAAGCCCGGGGCGTGGCTGATCAACATCGCCCGCGGCCGCCTCGTGGACGAGCGGGCCCTGTTGCGGGCGCTGCGCGAGGGCACCCTGGGCGGAGCGGTGCTGGACACGTTCCGCGACGAGCCGCTGCCGGCCACCTCACCCTTCTACGACCTCGACAATGTGATCGTCACGCCGCATACGGCCTGGTCCAGCGGCCGCGTCCTGGATCGCAGCGTGGAGCTCTTCTGCGACAACCTGCGCCGCTTCGCGGCCGGCGAACCGCTGCTCAACGTGGTCGATCCCGCCGCCGGCTACTGACCGGACGCGGCACCGGAGCGGCCACCCGGCTACGATCGGTCGATGCAGATCGCCATCGTCGGGCTTGCCGGGAGCGGCAAGACCACCGTCTTCAACACCCTGACCCGTGGCCACGCCGAGACCGGCGGGTACGGTGGCGTGACGCTCAACGTCGGGGTCGTCAAGGTGCCGGACGCGCGCCTGGACCGGCTGGCTGAGATCTTCAAGCCCAAGAAGCTCGTCCGGGCCGATGTGACCTACGTGGACTTGCCGGCCCCGCCGGCCTCATCGGACGGACGGGTCGGGACGGAGGAATTGCCGGCCGACCACCTGGCCAGGCTGCGCGACTCGGACGCGCTGTTGCACGTCGTCCGCGCCTTCGAGGACCCGGCGCATCCGCACCCGTCGGGCAGCGTGGACGCCGCCCGCGACCTGGAGCAGCTCGACCTGGAGTTCATCCTGGCCGACCTGGCGATGGCGGAGCGGCGGCTGGAACGGCTGAAGGGCAGCGGCCGGCACGGCACGCAGGCCGAGCGCGAGGCCAACGAGCGGGAGGAGGTCGTCCTGCGCCGGATCCGCGAGGCCCTGGAGACGGGGACGCCCATCCGCGATCTTGGTCTCGATGACGACGAGGCGAAGGCCATCCGCGGATTCCGCTTCCTGACCGAGAAGCCGGTCCTCGTGCTGCTGAACGTTGGGGAGGGTGAGTTGGCCACGGCGCCGGCCCTCGTCGAGCGGATCGCCGCCCAATATCGGCACGAGCACGCCATGATCGATGCCCTGTCGGCCAAGATCGAGATGGAGCTGGGCGAGCTCGATCCCGAGGAAGCCCAGGTCTTCATGGACGAGCTGGGCATCTCCGAATCGAGCCTGGGACGGGTCATCACCCTGTCGTATCGACTGTTGGGCCTGGTCTCGTTCCTGACCGCCGGTCCCGACGAGGTTCGGGCCTGGCCCATCGTCGACGGCTCCACGGCCGCGGACGCGGCCGGCACCATCCACACGGACCTTGCCAGGGGTTTCATCCGGGCCGAGACGGTGGCCTATGAAGACCTTCTGACCCTGGGCTCGATGACCGAGGCGCGCAAGGCCGGCCGGCTGCGCTCGGAGGGGAAGACGTACAAGGTCAAGGACGGCGACGTGCTCGAGATCCTGTTCAGCCGTTGAGCACGGCCCGGGCGGCCGGCAAGCACGCGGTCCCTATCTGGCGATTGCCCTGAGGTCAAGCGAACGTACGTAGCCAGATCAGCCTGCCTGACCCGGACGAGGTCACCCGGCGTGACCAGGTCACTCGGGGTGACCTGTTTCGAACAGATCCCTTGTGGCGGTATGCCCAGATGACGGATCCCTGTCACCTGGGGGCATGGGCCGTGCTCACCTGTCCGGATCTGGTCACGGGGGCTGACCTGGTCAGCCGGGGTGACGTGCGCTGTGGCCCATGATCACTCGCCGATGAGGCAATCTGCTCGCCGGTGCGGTCACGCCAGGGGTCTCGGCCGCGGGTTCAGTTGAGGCGCGCCTCGCCCTCGGGGTCGAACTCGGCGAGGATGGTCCGGAAGTCACCGGACAGCTGGTCGCCGCCTTCCTCCTCGTCGTCGTCGTCGTCCTCGTCATCGTCCATCCCGAGGTCGGCGAGGAAGTTCTCCTCTTCGACGGTCGACACGTTGACGGCCGCCATGAGCTGCTCATCGCTGACGAAGATGAACCCGTAGTCGCGCTCCAGCACGGTCGCGATCGACTCGATGAGGGTGTCGTGGGTGAAGTGGTCCCCGACGTCGCGGCGGATGCGCCCGACGAGGTCGAAGAACTCCTGTGGCTCCCACTCGGACTCGCTCACGACGAGGACATCCGAGTAGACCTCGGCGTCGCCCTCATGCAGCTCATAGAAGAACACGGGTCGCTCGACTCCATCCTGTGGCGGTACGGTCGGGCAGTATACGCCCGGAGGTGGCATGCCCCGACCGGCCCCGGACGTCGTCCACATCGGATCGGCGTCGCGCGATCTGGCGGCTGACGACCCCCGTGGCTGGCGGCTGGGGGGCGGAGTCACCTATGCCTCGTTGACGACGGCCCGGCTCGGCCTGGCG
>CALMVY010000131.1 GCA_937873245.1 uncultured Arthrobacter sp. | reverse complement strand
GCACGCCGATCATCTGCGCCGCCGACACGTTCCGCGCCGCGGCCGTCGAGCAGCTCGAGGTGTGGGCGACGCGCGCGGGCGTGGACATCGTCCGCGCCCGGGGGGGTGCGGATCCGGCCGCCGTGGTCTTCGACGCCATCGCGTCGGCCAGGGCGCGGCAGCGGGACGTGCTGATCGTCGATACCGCCGGGCGGCTGCATACCCGCGTCAACCTGATGAGCGAGCTCGAGAAGATCCGCCGGGTCGCCGCGCGGGAGATCGAGGGAGCGCCGCACGAGGTCCTGCTGGTGCTCGATGCCACCGTGGGGCAGAACGGCCTCGCCCAGGCGCGGGAGTTCATGGCGGTCGCGGGAGTGAACGGCATCGTCCTGACGAAGCTGGACGGCACGGCGAAAGGGGGGATCGCGGTGGCGATCGCGCACGACCTGAAGCTGCCGATCCGGTACGTGGGGGTGGGCGAGGGCATCGAGGATCTCGTGCCGTTCGCTCTGTTCCAGCCGGTTGGCGAACCGCTTCCGCAGCCGGCGGATCCGGTCCGTGTCCTGGGTGGGGAGCGAGACCGCGGGCAACGCCGGGATCAACCCGACGAGGGTCTGCACCTTAATCGGGACGGTGATTCCGGAAGCGTCGGTGAGACGGTCGTAGAAGAAGCCGTCCCCGGCGTCATAACAGCCTGAATCCTCCAGCGCGTCCGTGATCAGCACTGTCTGTTCCAGGAATTTGACGATCATGTCCTCGTAGGAGTCGTTGTGCTCGGCGAGTTTGGTGGCCAGGGTGAGCATGGCCACGGAGTAATACGCCATCCATGCGGTGCCGTCAGCCTGGTCCAGCTTGAAGCCGGGCGGGAGGTGCGAGCGGTCGACGGGACTGATGTTGTCCAGTCCCAGGAAGCCACCACCGAACAGGTTGTTCCCATCGGGGTCCTGCCGGTTGAGCCACCACGTGAAATTCAGCAGCAGCTTCTGGAACACCCGTTCCAGGAAGTCCAGGTCGGTGCCGCCGTCGATCACGAACACCCGGATGGCGGCCAGCGCGTGGACGGGTGGATTAACGTCGTCGAAGCTCCACTCATAAGCCGGAAGTGCCCCGTTTGGATGCTGGAACCACTCCCGGAGGAGCACCAACAGCTGGTACTTGGCGAACGCGGGATCCAGGTGTGCCCAGGTGATGGCGTGAAACGCCAGGTCCCAGGCCGCGAACCACGGGTACTCCCAGGGGTCGGGCATGGCCAGCACGTCGAACGAGTCCAGGTGCCGCCACCCCGTGTTCCGGCCATGACGATGCCCGGCCGGCGGCGCCGGCTGGCCGGAGTCGCCATCGAGCCACCGGTTGACCCGGTACGGGTACATCTGCTTGCTCCAGACCAGCCCCGCGCAGGACTGGCGCATCACCCGCATCGGCTCGGCACCGATCTCAGCGGGGGCAATCGCCGCATAGAACTCGTCCGCTTCCCGCTCCCGGTCTCTCATGACGTCGTCGAAATAGGAGTCGGACCACCGGGAAGGGGATGCCGTCTGCTCCGGGTCCGGGACCGGCCGGTGCAGCCGCAGCCGCAGCTCGACCCGGCCCCCGCCCGGCACGGCCACCTGATACCACCAGGCGGCCTTGGTGCCCTCAAGCTGCGGATTCACGGTGTCCGCGCCGGAGACCACATGGTCGTTGATGCCGTCCTTCGGATAGGCGGTGACCGGAGCCGCCCCGAACAGACGGGCCGTGTTCGTCTCGTTGTCGCAAAACACCGCCTGCGGCCGCACGCCCTCCTTGGTCGGAGCGGCGTCGAGCCGGTATCCGGACAGCCGTGGGTGTTCGACCGAGACCCCGTCCGCGTCCAGGAACAACGACGGCGGCTCTCCTCCCGACACCCGCCACGTGTTGCGGAACCACATGGTGGGCAACACCGAAAGCACCGATTCCTCGGACGAGTGGTTCTCGATGGTGATCCGGGCCAGTATCTCGGTCGGTGAGGCCTTCGCGTATGCGACATCCACGGACCAGTACCTGCCCCCGTCGAAGACGCCGGTATCGAGCAGCTCGAATTCGGGTTCGTCCCGGGAACGGCGGGCGTTCTCGTCGATCAGCCGCTGATAGGGAAACGCGGCCTGCGGGTAGTGATACCGCCACCGCAGCCACGCATGGCTGGGCAACGCATCCGGGTACCACCAGTATTCCTTGACGTCCTCGCCGTGGTTGCCCTGCGGACCCGTCAGCCCGAACATCCGCTCCTTCAGGATCGGATCGGCCCCGTTCCACAGCGCCAGCCCCAGGCACAGGTCATGGTGAATATCGGACAGCCCCGCCATGCCGTCCTCATTCCACCGGAACGCACGGGACCGGGCATGATCATGCGGAAAATACTCCCACGCATCACCGTTGTCGCTGTAGTCCTCCCGGACCGTGCCCCAGGCCCGCTCCGACAGGTAGGGCCCCCACTCGTACCAGGGATTCGCCTCGAACAGGTCGTCCGCTGCCGCGCCCGTGGCCTCCGCCAGCCGGGCATGTTCAGCGGTCACACCCCGAGGAGCCGGGGGCGGCGTCGCGTCGTCGGTCATGATGACCCCTCAGGAAGCGGTGACGGCCGAACCCCTCAATGCATGCCCGGATTCCGGCCCACGACATGGTCACAGTCAACCCTCAACGACGCTACGCACCGCGCCGGGTGTGCCCATTTGGCCCGATGCTATCAGGCGGTGCGTCGCCTTGGCTGCCCCCGGACAACAATTCACCTTTCGTTCACGGCGCAGAACCTGGTATGGAGCCGGCGCGCGGGCAGATCAGGGCGGAGGGACGGCGTCGATCCGCCCTCACCTGCCCGCGCGGCGGTCGCCGGACCGTTCCGCGGAGCCGCTGCCGGCGTCGCCCCCGTCCGCACCGCCGAAGCTCTCGCGGCCGTCCTCCAGGGGGTGGGCCTGTTCATCGGCCCGCATCCGCGCCGCGATCATCGCGACGGCGGCCATGACCGGGCACACGGTCCCGGCGACCAGGAAGATCAGCCCGACCGGCAGGACCTCGGCGGCGGGCCCGGCAAGGGCCATGGAGACCGGCATAAGCGCCAGCGAGACGAAGAAGTCCAGGCTTGAAACGCGGCCCAGCAGGTGCGGCGGCACGCGGCGCTGCAAAAGCGTGCCCCAGATGACCATGCCCATGCCGCCGGTGGCGCCGAAGATGAACAGGGCCGCCGCCAGCACCCAGAAGCTGTCCATGATCCCGACGGCGGCGAGCGGCAGGGTGCCGGCACCCCAGCTCACCATCATCACGCTGAGGTAGCGGCGCGGAAGCGGGAACGAAGCCGTGGCCAGCGAGGCTGCGGCGCCTCCGACGCCCGCGATAGCGAGCAGGAAGCCGAACATACGGGAGTCGCCGCCGAGCTGGTCTCGGACCACGAACGGCAGGAGCACCTCAATGGGGCCGATCAGGAACAGCACGGAGATGCAGGCCCACAGCAGGGTCCACAGCAGCCAGGGGGTCCGGACCGTGTAGCTGACGCCCTCGCGGAGGTCGTGCAGCACCGACGTCCTGGCGCGCGGGACCGGGTCGCCGCCGCCGTCAGCGCCGCCCTCCGCGGCCACGCTTTCCGTCTCCGGCAGGGGCTGGCGCCGGAGCAGGTTGAGGATACAGAACGCCAGTAGGTGGCAGGCCGCCACCCCGGTCACGGCGTGCGCGGGCGACAGGGCAGCGACCAGGATTCCCGCGACGGCGGGGCCGGCGGCCTGCTGCAGGATGGGACGCATGGTCCCCTCCATGCCGTTGGCTGCGAGCAGGTCTTCCGGCGGCAGGATCCGGGGGAGGATGGCGGAGTAGGCGGGGAAGAAGAACGCGGCCCCGACGCCCAGCACAAATGCTCCCAGCGCCAGATGCCAGAGCTGCAGCCAGCCCGCCATGGCCAGCCCGCTGATGCTGGCGATGACGGCAAGGTTTGCGCCCTCCACCGCGATGATCAGGAGCCGCTGCGGCAACCGGTCCGCGGCGATGCCGCCCGCGAGCACAAACGCGACGAGGCCCACGCTGCCCGCCGCCGCCACGAGGGAGAGCTCCAGCGGGCCGCCGCCCAGATGGATCACCTCATAAACCATCGCCACGGCCCACATCCCGGAGCCGAAAATGGAGATGGCCAAAGCCGCAATCAGCACCCGGTATTCCCGGTGCGCGAACGGACGGAGGGCCCTCAGTGAGCGCATGGCTTCAGTCTAAACGCGGGCCCTCGCCCGCGGACCGGCGGGGCGCTTCCCCCGGGGCCGCCGCCCCCGGATAGGCTCCTGCCATGAACACATCGGCCGCACCGGCCACAGCGACTTCGCGGCGAAGCCTGGCATTCATCGGTGCCAACGCGGGACTCGCCCTGCACCCTGTGAATTCCCGCGGAATGCTCTTGCCGGGCGAACCGGCGAGCTGCTTCGCATCTTTCTGGATGGCGGACTGGTCGCGCTGGGGCGCCGGCCATGCCCTGCTGGTCGCCACCCCCCAGGGCTGGCGAAGCTACGGCGCCAGCGAGTCCTTCGCCGCCTCCCTGGCCACGGAACTGACCCGCCATTTCCCGGAGGCCGCCCGGTTCCCGCTCGGCGGCATGAGCCACACCCCCGACGAGTTCGACGTCGAGCTGGACGCCGGGCAGGGCCTCCGCGCGACCGGACGGAAGGCCGCGCTGGAGATCAGCGGCGTCCTGGACCGCCGGCAGTTTGCCGCCCCCAACTTCCAGCTCGGCGACTCCAGCGCGGCGCTCAGCAACGTGTACCTGCCGTGCGGGACGGGCCGGCTCACGGAATTCGGGGTCGAATGGCCCGGCGCCGCCACCGTGTACCCGGGGCCGCTCGGCCCGGCGTCGTCGGCGTTCGTGGCCGTGGCTGAATCGTGGGCGCTCTAGCCGGCTTGTCCCACGGCGGCCGGGGCGCGGGCGGAGGGGCCCGTGGCCTAGTGTTAACACCGGACGAAAACTCAGCACACTTACGGTTTACGGAGAGGCGATGATGGCCAAGCGAAGCAACCCGGCAATAAATATTGCCCAGAAGTCGGCACACAACGCGATGTTCGACGCGGACGGCAAGCCCAAGCCGGGCGTCCACAACGTGCTCCTGCGGGCCGTCGAAGTCCAGCGCCCGCTGGTGCTGGCGAACCTCCGCCGGCTCCAGCGCAGGCACCCGCAGGCCACCGCGGCACAGCTGGCCGCGATGCTGGAACGGGACTATCTCCTCGCCGTCACCGGCGGTGGCGCGCTGGTGGGCGGCGCCGCCGTGATTCCCGGCGTCGGGACCGCCGCCGCACTGGGCCTCTCGGCCGCCGCCACCGTTGGTTTCCTCGAAGCCACCGCGCTCTTCTCCACTTCCCTCGCCGAACTCCATGGTGTGCGGCTGGTGGACCCGGAGAAGGCCAGCACCCTGGTGATGGCGATCATGCTGGGGGAGGAGGGCACCGCGCTGTTGAGCTCGCTGAGCGGCCAGGCTGCCGGGCAGGGCAAGGGCCCCACCCAGGCCTGGGGCTCCCTCTTCTCCCGCCGGGTTCCGCTGGCCGGCTTCGGCACGGTGCGGGAACGCATCCAGACGATGTTCCTCCGGACCCTGCTGAAACAGCAGGGCACGGCATGGCTGGGCCGGGCGCTGCCGTTCGGCATCGGCGCCGTCGT
>CALMVY010000130.1 GCA_937873245.1 uncultured Arthrobacter sp. | reverse complement strand
CACGGCTTCGTAGTCGTTGGCGCATCGCTCCATCTCTGGGCGATTTTCGAATGTATGGTACTCAGCCGGCTTTGAACGCGCAGGCGCTACTGCGCCGCCTTCATCCGTGGATGCTCCACTTTATCGCCGGGCTCGAGCCCGATCTCCACGGAGCGGCCGCCGGGGATCTCCAGCACGAACTGAACCGGCACGCCCGAAGGTATCCCGGTCGGGTCGTGCGGGCGCGCATTGACGTGCACATTCTCGACGGTGCCGTCCGGGCTGATGAAGATCATGTCGAGCGGGATGAAGGTGTTCCGCATCCAGAAGCTGACCTCGCGCATCTCCTTGAAATCGAAGAGCATCCCGGCGTCGGGCGCAAGCTCCTGGCGGAACATCAGGCCTTCGGCCCGCTTCTGGGGGGTATCGACGACCTCGACGGTGAACCGGTGGTCGCCGCTCGAGGTGCGGATGACGAGGCGGCTCTCGTCGCTGCAGGCAGCAAGCGGCAAGGTGCCGACCAAAAGCGCCAACAGCAGGCCGAGCGCCCTGGCGATCAGATCAGGCCGGCGGGGAAGGTGGAGCGGCACCAGCTTAGTGCGACGAGGGCGCCTCGCCCCATCCGTCTGGCCGGATCTCGGCAACCATCAGTCCCTTGGGGCCATTGCCGTAGCGCACCAGCACGAACTGGCCCGGGCGCAGTTCGGTGATGCCGAAGCGTCGCAGCGTCTCCATGTGGACGAACACGTCCGGCGAGCCCTCACCGGCCGAAAGGAAGCCGAAGCCGCGAATGCGGTTGAACCACTTGACCTCCAGCCGCTCGAGCCTGGACGTTGGCTCGACCGTCACATGCGTACGGGGAGCCGGCATCTGTGCCGGATGTCGCGCCGTCGACTCGTCCATCGAAAGGATGCGGAAAGCCTGCAGGCCGCCCGGCCGGTTCAGCGCCTCGCAAACGACGCGGGCGCCTTCGTAAGCCGTCTGATAGCCGTCACGGCGGAGACAAGTGACGTGCAGCAGCACGTCGGGGCGTCCATCGTCGGGGACGATGAAGCCGAATCCCTTGGCGACGTCGAACCATTTGATCGAGCCGACGATCTCGATGACGTCGAGGTCGTGCTCCGTACGGGGCTCGCCGGCGCGAGCCGTCCCGCCGGCGTCGCGCGGCCGGAGCCCGGATTCGCCTCCATCGCCAGGAAATTTGGCCCCCATGCCCAACGCCTTTTCGCACTCAGTCCCCGCGACAGCGGAGTACTCCACCAAACGGCTGCACTCTGGCCGATTCATGCCCAAATGTTAAGGAGTTGTTGCAAATTTGTTTTGCCGCTGCAGGCCTATCCACACCAGTGTTGCCCGAACGCAGCGCCTCTTGCTAGGCTCCGCGCACTCGCAGTGGCGAGGCAGACAGGCGAGAGGCTCAGATGAAATACCTGCACACGATGGTCCGCGTCACCGACATCGACGCCTCGCTGCGCTTCTACCGCGACGCGCTCGGCCTGGAGCTGATCTCGCGCCGCGACAACGAAGCCGGCCGCTTCACCCTGCTCTTCCTGGCCGCGCCGGGGGACGCGTCGGCCCAGGTCGAGCTCACCTACAACTGGGACCCGGAGGCCTACCAGGGCGGCCGCAACTTCGGCCACCTGGCCTATGCGGTGGACGACATCTACGCCGTCTGCCAGCGGCTGAAGGACGCCGCGATCGTGCGCCAGCTCGATGCCGCTGCCGTCTTTGAGCGTCAAATCGACAATGGCCACGTCGGGCTGCACGGCGGCAGCCATCTGGCGCGCTTCGGCCACGCCGCTCGCTTCGCCGCAGACCTCGAAATCAGGCTGCGTGGAAATCAGGCCGATCAGCCCCTGGCGCAACAGCGGATGGTCGTCAACGATCAGAATTCGCACGGTCATCGTAGTGCGGCTTTCGACCGCGGTCGCTGGTTCAATCGGTGAGGGCGTCATCAAGGTCTTTTGGATTCCAGGGTCGCACAGGCACGCATCAAATCATACGGACTTTACGGCGAGCGAGCGTAACACCACGAAATGGTGACGTGGCTGCCGGTCGTTCGAGCGCCTCCCCGCGGCGCGGCTGCCGGTGCCGACGACCAGGGCACGCGTTTTCAGCGCGCCTGCCCGCACCCAGCGGATGAACAGGGCGCGGCTCAGCAGGATGCCGAGCAGCGCCAGGGCCGAGTACTCGGCCGGTCCGAAGTCCAGCGCGAAGCTCGCCACGACCGGGGCAAGGAACGTCAGCCCGATAATGGCTGCCGTGCCGCCGAAGAACGACCCGATGGACGCCAGGCCGAGGGCGGTGCCCGCTTTGCCTTGTTTGGCCATCTGGTAGCCGTCAAAAACGGTGACGACGGACGAGGCTTCGCCGGGCAGCCGCAGCAGGACGGACGTAATGGTTCCGCCGTACTGGGCACCATAGAAGATCCCCGCCAGCATGATGATGGCGGTCACCGGCTCCACGTTGTACGTGAGCGGGAGCAGGATGGCGATGGTTGCCGCGGGCCCCAGACCGGGCAGCACACCGATGAGCATGCCGATGACAACGCCGATCAGGCAGTACAGGAGGTTGGTCGGCTCCAGGACAACGGCGAATCCGTTGATCACGGGATTCAGTAAATCCACGGGGTTCTCCTAGAAGAGGTGGGGAATGGAGGTGTTGAGTGCCAGGACGAAGATCCCGTAGAACGCCGCCACAACAAGGGCGCTGACCAGCAGCGTGGAGCGCCAGGTTTCGCCGCCGAGGAACCGCATCCAGATGACGCACAGGACGAGGGCGGGCAGCTCGAAGCCGATGACCGGCATCAGCGCCACCATGAGGGCGAGCGTGACCAGGCCGGTGAGCGGAGCCATGGACATGCGGGTGAACTTCTCCGCATCGCGGTTGTGCCGGCCGGCGACCACCTGGAACACTCCCAGGGCCACCATCACGCAGCTGATCATGAAGGGCCAGAGGCCGGGCTGCGGCGCGGCCAGGGTGCCGAGGCCCATCGCCACGGACAGCGCCAGGGCGCCCAGACCAACGGCGATGACCACCAGCGAGGAGGCCGCATTGGCCAGCGGACCGGCCGCGGGAGGCTTCTCTTCCTCCCACTCCGCGGCCAGCTTTTCAGGGGTCAGCTCGTCCAGTCCCCCGTCCGGCCCCGGAAGTTGGTCCGGGCCGTTCCCGGCGGAGGGGGCATTGCCCGCTCCGCCGGGAACAGAGGTGGTGCTCTTCACTCGAATCACTTGGTCCCGCTGAGGCTGATGTCGTACTTCTCAATCAGGGACTTGTACTTCGCGGCGTAGTCCTTCCACTGGGTCACAACCTCCTCGCCGGAGATTTCCTTCGGAGTCAGCATGTTCTTTTTGTTGAACTCCTTGTAGGACTCCGTCTTGAAGGTCTCCTGGATGGCCGCGAACAGTTTGTCCTTTACCTCCTGGGGAGTTCCCTTCGGGGCAGCGACGGCGCGGTACTGCGCCACGGGAACGTCATAGCCGGATTCCTTAGCGGTGGGAACGTCCGGGAGGAAGGAGTTGCGCTCTTCGGAGAAGACGAGCAGCGGGGTCACCTTGCCGGCCTGGATCTGCGGCATGGCTTCACCGAGCTGGATGGTGGACACTTCGACCTGGTTGCCGAGGACGGCGGTCAGGGCGGGCTTCCCGCTGTCGAAGGGAACGTCCGTTCCCTGCACATTGGCCTGCTTGAAGAGCACTTTCTGCGCGAGCTGGCTGCCGGTGCCCACGCCGGTGGTGCCGAACGTGATGTTGCGGCCGGCGCCGGTCAGGTCCTTGATGGTGTTGAGTCCCGATGCCTTGCTGGCCACAAGCACGTAGTCGTCCTGGGACAGTCCGGCGATGACGTCCAGGTCATCGATGTTGACGGCTTCGTCCGGCGTGACGGCCAGCGGAGTGATGGTGATGAGGGAGGCGTTGACCAGTACCAGGTTCTGGCCGTCGGCGGGCTTGCCCGCCACTTCCTTGGTGGCAAGGGCACCGTTGGC
>CALMVY010000129.1 GCA_937873245.1 uncultured Arthrobacter sp. | reverse complement strand
GCCATGCTCGACGTCCACCCGCAGGCGGCAGAAAGTGCGGAGAAAACAAAGCTGGCCGAATGCATCGCCGCCTGCTTTGAATGCGCCCTGACCTGTACCGCGTGCGCTGACGCGTGCCTGGCCGAAGACATGGTCGCCGACCTCGTCCCCTGCATCCGCACGGATCTGGACTGCGCCGACATCTGCTCCGCCACCGGCGCCGTCCTGACGCGCCAAACCGCGACCAACGCGGGGATCAGCCGGGCACTCCTGGACGCTTGCCGGACCGCCTGCGCGGCGTGTGCCGCGGAATGCGAGAAGCACGCCGGGATGCACGAGCACTGCAGGATCTGTGCCGAAGCCTGCCGCCGGTGTGAAGCGGCCTGTGCCTCTCTGCTGCCCGCCATGGCCTGAATGCTTGACACTGGATCAGCTTTTCTCCGGCGGGGAAGAAGAAGGTGTCCCGGCGAAGCTGAGGGCTCAGAGGTCAGCGATGAGTGTATGCAGGGCTGTCAGGTGTCGGCGCAGGGCTGCCCGGCCCTCGTCCGTCAGACTTAGCCAGGTGCGGGGCCGCTTGCCGACATAGCCTTTCCGGGTGCTGACGTAGTGGGCACCCTCGAGTATGCCGACCTGTTTGCTCAGCACCGGGTCGCTGACTTCGATTGCGTCGCGAATCGCCGCGAATTCGGCGTCCTCCACCCGGGCAAGGGCGGCCACGATGCTGAGACGGACCGGCAGGCTCAGGTATTCGTCCAGCTGGAGCCGGGGATGGACCGACGCGCCGTCGTGGCTCACCGGGTACTCCGCACCAGGCCGGCCACGAGGAGCGGCAGCCCCGTCACCGCGGCGTACGGGAGCCAGAGCCAGGCCGCGCGCGAGCCCGTAAGTTCCATCACCACGATTCCCAGCCCGAAGATGAGCGCGCTGAAGGCGAAGCCGACCGAATACCGCCGACTCCAGCCTAGGCCGGAGGCGCTCCTCCGACGCCCGTAGGTGACACAGGTGCCGATCATGCCGGCAACGAAGACCGCTGTGGCCGCGATGTTTAGCCAGAGGATGTCCTGCGGATAGACGTAGACGACGACCAGCAGGTACAGCGCCACCAGGGCGGCCATCACGGCGGCGTAGCGGGCCCCCGCCAATCCCGCGGAGCGCGCGATCCGTGCACCGCCGCTCTCGCCGGTTTCGGCTGCTCGGAGCTGCTCATTCAGACTCGGGTAGGACTCGGGGGAAGGGGCGTTTGTCATGCTGGCTCCTCTGCAGGCGTTGGTTCGTCCAAGCGGACTGCACTCAGCGTAAGGCAACTACTTTCCATATGGCAAGTAGTTGCCGTGATCAATTCCGCTTCTGCTCTGGCGGCATCATGAACACCATCCGGGCCGCCGCCTCAAGCCAGCCCGTACACCCTGCGGGCGTTGTCGCCGGCGATGAGTTGCACGATCCTGCGGGCGTCCGCCGCGGAACAGTCGTCGTCGTCGATCCACCCGCCGACTACTTTCGTGACGGCGGTGCGCCACAGCCTTGCGCCGAGATAGTGCAGTTCGGCGGGGCCGAACGCGTCGGAGGAGTAGAGGATTTTCGTGAAGGGGGCCAGTTCAAAGGAGCGGGCCACCAGATCCCGGCTCCGCGCTCCGGTGAAGTTCACGGCGAGGCCCACATCGAAGTAGACGTTTTCGAAGGCGTGGGCCAGGTAGCCGGCCTCGCGCTCGAACGGATAGCAGTGGAGCAGCATGATCGGGGTGTCACGGACGCCGGGGGACCGGAGGAAATCCATAAGGTAGAGGGGATTCGTTTTGTGGAGGTCCAGGTCGCGGTCGCCGAACCCGACATGGAACTGCACCGGAAGCCGCATCGACACCGCCGTGTGGATCCCGTGGGCAAGCAGTGTCACGTCCGTGAGCCTCGCACCGCCGGCCTGCGCATCCGCCTGCCAGCGGCGGGCCGCTTCGGTGACCGCGGCCGACGTCGGCCGGCTGAGATCCCGGTCGAAGCCTCCGCGGTAGGCCAGAACCGTCTTGACGCCCACGGCGCCACGGGTGCGCTCGTGAAGCCGTTGCCCGAACGCGTCGACGTAGTCTGCCGGGTTGGCCAGCTCCTGGATGAGCGACTCGGCGACGCATTCCAGCCGGACGATCTGGTGGGTCCGCCCGCCGGAGACGTCGGCCAGGCCTGCCATGTCAAGGTAGTCAGCGCCATCCAGTCCTGTATCGACCAGCCAGTCCCTCACCCCGGCAGCGCGGGTCATGCGCCGGCTCACCTCGAGTTCTCCCAGCTCGGAGCGCCGGCGCCAGTAGTCCGCCGGTGAGGCGTGCCGTGGCAGATCAAGGATGCCGCTGCACCAGCGGCGGATGGCGAGCCCGATTTGGGTGTTGTAGGCGTCCTCCGGGGTGGCCAGCGGATCCGTGTTCCCCTCGTTGAGCGCGTTCTGAAAGCGCGCCTCATCGCCGTCGGCGGAAAACGCGCCGTGCACGTGGTGGTCAATCAGACTGACCTGTTCGACGAAGTCCGGGAAAGAACCGCCGGCCATTAGATCGACCAGGCCAGTCGAAAGCGTTCGGCAAGCTCGTCCGGCGGGAGGTCCGCGGAGATCTGCTGCTCGTAGCGCCGGACGGCCACCGTGGCATCGACGACGGCGTCTCCGAGCAGCCCGCGCGCCAGGCGTGACGTGTCCAGCGTGTCGATGATGGCGGTGGGGGAGTTGGCGAGCAGCCGGACGTTGGCCCGCTGCCGTTCGTCGTCCGAGAGCCGTCCGGGGTCACCCGGAATTTCCGCCGGAAGCCTGAGCCCGCCGCGGATGCCGTTCAGGGCGAGCGCGAGGATGGCCGCGGAGGCCAGATACACGTTGGCCGACGGGTCGACGATTTTCACCTCGACGTTGGCTCCGTGCGGATTGCTCTGGCCCTCGTTCAGAAAGCGCACCGAGGCTTCCCGGTTTTCCAGGCCCCAGCACAAGTAGGCTCCCGACCATGTGCCGGGTGCCAGGCGGCTTCCGGACAGGACGGATCCGGTGAGGAACCCCTGGATGTCGGGGAGTCCTGCGATGATGCCGCCAATGGCCGCGCCTCCCTCGGCGCGGATGCCGTGCGGTCCGCTGCCGCCGGAGAACAGCGGCACGCCGTCCTTGTGGAGCGACAAGTGCTGGTGGGCGCCGTTCCCGACCGTGCCGGCAAACGGCAACGGCGAGAACGAGGCCTGCAGGCCGTGGGCCCGGGCCACGATGCCAACGATGATCTTGGCCAGGACCGCGGCGTCCGCGGCCTGAACCGGCGCGGCCGGGGGAAGGGAAAACTCAAATTGGTTTCTGCCGTACTCCGCGTGGACCTGCTCCACCGGAACACCCGCCCGGTTCAGCGCTGACAGCAGGTCATCGAGGAACGCCGAGCGGTCCAGAAGGCCGGTTGCCCCGTACGGGACCCAGGGCGCGGTTTCCAGGGCTGAACCGTCCGGGGCGACGAGGAAGAATTCCAGTTCGTGGCCCATGAGTGCCTGGTATCCGGCCTCCTCGAGGCTGCCGCCGACGTCGCCCAGAAGGCCGCGGGCACAGACCGGAGAACCGGTTCCGTCTTGTTCGAACAGGCTGGCCGGTGCCCAGGCCCGGCCGCCCGGCAGGACACGGAGCCCCGCGATGTCGATCCTGAGGCGCATGTCGCCCACGGTGGTGATCGTGTTCGTGAACGCGATCCCGCCGTCGATGGTGAAGACATGCCAGACGGGGGCGGCGCCCATCCCGGCTTCGTGGAAGGTTTTGAGCCGGGCCAGCGGAACGCTTTTGGCCAGCGTGAGGCCCGAAGCATTCACCACCGTGCCAATCACGGTGCGCACGCCGGCCGCTTCGAGCTCGCGCTGAGCCTTTGCCACGGCGGATTCGTCGGCGGATGCGAATTGGGTCATGCGCCTAGGGTTCGACGAGCACCAGGATGGTGTCCGGGCGGACGCCGTCGTATTTCATCGCTTCGGCTGCCGCTTCGGACTCCATAATCCGCTGGAACGATTCCATGTCGGGAACCTCCGCGATCAGGCCCACCCGGTTGCTCTTGGCCGGGTCGATGAACGTTCGGACCGTGATGCCCAGCGGCCCGAAAACTTCTTCCCTTTTTGGTGAGCTGAGCCAGTGCTCAACGTCGTCCACTTCGTGGAAGATCATTAGTGTTGGCATCGTTGCCTCCGCTTTCTGGGTTGTGCCAGGAGCCGGGCTGGATAGGAGCCGCGCTCCGACATCCTGATCACGCTGAACGTACCACGGCACCCAATGCAGCGATAGCGGGAAAAATGACGGGCGGGCCCCTCGTCAAGCAGCCATCCGGGAAGACATAAAGGGTACCGGCTGGTCACGGAGAAACCGACGAGACCTACGCCAACTTGCTATGTGCGCTTGGGACTAGGTGGGGTCGAGTCGATGCGGGCGCTTGACCTGTAGCCAGGAGAGCGACGGCGGGCAGAACGACCTGTCCGCTGCGGATCATTGGGGATACGAGCCGGTCATACTCCCTCCGCATAACAGACTGCGTCGCTGGCGTCTGGCTGGTCACAATCTTGCCAATCCCGGCCACCCCGCCTGCCGGGCCGGCCCACAGGTCGTCAGGGTCGATCCGGAATTCCCAGGTGAGGGTGGTTGCTTCGACGCTGGTCAAGCCCGCCCCGGTCAGCAGCTCCGCGAGCCCACCCTCCGTGCGTTCGAAATCCAGGTGGGCCGCCAAATGCTGAGGGGGCAACGTAACGACGCCGCTTGCCCTGACGACCTCTGCCCACAGGGCATTGATGGCCGATAGTGCCGACGGCCAGACGGTTACGCCAACAACCCCGCCGGGCGCGCAAACCCGCATGAGATCAGCGACTGCCGCCCGCGGATCGCCCACATGGTTCACGACGAAGTTGGCCACGACGGCGTCGAACGTATCCGGCTCAAATGGAAGGGTTGGGACAGCCCCGACGAGCAGGTCTGCTTCGGGCGCTCCTGCGCGGGCCAGCGAAAGCATCTCGGCGTCGGGGTCGACGGCCGTCACGCGTGCGCCACGGGCGGTAGCGAGGGCAGCGAGGGTTCCGGTGCCACATCCCACGTCCGCCAGTTGTTGTCCTGCCAGCGCGCCTACGACGTCTTCGACCGCGTCGAGTAGCGGTGCGATGGCGCCAGCGCACAAATGGGCAAAGCTCTTTGCGTACGGCTGGCCCTTGCCCGCCCAGTTGTTCGTGCCCCGTACATCTGAACTAACAGGCATTAATCCGTCCTTGCATTGCTGTGTCAGCTTGCCTTGCAGTCTAGGGTCCTTCCCGTGGAGGAGACGGAGCCTACCGGCTGCTCACCTGGCCGAACAGCTTCGCGATGGGTGCGAGCACGAGCGGGCGGGCGGCGTACCACCCGGCCGCAGTGGCGGC
>CALMVY010000128.1 GCA_937873245.1 uncultured Arthrobacter sp. | reverse complement strand
TGACCGAGAAGGAACACGCGCACTTGGCGGGGCTGGGCGGGACCATTGTGGTGCTGATGGGGATCGGCACGCTGCACCAGCTCGCCGCCGGCCTGCGCCGGGCCGGGATGCGCGCGGACATGCCGATGGCCGTCGTCGAGCGCGGCTACCGGCCCGGCCAGCGGACCACCATCGCCGAACTGGGCACCATCACGACGGCGGCCGCTGACTGCAGCAACCCGGCGGTGCTGGTGATCGGCGACGTCGTCCGGGTGGCCGAGGCCAACCGGGGCTGCGCGGAGGCGGAAGCCGAACTCGACCGCCTGGCCGCTTCCCTGATGGGGGCGTGAGGACCGTGAGCGCGCTCAACGCCGTCACACCGACGCTGCACGGCACCGGCCCTGCGTCCGAAACCGCGGCCGAAACCATGTCCGAGGCCGTGGAGCTGCCGCTGGAGGGTTTCCGGATTGGTGTGACCTCGCACCGCCGCTCCCAGGACCTGATCGAGGCCCTGGAGCGGCGCGGCGCCGAGGTGCTCCACGCCCCGGCGCTGAAGATCGCCCCGGTGCAGGAGGACCTGAGCCTGATCGAGGACACCCGTGCCATCATCGAGGCCCGGCCGGAGCTGTGCATCGCCACCACCGCCTACGGCATGCGGCGCTGGTGCGAGGCCGCGGACACCTTCGGGATCGGCGAGCAGCTGCTGGAAACCCTCGGTGCCACCCGGATGTTCGTCCGTGGGCCCAAGGCCCGCGGCGCGGTCCGCGCGGCCGGACTGGCCGACGTCGGGATCAGCAGCGATGAAACCACGGCCACGCTGGTGGACATGCTCCTCGCCGAGGGCGTGCGCGGCAAGACCGTCGCGGTGCAGCTGCACGGCTACACCGACGTCCGCCAGCTCGAACGGCTCCGGATGTCCGGGGCCACGGTCCTGACCGTCACCCCGTACCGCTGGGTCAAGCCCGACGGCGCGGACCGGCTGCCGCGGCTGATCGAGGCCGCCTGCAGCGGGAACCTGGACGTGCTGACGTTCACCAGCGCCCCCGCGGTGGATGCGATGTGGAGCACCGCGCACGAGATGGGCCTGTACAAACAGCTGGTGGACAGCCTGAAGACCACCGTGGCCACCGCCGTCGTCGGCCCCATCACGGCGCAGCCGCTCATCGACGCCGGCCTGCAGCCGCTGGTCCCGGACCGGTTCCGGATGGGCGCCCTGATCCGGCTCGTCGTGGAGCACCTCGCCCTGAACCACGTCCGCCGCCTGGACACTGCGTCGGGCAGGGTGGAACTCCGTGGCCGTTCGCTGCGGATCGACGGCGAGGCAGTGGAACTGGCTCCCGCCCCGTTGCTGCTGCTGCGGGCGCTGCTGGGCGCGGGCGGCTCCGTCCTGTCCCGTGAGTCGCTGTCCGAACTGCTGGAACTCCGCGGTTCCGTGCACGCCCTGGACATGACCGTCAGCCGGCTGCGGTCGGCCCTGCCGGACGGCCGGCTCGTGGAAACCGTGGTGAAGCGCGGCTACCGGCTCCGCGTGTGACCCACGCCATTACTGGCGGGTAAACATTGGCGAACGGGCGGCGAAAATCCTGCAACACCGGGGAAACACGCCGGAAAGATCGGCCGCCTACGCTGGGGTCATCAAGCAGTCAGGCCACACCACCGGCCACCAGCGAAAGGGCCTCACCATGTCCGCCATCTCCACCGTTTCCGCCGATTCCGCCGATTCCCAGGCCCGGCCCCGGATCGTCATCGCCGGGGCGGGACCGGCCGCACAGGCACTGGTCCGCCAGCTCACGCGGACCCCCTTCGCGGGCGGGATCACGGTGCTCAGCAACCGGGATGACGCGCCCGACGAGCTCCTGGAGCTCGCCGCACTCCCGCAGGTCTCCGTCCGCTTCGGCCAGCCGGCCAGCTACATCGACCCGGACAGCCGCTACGTCACCACGGCGGACGGCCTGGAGTTCAGCTACGACCAGCTGGTCATCGCGACCGGGTCCTCCCCCGCCGGGTCACCACTGGCAGGGGAAGGCCGTTGCCTGAACTACGCCACCATCGACGACGCCGCCCGGCTGGGCGAGGCCGTCAAGGATGTCACGCGGGTCCTCGGCCGGCGTCCGCTGGGCATCCTGGTCGGCACCGGAACGTCCGCCGGCCAGGCCGAAGCCGTGCTGCGCGCCCGCGGTGTCCGCCCCATCCGCACCACGCAGCGGCCGGCCGCCGTCGTTCCCACCCTCGCCGGTTCCCCCCTCGCAGCTGCCGGCGTGGTGTTCGAGGACGGTTCCAGCATGGCCGGGGACCTCGTGGTCCTGGCCGAGGAGCCGATTGCCCGGGACGCCCTCGCCGTCAGCGCGGGGCTGAAAACAGCCCGCCAGGGCGGAATCGTCATCGACCGGAACTTCCGCACCTCGGTCCCGGGAATCTGGGCCATCGGGGATGCCGCGGTGTTCGACGGCGTCCGGCTGGGACTGCTCGTGGCCGCCTCTTCCGCGGCGTCCGTCTGCGCTTCCCAGCTGCTCCAGGCCGGCCTGGCGGAAACCCTCGCGGACGCCGCCTGAACCCTGGGCCCATGCCCTCCGGCGTGGGGCCCGTTGTGGCAAGATGGACACCTGAGAAGCCACGAAGGGACCCCCATGAGCAACGAAGCCGCCGCACCTGCCGCAGGCACCACCCCCGCAAACATTGCCTCCTATATTGACCACACCCTGCTCAAGCCGGAGGCCAGCGAGGCCGAGGTCCTCAAGGTGTGCTCCGAGGCCGCCGAGTACCGGTTCAAGTCGGTGTGCGTGAACCCGGTGTGGGTCAAGACGGTCAAGAAGGCGCTGAAGGGCTCCGGCGTGCTGACGTGCTCCGTCGTCGGCTTCCCGCTGGGTGCCACGCCGAGCGACGTCAAGGCTTTTGAGGCACGCGGCGCCGTGCTGGACGGCGCCGAAGAGGTTGACATGGTGATCAACATCGCCGCCGCCCGCGCCAACGACAAGGGCGCCCTGGTCGATGACATCACCGCCGTCGCCGACGCCGTCCACGAAGGCGGCGCCATCCTGAAGGTCATCATCGAAACGGCGCTGCTGGATGACGTCCAGAAGGTCCTGGCCTGCGAGGCCGCGGTGGAGGCCGGCGCCGATTTCGTGAAGACGTCCACGGGCTTCAACGGCGGCGGGGCCACCGCGGAGGACGTCGAACTGATGCGCCGCACGGTGGGCCCGGACCTGGGCGTCAAGGCCTCGGGCGGGGTGCGTTCGCTCGCCGACGCACAGGCTATGATTGCTGCAGGTGCAACACGTATTGGCGCCAGCTCCGGCATCGCGATCGTCAAGGGTGAACAGGGTTCATCCGCGTACTGATTGCTATCCGGTAAGAACCGCTGCAGCCACAGTTTTGAGCCCCGCGGGGCCGAGGAGGAACGAATGTCCAGCAAGACCACCACTGCCACGACGCCGCAGAACGAGAACAGCCTCGGTTCAAGCATCATCCTGTTCGCTCTGATGATGGTCCTCTTCCTCGCGTCCATCTACTCCCTGAGCTTCCTGACGCTGGGCAACCCGTGGCCGATGGCCGTCTGCCTGGGCCTCTTCGCCCTGGCGTTCTGGATTCCGCAGACCGTCACCGGCCGCTCGGACTCCGCGGGCGAATTCTAGGCACCAGATACTTTAAATGACTGAAGCCCCGGATCTCCGGGGCTTCAGTCCTTTAACCGGGGACGCGGACGGCTGCGCGTTGGCTATGCGGCGGGTTATGCGGCCGTGGCTACGCGGCGGCGAGCAGAGCGAAAAGGCCGTTGATCAATCCGGTCCCGATTGCCACGGCGGCCGGCCAGTGCGCCTTGGCCAGCGCCAGCGCCGCGCCGGACATGCCGATCATGGCGTAGGCGCTGACCGGGATCAGCACGAACCATTCCCGCCGCGATCCGGCACGGCCCAGCAGGGGGATGGAGAACGCCCCGTTGGACCTCCAGACGTTCCTGAGCAGCGGCAGCTTCCGCAGCAGCTTGGGCGGCTTGATGACTATGGGCCAGAGCAGCGGCACTCCCCCGGTGGTGATCATGTCCCCGACGATGTGGACCAGCACGCCGGTCAGCATCGAGACGGGCAGCCAGGTCCATTGGTGGGGTGCGAGCCAGGTCACCAGCCCGGCCATGGTGAGGGCGAAGACCCAGTTGCTGATCCAGCCGTACTTCGGGAAGAGTTTGAGCGCTTTGGCGGCGATGTTGATCATGAACATGCACAGCAGCCCGGCGCCGACCGACAGCAGCCCCCAGTCCGTCTGCAGCTGGAACTGCCCCGCCAGCGCCGCGAGCAGCACAAAGAACGCGGCGCCGAGCAGGGAGTGGGTCCCCTGCCGGTGCCCGCCGGAGACGTTTTCGATGCCGACGGCGATCACGTTCGACAGCGGCGGCAGCGAGTGCGCCACCGTGCTGGAGCGGTGGTCCCAGTCGCAGACCAGTGCCGTTCCCGCCGTCGCCATCCCGCCGATCACGATTCCGGTGGCGTCCAGCGGGTACCAGCCCAGCGCGTACGGCCCGGTCGAGGCAACAGCCACCCACGCCGCGGCTCCCGACGCGGCGTGGTGTCCTCCCATCAACGGTTAGCTCCCCGTCGGCGAGACAGACAGCGGGGCGTCGGAGAAGATGTTGCGGATGACGCCGTTGGCCCATTCCAGGATCTCGGCGTCCTGCAGGTCCCGTCCGCCGATCCGGGCGGTCTTGGGCTTCGGGATGAGCACTGCGTCGAGGGCGGGCTTGGACTGCGCGCCCGGGTACATCCGGGTGAGCCGCATGAGTTTGGACTCCGGCAGCTGCGCCGGGGAGAACTTGATGAAGTTGCCCTGCAGGGCGACGTCGCTGAGTCCGGCCTCGCGGGCACCCACCCGGAAGCGGGCGACGTCGATCAGGTTCTTCGCGGGCAGGGGCAGTTCGCCGTAGCGGTCCACGAGCTCGGCGAGTACTTCGTCGATGGCCTCGAAGGTGATGGCCGCGGCGAGCTTGCGGTACGCCTCGAGGCGCAGCCGCTCGCCGGGCACGTAGTCGTGCGGCAGATGCGCGTTGACCGGCAGCTCGATCTTCATCTCGGCGGCCTTCTCTTCGGCCTCGCCCCGGAAGTCGGCCACGGCCTCGCCGACCAGGCGCATGTAGAGGTCGAAGCCGACGCCCTGGATGTGGCCGGACTGCTCCCCGCCGAGCAGGTTCCCGGCGCCGCGGATCTCAAGGTCCTTCATCGCCAGCTGCATGCCGGCGCCGAGCTCGTTGTGGGTGGCGACGGCCTTGAGCCGTTCCAGCGCCACCTCGCCCAGCGGTTTTTCCGAGGGGTACAGGAAGTAGGCGTAGGCGCGTTCGCGCCCGCGGCCCACCCGCCCGCGCAGCTGGTGCAGCTGGGAGAGCCCGTACTTGTCCGCCCCGTCCACGATCAGCGTGTTGGCGTTGGAGATGTCCAGGCCGGTCTCGATGATGGTGGTGCAGACGAGGACGTCGAAGCGCTTTTCCCAGAAGTCCACAATGATCTGCTCCAGCCGGCTCTCGGACATCTGCCCGTGCGCCACTTCCACCCGGGCCTCCGGGACGAGCTCACGGATCTTCGCGGCGGTGCGGTCGATCGTGGAGACCCGGTTGTGCACGAAGAACACCTGGCCCTCGCGCATAAGCTCGCGGCGGATCGCGGCCGAGGTCTGCTTGTCCGTGTACGGGCCGACGTAGGTCAGCACCGGGTGGCGTTCCTCCGGCGGGGTGGCCAGGGTGGAGGTCTCGCGGATGCCGGTGAGCGACATCTCCAGGGTCCGGGGAATCGGGGTGGCGCTCATGGCCAGGACATCGACGTTGGTGCGCATCTTCTTGAGCGCTTCCTTGTGCTCGACGCCGAAGCGCTGCTCCTCATCCACGATCACGAGGCCGAGGTCCTTGAACGCGAAGTCCTTGGACAGCAGCCGGTGCGTGCCGATCACCACGTCCACGGAACCGGCTTTGACCCCTTCGGCTGTCTCCTTGGCTTCCTTGGCGGCCTGGAAGCGGGACAGCGGCTTGACCACCAGGGGGAAACCGGAGAACCGTTCGGTGAAGGTTTCGTAGTGCTGCTGGGCGAGCAGCGTGGTGGGCACCAGCACGGCGACCTGCTTGCCGTCCTGGACGGCCTTGAAGGCAGCGCGGACCGCGATCTCGGTCTTGCCGTAGCCCACGTCCCCGGAGATCAGCCGGTCCATCGGGATCTCCCGCTCCATGTCCGCTTTGACCTCGTTGATGGTGGTCAGCTGGTCCGGGGTCTCCACATACGGGAACGCTTCCTCGAGCTCCCGCTGCCACGGGGTGTCGGGGCCGAAGGCGTAGCCGCGGGACGCCATCCGGGCCGAATACAGCCGGATCAGCTCGCCGGCGATTTCCTTGACGGCCTTGCGGGCCTTGGACTTGGTGCTGGCCCAGTCCGCGCCGCCCATCTTGCTCAGCGCCGGCGTGTCCCCGCCCACGTACCTGGTGACCTGGTCCAGCTGGTCGGTGGGCACAAACAGCCGGTCCCCCGGGGCGCCGCGCTTGGACGGCGCGTACTCCAGCACGAGGTATTCGCGCACGCCGACTGAATCCTTCGAGCCGCCGACTGCAATCTTACGCTGGATCAGTTCCACGAACCGGCCGATGCCGTGCTGTTCGTGCACCACGGAGTCCCCGGACACGAGCTGCAGCGGATCCACGGCGTTCCGCCGTTTGGACGGCATGCGGCGCATGTCCTTCGTGGAACCGGCGGAGGTGCGGCCCAGCAGGTCGGCCTCCGTGAGCAGGGCGAGCTTGAGCGGCTCCAGGACAAAACCGCGTCCGACGGCGGCCGTAGTCACCTCGATCAGCCCGGCCTGCGGGTCCTCGTCGAGGGTGTCCACCCTGGCGCACGGGATGTCGTTGTCGTGGAAGAGTTCCGCGAGCCGCTGGGCAGGGCCGGGACCTTCGGTGACAACGACGATCCGCCACTGTTCGCGCACGTGGGAGCCGATGAAATCCATCATTTCGGCGACGTCGCCCTGGTAGCCGCGGGGTTCGCGGGCGTGCAGGTTGAGGACGTCGACGTCGGGCAGCAGTTCCTCATCGGTGGCCAGCGACGAGATGGACCACCAGGACACCTCGTGCGCCAGGGCTGCCGAGCGGGTTTCGGTGAGCGAGCGGAAGCTGGCCGAGTGCAGGGCGGCCGACGCCGCGGAGCTGAGGTCAAGGGGCGCGGTGCCGCCGTCGGACGCCGTGGACCACGCGGCCTCCAGGAATTCCTCGTTGGTGGCGGCGAGGTCGTGGGCGCGGGTCCGGACCTTCTCGGGTTCGATCACGACAGCCATCGAGCCGGCCGGGAACTGGTCCAGGAACGGCACCATGGCGTCCACCAGCACGGGGGCCAGGGACTCCATGCCTTCGACGGCGATGCCGCCGGCGATCTTTTCCAGCATGTCCGCGGCGGCCGGCAGCTGTGATTTCAGCGTCGCCGCGCGGGACATCACGGAGGGTGTGATCAGGATTTCGCGGCACGGCGGGGCGTGCAGTTCGGTGGGGTGGTGCACGCCGGGGGCGGTCAGCGAGCGCTGGTCCGCGACCGCGAACCAGCGCATCTGGTCCACCTCGTCACCAAAGAACTCGACCCGGATGGGGTGGTCCTCGGTGGGCGGAAAAACATCCAGCATCCCGCCGCGAACGGCGAATTCGCCGCGCCGGGTCACCATGTCCACACGGGCGTAGGCGGCGTCCGCGAGGCTGCGCACCACATCGCTGAACGGGGCATCTTGGCCCACCTTCAGGGTGACCGGAACCAGTTCGCCCAGGCCGGCCACGATCGGCTGCACGACAGCCCGGACCGGGGCCACAACGACGCGCAAAGCACCGCCGGCGGACGTTTCGGGGTGGGCGAGGCGGCGCAGTACGGACAGCCGGCGGCCCACCGTGTCCGAACGCGGTGAAAGCCGTTCGTGCGGGAGCGTTTCCCAGCTGGGGAACTCGGCGACGGCGTCGGCCGGAAGGAAAGCGCGCAACGCCTCCGTCAGGTCCTCGGCTTCACGGCCGGTGGCGGTGATCGCCAGGACCACCGGTGCCGGGCCGCTGCCGCCGCCTTCGGCGGTGTCCCCTGTAAGCGCGGTCAGCCCGTCCGCCATTTCCGCGAGCAGCGCCGAACGCAGGCCGGCGGGAGCGCTGATCTGGTAGTCCTCGCTGCGGTCCGCGAAACCGCGGGCGGCTGCGGCGCGGACGCGGGCATAATTCCGGTCTTCGGCGAGGACACGGCGCAAACCGGTGAGAGAGGGGCCGTTGAGGCTCATGGGCTGAAGCTCCTGAAGGGATCACGGGGATGCAGGCAACACGAATAGCCGGAATTCGCGAGAATCCCGGGCACTCCAAGCCTACCGCGCAGCCCCGGCCCGGGTCCGCACGGGTCCGCACGGGATCGCTCCAGCCACCCGGGCCAACAGACCTGCCGGCTCCGGGGCTAGGCTGGCAGGATACGCTGCCGTCCGAACGGCCCTGCGCTCCGAATGCCTCGTAGACGACAAGGAGTCACCATGACCGGCACGCCCGAAATCCCACAAACCGCCCCCGCGCGGACCGTCACGCCGAAGACGGTGCTCGTCACCGGCGCCACCGGCTATATCGGCGGCAGGCTGGTCCCCCGGCTGCTGGAGGCCGGTCACACCGTGAAAGTCCTGGTCCGGACGCCGGCCAAGATCGCCGGCGTCCCGTGGCTGGCCGACGCCGAGGTCGTCC
>CALMVY010000127.1 GCA_937873245.1 uncultured Arthrobacter sp. | reverse complement strand
CGGGACGTGGTGAACGTGCGGGCGAACGGGCGCACCACGGTCAGGATCGCGTTCCGCGACTTCAGCGGCCGCTCGGTCTACCACTGCCACATCCTGGACCACGAGGACCTGGGAATGATGGGCGTGATCGAGGTCCGCTGACAGGCGAAACCCCTTGCCAGACATACCCCCCAGGGGTATGGTGAAGCGGATCCTAACAAACGATGAATTTCCCTGGGAGCGCGTCATGGAACACCGGCACAGCAGCCACCCCGTTGGCGGCCAGCAGCTTGACCACCCGAACGCAGAGCACGGCGGGCACCCGCAACACGGCACGCCCGCTGCCGGCCCGGCCCCCAAAGTGGACGACGAGCACGTCGTCCACAGCCACGGCCAGCACGCCGGGCACAGCGTGGCGATGTTCAAGCACCGGTTCTGGCTGACCCTGGCCCTGGCCGTCCCGGTGGTCTTCTTCAGCCCCATGTTCGGGCGCCTGCTCGGGTACGAACCTCCCGTCTTCCCCGGATCCGCCTGGATACCTCCCGTGCTGGGAACCGTCATCTTCTTCTATGGCGGCGAGCCGTTCCTCAAGGGCGGCCTCAATGAGCTGAAAGCCCGCAAGCCCGGAATGATGCTGCTGATCGCCATGGCCATCACTGTGGCGTTCACCGCCTCCTGGGCGACCACGCTGGGGATCGGCGGGTTCGATCTCGACTTCTGGTGGGAACTGGCCCTGCTGGTCGACATCATGCTCCTGGGACACTGGCTCGAAATGCGCGCCCTCGGCTCCGCCCAAGGCGCCCTGGATGCCCTTGCGGCTCTGCTGCCGGACGAGGCCGAACGCATCACCGGGTCCGGAACGGAGATTGTCGGTGTGTCCGAACTCAGAAGCGGCGACACCATCCTGGTCCGTTCCGGAGGCCGGATGCCGGCCGACGGAACCGTGGTCGAAGGGCAGGCCGAATTCGACGAATCCATGATCACGGGCGAGTCCAAGACCGTCCTGCGCTCTCCCGGCGATCCCGTGGTCGCGGGGACCATCGCCACGGACAACAGCCTGCGGGTTCAGGTGACGGCCACCGGCGAGGACACCGCCCTGGCCGGGATCCAGCGGCTCGTGGCCGAGGCCCAGGCGTCTTCCTCGCGTGCCCAGGCCCTCGCCGACCGCGCCGCCGCCTTCCTGTTCTACTTCGCCGCCGGGGCGGGCGTCCTCACCTTCATCGCCTGGACGCTGCTGGGCAGTGTGTCCGACGCCGTTGAGCGCACCGTGACGGTGCTGGTGATCGCCTGCCCGCACGCCCTTGGCCTGGCCATCCCGCTGGTCATCGCAATTTCCACGGAGCGGGCGGCGCGTGCCGGCGTGCTGATCAAGGACCGGATGGCGCTCGAGCGGATGCGGACTGTCGACGTCGTGCTGTTCGACAAGACGGGGACCCTGACCAAGGGCGAGCCGGAACTCAAGGGCATTGCCGCCGCCGAAGGGACTGGCCGGGACGACGTGCTGGCGCTGGCCGCGGCGGCGGAATCGGACAGCGAGCACCCGGTGGCGCGGGCCATCGTGGCCGCCGCCCGCGAGCTCGGCCTGCCGGTCCTCCAGTCCAGTGATTTCACCTCCCTGACCGGCCGCGGAGTCCGCGCCACGGTCGGCGGCCGGACGGTCCGGGTGGGCGGTCCGGCCCTGCTCCGGGAGCTGGGCGCTGAGGAGCCGCCGGAGCTGGCAGCCGCCACGGCGGCCTGGCGGGACCGGGGCGCCGCCGTGCTCCACGTGATGGACGGGACCACCGTGCTGGGTGCGGTGAGCCTTGAGGACGCAGTCCGGCCGGAATCCCGCCAGGCCGTCGCGGCCCTGCAGCGCCGCGGCATCAAGGTTGCCATGGTCACCGGCGACGCCATGCAGGTGGCCCGTGCCGTGGCCGCCGAACTGAAGATTGACGAGGTGTTCGCCGAGGTCCTCCCTGCGGACAAGGACAAGAAGGTCGCCGAACTCCAGTCCCGCGGCCTCAGGGTGGCCATGGTGGGCGACGGCGTGAACGACTCCCCCGCCTTGGCCCGGGCCGAGGTGGGGATCGCGATCGGAGGCGGCACGGACGTCGCAGTGGAGTCCGCGGGTGTGATCCTGGCCGGGAACGATCCCCGGGCGGTCCTGTCCATGGTGGACCTGTCCCGGGCAAGCTACCGGAAGATGTGGCAGAACCTCGTGTGGGCCACAGGCTACAACGTCATCGCCGTGCCGCTGGCTGCCGGCGTCCTGGCGTTCGCCGGGGTTCTCCTCTCCCCGGCCGCCGGCGCCGTGCTGATGTCCGCCTCCACGATCGTGGTGGCCCTCAACGCGCAGCTGCTGCGGGGCCTGAAACTCAACCCGGCCGACGTCGGCTGACCGGAAGGAGACACCCGTGCCGGAGAGCACCCCCCGCGAGTCATCATTCGGGAGATCCTACGCCCGGGTGGGTCCGCGGATGGACGCGCGCGGGGCGACGGACCATCGACGGCGCCTCGTGGCAGCGGCGCACGGCGCCGTCGTCGAAATCGGGGCGGGCTACGGCGCGACCTTTCCGTTCTACCCGGCCGGGGTGACAGGCGTGCTGGCCCTCGAACCGGATCCCACGCTCCGGGAGCTGGCCCGGGCCGCCGCCCGCCGCGCGCCGGTCCCGGTCACCGTGAAGGACGGCGTGGCGGAATCGCTGCCGGCGGCGGACGCCTCGGTCGACGTCGTCGTCTCCAGCCTGGTGCTGTGCAGCGTGGCGGACCAGTCCGCCGTTCTGGCGGAGGTAGTCAGGGTCCTGCGGCCGGGCGGCTTGCTGCTGTTCTACGAACACGTCCGCTCGGCACACCGCGTGCTGGGGGCCGCCGAAGACCTGCTCACGCCGCTGTGGAGCCGGGTGGCCGGGGGCTGTCATCCCAACCGCGACACCGCCGCCGCAATCACCGGGGCTGGCCTCACCGTTCAGGACCTGGAGCGGTTCGGCTTTTCGGTCCTCCCCGGCAACCCGCGGCTGGCGCACGTTCTGGGGTTGGCCAGCAAACCCTGAGCGGCCGGTCCCGGCGTGGCGCTCCCGCCGTGACGCTCCCGCCCAGTTACTTCGGCTCACCGGTCTGAGGCGGCCCGGAATTCCGGGGTTTTCCGCTGCCTGGCACACCACCCACGGCAGGTAACCGGGCAGGAGCGTCGGCAACAGGGCCACCCCGACAGGAACCCGCACAAAAGGGGCGCCCGCCGCGATGGCAGACGCCCCTCATTCACATCAGTGTGCGCCCGGCACTTAGGCCTTTTTGGGCGGCAGTGCCAGCTTGAAGACCTTGCCCCAGGTGGAGCCGACCTGCTTCCAGATGGGACCGGTGGTGTACGGCAGGCCGTACCGCTTGCAGATTTCCTGCACCTTGGGCGCCACCTCGGCGTAGCGGTTGGACGGAATGTCCGGGAAGAGGTGGTGCTCGATCTGGTGGGAGAGGTTGCCGGTCATGAGGTGCATGAACTTGGAACCGGAGATGTTGGCGGAGCCGATCATCTGCCGCACGTACCAGTCGCCGCGGGTTTCCCCTTCCACCATCTCCTCGGTGAAGGTGTCAGTCCCCTCGGGGAAGTGACCGCAGAAGATCACCGCGTGGGCCCAGACGTTGCGGACAGCATTGGCGGCCAGCGTGCCGTAGAGCGCCTGCTTTCCGGAGCCGGTCAGCATGGCGACGGCGGGAGTGGCAGCGTAATCCTTGGTGAACTGCGTGAGCGCCTTGCGGCCGAGGGCCTTGAGGTCCTTGGTGAGGGCCTCCTTGGACTTGTTGCCCTCCTTGTAGTCGTTCAGCTCGAGATCATAGATCGCGATGCCCCACTCGAAGACCGGCGCCAGCAGGGCGTTGTAGAGCGGGTTGCCCAGGTTGAACGGCTTCCACTCCTGCTCCGCGTCCATCCGCAGGAGGTTGTATCCGACGTCGTTGTCCTTGCCGACGACGTTGGTCCAGCGGTGGTGCAGATCGTTGTGGGTGTGCTGCCAGGACCGGGCCGGGGTCACGAAGTCCCACTCCCAGGTGGTGGAGTGGATGTCCGGGTCCCGCATCCAGTCCCACTGGCCGTGCAGGATGTTGTGGCCCAGCTCCATGTTTTCCAGGATCTTGGCGAAGCTGAGCAGCGTGGTGCCGGTGACCCAGGCGGCCTTGTTCTTGCTGACCAGGAGCGCGGCGCGGCCGGAAATTTCCAGTCCGCGCTGGATCTTGATCATGCGGCGGATGTAGGCGGCGTCGGACGCTCCACGCTTGGCAAGGATGTCGTCCTTGATGGCGTCGAGCTCGCGGCCCAGCTCAGCGACCTGCTCGTCGGAGAGATGCGCGGCGGCCGGCGGCCGAACGGTGGGGCTGCCGGTCTCGGCGAGGGCGCCGCGCCGCGTCTTCACGGCAGCGGGCGCCTTGGCAGAACCATTGGCGCCCTGGGGGGCTTCCTCGGAAACGTCAGGCTTGTCGGAAACAATCGTCATGCGTTGGTACTCCTCAGAGGTCGAGGTTAACGGGTCCGGCGGCTGCCGAAACACACGTCTGGATTAGTTGGCCGGGCTCGCCGTGGACTTCGTCCGTGCGCAGGTCACGGACCTGGCCGGCCCGGAGGGGGATAAGGCAGCTGTGGCAGATGCCCATGCGGCAGCCGCTGGGCATCAGGACGCCGGCGTCTTCGCCGACGTCGAGCAGCGGGGTGTCGCCGTCGGCTTCGACTTCGCGGTCCGACGCCTCGAACGTGACCAGGCCGCCGTCGTGCCCTTCCCCGCCGGCAAGCTTGGTGCTGAAGCGCTCAATGGTGAGGGTGGCTTCTGACGGTTCGGCAGTTGCGGTCTCCGCCTCCCAGAGCGCCTCGGCGTCGTCCAGGAAGCTTTCGGGGCCGCAGGCGTAGGCGGCGCGCTGGCGCCAGTCCGGGCAAAGCTGCTCAACTCCCGCAGTGGAGCTGAAATCCAGCCGGCCGCGTTCGCCCGTGAACCAGTGGATGACGCGGAAGTTGGGGAACTGGTCCGCCAGTTCGGCCAGTTCCTCGCGGAAGATGGCGTCGGCGGGGGTCCGGGCGGTGTGGATGAGGACGACGTCGGAGTCCGGGCGGTGCGGGACCAGGGTGCGGATCATGGACATGACCGGAGTGATGCCGCTGCCGGCAGTGAGCATCAGCAGGGGCCGCGGGTGCTCGGGGAGGACAAAGTCGCCCTGCGGCGGAGCCAGGAACAGCACGTCACCGGGTTTGGTGTCGCGCACGAGGGTGCCGGACACGGCACCCATGTCGCTGACGGTGATGGCCGGGTCCTTGCCGGCGGGGGCGCTGAGCGAGTACGACCGCCAGTGGCGGACGCCGTCGAGTTCGACGCCAATACGGGCCCACTGGCCGGCAAGGTGCGCTTGCCAGCCGCGGCCGGGACGGAAGAAAATGGTGGCGGAATCGGCCGTTTCTGGAACCACCCGGGTGACTACGCCGCGCAACTGGCGGGCAGAAAACACAGGATTGAACAGCGACAGAATGTCTTCTGGAGCTAGTGGGGTGGTCAGTAGAGATGCGGCGCGCGCCAGCTTACGGAGCCGGATCATCCATTAATCTTATGTCAGACAGGGTCATAGTTCTTCACCCAAGGCATACGATCGTGGTGAAGAAACTATCGCCCCGCAACAACTTTACGGAATCAGCCTCATGAACACTTCCCCGGCCGGCACCCCCGGCTCCCCCGCCTACGACCCCCCGTGGCTAGCCCTGCCGCGCGAGGTCAGCGACGTGCTGCGGCCGATGATGCCGGGCATCGTCGAGGCCATCATCGACGCCGTGCCGCAGCTCGTGCCGGCCTACGCCAGGCCGATCGAAGGCCGCTTTGGGCGCGGGCTGCGCCGCGGTGTGGCGGCCGCCCTGGACCGCTTCCTGCAGTTGCCGGGGACCCGGCTGCCCGCCCTTTCCGAGGAAAGCAGGCAACTCGTGGCAGGGCTGGGGAGCGGCGAATTCCGGCAGGGCCGGAGCATGGATGCTCTGTTGAGCGCCTACCGGATGGGGGCCCGCGTGACTTTCCGCGAAATGTCCCGGGTGTCCGTGGAACACCATCTGGGCCAGACCGTGGTGGTGGATTTGGGCGAATCCATTTTGGCCTACATCGACGAGCTGTCGGCGGTCAGCGCCGAGGCGTATGCCTTCGAACAGTCTGAGCGCGCCGGGGCGGTGGACCGCCGGCGCACCGAACTGCTGGACCTGCTGCTGCTGGGACAGGCCGATGAGGCGGCCCTGCGCCAGACGGCCGCGATGGCGGACTGGTCCCTGCCGCAACGGATGGTGGTGGTGACCCTGCCGGTGGACCGGTCCGCGGGGCTGCGGCTCCGGCTGGGGCCGGGAACGCTGGTGATC
Organism: uncultured Arthrobacter sp.; assembly: GCA_937873245.1. Lineage (GTDB taxonomy): Bacteria > Actinomycetota > Actinomycetes > Actinomycetales > Micrococcaceae > Arthrobacter. Next base: position 12,779 of record CALMVY010000127.1, on the reverse strand, counting down.
GAACGCGAGACCGACGCCGTAGCCCTGGTTCCGGCGCGGAAGTCCCAGTCCGCGCGGACGGACCTGGAGAAGGCGCTGCGGGGCCGCGGGGCCGCCGTCGGGCCGGCAGGCGGATGGGAGAAGGTCCCGGATTCGCTGCGGCTGGCGGTGCTCGCAGCCTCGGTCCTGCCGCCCCGCGACGGGCCGGAGGATCCGCCGATCTGGGCCGATGACCACCTGGCCGAGGTGATCCTCGGTGCAGAGCCCTCCGCCATCGCCGAACTTGCCAACCGCCGCCTGGCGCCGCTGGAAGGGCTGCGTCCGGCTCAGCGCGAGCGGCTCGCGGAGACACTGCTGTCCTGGCTGCGGCACTGGGGCCAGCGCGCCCCGGTCGCGGCGGAGCTCGGCATCCACCCGCAGACCGTAGGCTACCGGGCGGCACAGCTGCGCGAGCTGTTCGGCGACACCCTGGAGGATCCGAAGGCGCGGTTCGAACTGGAATTGGCGCTCCACGCCGGCCGGCGTTAAACAGCGCAGGCGTTAAACAACGACGGCGTTAGACAGCGCAGGCGCTAGGCAGCGCCGGCGTGAAGCAGCGCCGGCGCTAGCTGGCGATCGCCATCCGGCTTTGCAGCCGCATCTCCAGGTCGTTCATAACGATCGCGGCCAGATCCTGCAGCGCCCGGACGTCGTCGGCGCTGAACTGCCGCGGCTCCCGGTCCAGGATGCAGAACGTGCCCAGGTTGTGGCCGTCCGGCGTGCGCAGCGGGACGCCGGCGTAGAACTGCAGGCCGAACTCGCCCGCCACCAGCGGATTCGCAAGGGTGCGGGGATCCCGGACGGCGTCTTCAACCACCCAGACGTCATCCTGCAGGATCGCCGAGGCACACAGGCCCGGGTCACGGCCGATCTGCGTCACGTCGGTGCCGTGGTGGGCCTTGAACCAGATCCGGTCGTGGTCCACGACGCTGACGATTGCCACCGGCACGGAGAACATCCGTGCGGCGAGTCCCGCGATCCGGTCGAAGGCGCCGTCCGCCGGGGTGTCAAGGATCCGGTACCGCTCGACGGCGCGCATCCGGCCCTCCTCGTCGGTCGCGCCGGGGGCGGCCTCCAGGCGGTGGCGGGCGGCACTGTTGATGACTTCCTGGCGCAGGGCAAGCGACACTTCGCGCGCCGCGGGGCGCTGCGCCGGGTCGCGGGCCAGCATGGAGGACAGCAGCGCAACCCACATGGGAGCGAGCTCCTCCGGGATCTGCGGGTCGTGGAGCAACCGTGCGACGGCGGACTGGATGGGCGCGCCGGGGTATGCCATCTTCCCGGTCAGCCCCTCGAGCAGCACCAGGCCGAGCGAATACACGTCGCTGGCCGGGCCCACCACGCCGCCGGCCGCCTGCTCCGGGCTGAGGTAGGCGGGGGTGCCTGAGGTTCCGCCTTCGTCCGGTACCGGGCCGTTGCGGGTGACGACGGCGACGCCGAAATCGGTGAGCTTGGCCCGCTGGCGCCGGTCATCGTTGCTGTAGTCCACGAGCAGGATGTTCGCGGGTTTGACGTCCCGGTGCACGATGCCATGGTGGTGGATGTAGGAGAGCCCGTCCGCCAGGTCGTGGCCGACGAGTGCCATGTGGGCCGCGGACAGCGGACCCTGGGCGCCGCGATGGCGCAGGTCCTGCCCGCGAACCAGCTCCATCACCAGATACGTGAGCGGGTCGTTCCGGTCGCTCAGGTCTGCGCCGGCGTCGAACAGTGTCACGAGGGCGTGGTGGCTCATTCCGGCCAGGATGCGGATTTCCTCACCCTGCCGGCGGGTCTGTTCGAGATCGTTGTCGTCGTTGCGGAAAAGCTTGACCGCCACGTCGCGCTGCAGCAGTTCGTCGTAGGCCCGGAACACGGAGGATTGGCTGCCCCGGCCAATGAGGTCCACGATCCGGTAGCGCCCGCTCAGCAGATAGCCGGGTTCCATACGCTGCTTCGGGGTGGCCGGCATGGTTCGTGCCGGTTCTGAAATGAGCTCTGTCAAGTAGTGTTCGTTGTCCTTAGCGGGGTCCGCCGATGGCGTCAGGCAGATCGGTCCAATTACCGGCATGGGTCAAGATCCGGCGCCCGCATAATTAGCAAGGTTACTTATGGTACCGCGATTTCCCGGTTCAGGAAGACCTGCGGCCCGGCCATTTTCCCGCCCGGCAGCGGGCGGCGGCTGCTACTTCGCGGGGTTGTGCGTGCCGATTGGCAGCAGGGTCAGGTCCGGGTGGTTCTTTTCGATCCGGCGCAGGGCCCACACGTCGTTGAACAGGGCGAGGTATTCGCCGTCGGAGCGCAGCAGCACCTCGGCGCCGGGCACGGTGGCGAGCGCCGCCATGGCGTCCGCCGTCGAAATCCGGGCAATGGAGTAGGGCAGGCGCTCCAGCCGCATCGGCGCGCTGAAGTCGTGCGCCATGCGGTCCTCCACCACTTCGAACTGCATGGGGCCGACGGCGGCCAGCACCGGGGCCTGATCGCCGCGGATGTCCGAGCGGAGCACCTGGATGACGCCCTCGTGCTCCAGTTGCTCGATTCCGCGGCGGAACTGCTTGAAGCGGCTGGGGTCCTTGGAGCGCGCCACCTGGAAGTGCTCCGGGGCGAACAGCGGGATGGCGGGAAACTCGACCGGCTCCTCGAGGAAGAGGCTGTCGCCAACCCGCAGTGAGGAGGCGTTGACGAGGCCCACGACGTCGCCGGGGAAGGCTTCGTCAATGACCTCGCGTTCACGGCCGAAGACCTGCTGGGCGTACTTGGTGGCGAAGGACTTGCCGGTCCGGCCCTGGGTCACCACCATGCCGCGCTCGAAGATGCCGGAGCAGACCCGGATGAAGGCGACGTGGTCCCGGTGCGCCTTGTTCATGCCGGCCTGGACCTTGAAGACGAAGCCGGCAAACGGTGCGTCGACGGGCCGCGGGGCGCCGTCGACGTCGGGCCGCGGGGCGGCCGGCGGGGCGAAGTCCACGAGGGCGTCAAGGATCTCCTTGACGCCGAAGTTCAGGGCGGCGGAGCTGAAGAGGATCGGCGTGGCCTTGCCCGCATGGAATGCGTCGACGTCGAACTCAAGGTTGGACTCGATGACCAGCCCCGCCTCGTCGACGGCGTTGGACCAGTCATCGCCCTGGCTCGCCGCGGCCTCTTCCGGGGTGAAGTACTCGGTGAGCGCGATGTTGGCGCCGGCGTTGTTGCGCTTGAACTGGGCGAAGCGGTCGTTGCGCAGGTCCCAGACACCGCGGAAGTCGCCGGAGATGCCCACGGCCCAGGTCAGCGGCATCGGCTGGAGGCCGGTGCGCTCGGTGATTTCGTCCATGAGTGCCAGGGCGTCCAGGCCCGGCCGGTCCCATTTGTTGATCACGGTGATGATGGGCAGGTTCCGCTGCTTGCAGACCTCGAAGAGCTTCATGGTCTGCGTTTCCAGGCCTTTGGCGGCGTCCACAAGCATCACGGCGCAGTCGACGGCGGCCAGCACCCTGTAGGTGTCCTCGGAGAAGTCCGCGTGGCCAGGGGTGTCCAGCAGGTTGATCACGGTGTCCCGGTAGGCGAACTGCAGTGCCGCGGAGCTGATGGAGATGCCGCGGTCCTTTTCCATCTGCATCCAGTCCGAGACCGTCTCCTTGCGGTTGGCCTTGCCGCTGGAGGCGCCGGCGGTGCCGATCACTTTCGCGTGCAGCGCAAGCGCCTCGGTCAGCGTGGACTTGCCGGCGTCGGGGTGCGAAATGACCGCGAAAGTCCGACGCCGGGCCGCCTGCTTGTGAATCTCCTGGACTCGGGCGGGGCTGAGGACTTCTTGAGACACGGTGCTACTTTCGCTGCGGCTTTGAATGGTTGCGGTCCCGGGGCTGCGGGAATCCGGCTGGTGCGCGGGGTATTTGGGCGTTGCGCGGGATGTTCTGCGGAACTGCTGGATGTCGTTGGGATGCGGCGCTGGCAGACGGTGCACCCCAAGGCCACAAGTTTATCGCAGGCCGTGCCGCCGCCGCGAAGCGGCATTAGGCAATGCAGCGAAGCGGCATCGGGGATGGTGCAGGGAAGCGGCATTGGGCAGTGCAGGGAAGCGGCACCGGGGCACGCGCAGCGCGGGTCAAAAGTGCGGTCCGGGAGTGGGGTCCGCCGGGGCGTTCCCGGAGTGCTGCCGCGGGCGTCTTTTTGGACCACTTTGGGGCTTGTCCGTGCGGAAGTTGGTCCGCTTTACCTCTACTATGGTGAGAGCGGGGAACCGAGTACTTTTGATCCTGCCGGCAACACTGTTAGACACTGCAAAAACATTGCAAAAACACAGGAAACCGGCGCACCAGCGGGCTGAAGCCCGCACCTTTGAAGGGAATATCTATGGCTCGGAGCCCTGAAGATTCACTCAAGGCGACACTGGGCCGAGTGGCACCGGGCACCGCCCTCCGCGATGGCCTGGAGCGCATCCTCCGCGGGCGGACCGGCGCCCTGATCGTGCTGGGCATCGACAGGACCATCGAATCCATCTGTTCCGGCGGCTTCGACATCGGCATCGACTTCTCCCCCACGCGCCTGCGGGAACTGGCCAAAATGGACGGCGCCATCATCTGCGACAAGGACGCCAGCAATATCCTCCGCGCGGCCGTCCAGCTCGTGCCCGACTCCAGCATCGAGACCCAGGAATCCGGCACCCGGCACCGGACCGCCGAGCGCGTGGCCATCCAGACAGGCGTCCCGGTGATCTCGGTCAGCCAGTCCATGCAGATCATCGCCCTCTACGTGAACGGGCTCCGGCACGTCCTGGAGGGCTCGGAGAAGGTCCTGGCCCGCGCCAACCAGGCCCTGGCCACCCTGGAACGCTACCGCTCGCGCCTGGACCAGGTGACCAGTTCCCTGTCGGCCCTGGAAATCGAGGCCATGGTGACGGTCCGCGACGTTGCCGTGACGCTGCAGCGCCAGGAGATGGTCCGCCGGATTTCCGAGGAGATCTCCCAGTACGTGCTGGAACTCGGCGAGGACGGCCGGCTCCTCTCACTCCAGCTGGACGAGCTCACCGTCGGCCGGGGCCCTGGCAGTGACGTGATCATCCGTGACTACTCCGGCCCGAACGCTTCCGCCGAGGACATCGACCAGGCGGTCAAAGCACTCGTGAACCTGGGCCCCACCGAGCTGATTGACCTGGGCAAGATCGCCGGGATCGTTGGCTTCGCCGGCGGTGAGGCAAACCTCGACGCCGTCGTCCAGCCCCGCGGCTACCGGCTGCTGTCCGGGCTCAAGGCGGTGCCGAAGGCCGTGGCCGACCGTCTGGTGGACCACTTCGGCGGCCTGCAGTTCCTGATGGCGGCCACCATCGATGACCTGATGACGGTGGATGGCATCGGCGACCAGCGTGCCCGGACGGTCCGCGAGGGCCTGAGCCGGATGGCCGAGGCGAGCCTGCTGGACCGCTTCCTCTGATTCCCGCAGGCTGACCGCCGTCGGTTGCTCCGTAACCGCCCTTTTGGACCCTCAAAACGGCACCTGGGCCCACGCCGGCAGGGTTCCCTGGCCGAACTTGTGAGGCGAGGGTGCCGGTGGGGAGCAGTCGATGGGGGTTAGTTGAGCTGGAACACGGCTTTCGGGCTGGTCTTGTTCGCCAGCCGCGCGGTGAAGACGTAATACGCGCCGCCCGCTCCCGGTTTGGCCTCGATCGGCGCGCAACCTGGGACTGTGCGGTTGCGCTGCCAGGGGAAATTGGCCGTCTCGCTTTGCCCCGGCGGGATGGTCTTCACGAGGTCCGTGGCGTCCGCCTGGCAGTCCGTGGATGAAAAGATCCGGTCCGAGCCGCTCGTGACGAGGAATTCCATCTGGGAAGTCCCGATATTGATCTCGCACGGCACCCTGTTGCCGTTCGTCACCTTGAGCGTGAGCACCGGGTTCTCCCCTTCTGCATAGGCGGGCTTGTCCGTGGCAGCCGTGACGGACACGAGATTCTGCTCGCAGCCGTCCCCTTCCGGAGTGGCAGCAGGTGAAGCCGTGGTGTCCGGCCCGGCGGCCGATCCCGTTTCCTGGCCCGACGGCGCCGCTCCTCCACCCGAGGAAGACTGCCCGCCGGTGGAAGACTGCCCGGCGTTGAGGACGCTCGAGACGGCGGCGAACCCGCCGATGGCGACGGCGATCACAAGCAGCAGGGCGGCGCCCACGAACAGCCGGCGACGGCGGTAGACGGGACTGACCGGTTTCCGGGCCGGCTTCCGGGCCGGCTTGCGAGCAGGCTTCCGGGCAGGCTTGCGCGCCGCGGTTGCTCCGCTGCCGGAAGCCCTCGGCCGGGAACCCGGGGTTCCTGAATTGTCTTGCCTGCCCATCCTTCTAGGCTAGAGAACCGCGCCGGGTATGGAGCCCTCCCACGCCGCGCGCGGACTGTGGCCCTCGTCTATTACGCTGAATCCATCAAAGCTCTCGCCGATTACCCCGCCGCCCCTGTTGTTGCCGCCCGCCCGGAAATCCCCGGGGGCCTCCCGCTGCCCGCCATTCGTGACGCCCTCGCCGCCTGGTTCGAGGAGAATGCCCGTGACCTGCCGTGGCGGGCGGCTGACTGCACACCGTGGGGCGTGCTGGTCAGCGAGATCATGCTGCAGCAGACCCCGGTGGTGCGAGTGCTGCCGGTCTGGGAGGAGTGGCTCCGGCGCTGGCCGGAGCCCGCCGACCTGGCCCGGGAGCCTGCCGGCGAAGCGGTGCGGGCATGGGGGCGGCTGGGCTATCCGCGGCGCGCGCTGCGGCTGCACGCGGCCGCCGTCGCGATCGGTGCCAGCCACGGCGGCAAGGTCCCCGGATCGTACCCGGACCTGCTGGAGCTGCCGGGCGTGGGGAGCTACACCGCGGCTGCCGTCGCCGCCTTCGCCTTCGGGCGCCGCGCAACCGTGGTGGACACCAACATCCGCAGGGTGCACGCCCGCCTGTTTTCCGGCGCGGCCCTGCCGTCGCAGGCGCTGACCGCCGCAGAGATGCGGCTGGCCGCACAGTTGCTGCCGGACGACGTCGGCTCCTCCGTCCGCTGGAACGCCTCCGTCATGGAACTCGGGGCGCTGGTGTGCACTGCGCGGTCCCCGAAGTGCCGGGAATGCCCGGTCAGCGGCTCGTGCGCGTGGCTGGCGGCCGGTGAGCCGCCGCCGACGTACACGCCGAAAGGGCAGTCGTGGCACGGAACCGACCGCCAGGTGCGGGGAGCCGTGATGGCGGTGCTCCGTGTGGCCGAGTCGCCGGTGGCCCCGGAGTTGCTCCAGCGGCCCCCCGCTGACCTTGGCTTCGAACCGGACGGGATCGGAATTCCGCTGGCCGCCCTGCACCGGCTCAACCCCGCCCCCGAGCAACTGGAGCGAGCGCTGGCCGGGCTGCTGAGCGACGGGCTGGCCGAGCTGCATCCCGCCGGTTTCCAGCTTCCGGCCTGACCCCGCCCCGACTGCTCCTGTCCCGTCTGCTCCCGTCCCGCCCGCGGGCGCCTCCCGACCGCGGGTCCCTAGCTGAACGGGACTCCCGGAACTACCCTGAAACATGCGCACGTTAGCGGCACTGGCGGGTCTGGGTTGCGCGGCAGTCCTGGTCACAGGATGCCAGACCGAGGCGGCCTGCCCGCCGATCGCCCAGGCCCCGGTAGTGGCGCTGACGGTGGCGCGGGAATACGCCGGATCGGTGCAGGCACTCCGGCTCAAAGCCTGCCAGGACGGCCGCTGCACGGAGTCAAACCTGGAACTCATCCCGGGGAGCACGTCGGTGGATCAGGGCTGCGAAGCGGGATCCGGCGGCGGGCAGTGCGGCAGGTTCATTTCGGCCGGAGTGCTGCTGGACGCGGACGGACTCCGGCAGACCGGTTAGTCACGTGGTCGAGGCGTGGGAAGAGGAGTACAAAGTGAACTCGAAGAACATCAGCCACTGGATCCGGGCAGGGCTGTGGGCCCTGCCGGCATCGGCGCTCGTCACAGCCTGGGCCACGCTGGAGCCGCAGCCGGACCAGCAGAGGGACCCGGATGGCTGGGCCCGGTTCGTCAGTTCCGACGCGTACCAGCTCAGCCACATCTTCGGCAGTACCGCCGGCACCATCCTCGCGATCTTCGGCGTCTTCGCCCTCGGCTGCTGCCTCGCAAACGGCCGGGTTGGGCGCCTCGCCCTGGCTGCGATGGTCACCGCCGTCGCCGGCACGGCGTTGCTGCTGGTGCCGGCCGCGATTTCCACCTTTGCCATGCCCGCAATCGGCCGTGCCTACCTGGCCGGACACGAGGACGTGATGCAGCTGGAATTCCCCGGGTCAATGACAGGGGCCTTCCTGCTTGGCCTCCTGCTCGCATTCCTCGGCAACGTTCTGCTGGGAGTCGCGGTGTGGCGTTCCCACGTGCTGCCCCGCTGGGCCGGGGCGCTCTGGGCGGCTGGCGCCGTCGTGTTCTATGTCCTGGGGGTCGTTCTGGGCCAGGCGACGACGGGAAGCAGCCTTCCGACCCAGACCGCGGGGGCTTTGCTCATGGCAATTGCCGGCGGGTGGATCGCGTGGAGCGGGTCCCGGGCGCCCGCGCCGGCACCGGATCTGACCGCGGCCGGCACGGCGTGAGCACCGGTCGCTAAGGTTCCCCGAAGCCCTCCGTGATCAGTCGGCCCAGATAGTCCACAGCCTTGGCGGCATCCGGGCCGCTGGCTTCCACGTGCAGAACCGTTCCCTTCGCCGCCCCGAGCATCATGAGCTCCGTCATTGACGCCCCGTCTGCGCCGTTGACGGTCACCTCGGCGTCCATGCCGGACAGTCCGCCGGAGATCTTCGCGGCCGGACGGGCGTGCATGCCGGCCTGGTTGACCAGTTCAAAGTCCCCTGCCGCCTCCGGAGGGCGATGCTCATGCGCGTGCAGCGGCGCTGCCGGCGGCCGGTAGACCGCTTCCGCGGCTTCCTTCACGCCCGCGGCGTCGGCTCCGGCCTGGGCGGCCACGGCGGCGGCAACGAGGCCTTCGACGAGGGGAGCGTCGGCAAGGAGCACGGACGAAGGATCCGCCACGAATTCCAGGGCGGACTCGGCTGTCATCACGGCCGAGCCCAGGTCCGTCAGGACCACCGTGCCGTCGCTGTTGGCGTCCGCTGCCTGTTCCAGCGCCGCCATGACCCGCTCGAGGCTGGTGCCGATCCGCCCGTCATCGGTGCCGCCGGCGGAAAGGATCAGGACATCGGGCGCCATCTGGGCGGCAAGCTCGACGGCGCCGTCGGCGATCTTTTCACTGTGGGAGACGACGACGAGCTTGACCGTCATCCGGCCGCCCCGACGGCGGCGCGCAGGATCAGGGCGCTGGAGACCGCGCCCGGATCCCGGTGGCCGATGCTGCGCTCCCCGAGATAGCTGGCGCGTCCCTTGCGGGCGAGCATCGGATCGGTGGATACGGCCCCGGCCTCGGCCGCCTCCGCCGCGGCCAGCAGGACCTTGCGCACATCGCTGTCCCCGGCGGCGGCAGCTGCCGCGTCGACCGCCGGAGTCCAGGCATCAACCATTGTCTTGTCGCCTGATTCGGCCTTACCGCGGGCCACGATCCCGTCCCTCGCGGCCTGGAACGCCGTGGCGAGGGTGCCGGCGTCGATATCGGCCGCGTCGCCCAGGGCCGTGGCCGCCCGGAGGAAGGCCGTGCCGTACAGCGGGCCGGCCGCTCCGCCGACCTTGGACATCAGGGTCATGGCAGTCAGCTTCAGGGCCGCCCCGGCCGTTTCCGGTGGCGCCTCGGCAAGCTTGACCATCACAGCTTTGAAACCGCGGTCCATGTTCTCGCCGTGGTCAGAATCGCCGATCGGCCGGTCCAGCTCGATGAGTTCTTCCCGGTGCTCCGCCATGGCGTCGGCCGAAAGCGCCAGCCACCGCAGTGCCCAGTGGACATCCAGCCCCATGGTCAGACGCCCCAGCGGAGGGCCGGCGTGTGCACGGGCGCGTCCCAGAGTGCCGTCATCTCGTCGTCGAGCCGCAGGACGGTGATGGAGCAACCCTGCATCTCGAGGGAGGTGATGTAGTTCCCGACCAGCGACCGTGCCACGGTGATGCCTTGCCCGGCCAGCTGCTGCGCGGCCCGGCGGTAAACGATGTAGAGCTCGCTCTGCGGGGTGCCGCCCATGCCGTTGACGAACAGGAGCACGTTGTCCCCGGACGCCAGGCCGAGGTCGCTGACCACCGGTTCCAGCAGGCGGTCGGTGATCCCGTCGGCGTTCTCCATCGCGATGCGGTGCCGGCCCGGTTCGCCGTGGATGCCGATGCCGATCTCGATTTCGTTTTCCTCCAGCACGAAGCTGGGCGCCCCCGCGTGCGGGACCGTGCAGGCGGTCAGCGCGACGCCCATGCTGCGGACGTTCTGGTTGACCCTGTCGCCCACGGCCGCGACGGCGTCGAGGTTGTCGCCGCGCTCGGCGGCGGCACCGGCGATCTTTTCCACCAGGACCGTCCCGCCCACGCCGCGCCGGCCGGCCGTGTACAGCGAGTCCTGCACCGCGACGTCGTCGTTGACCAGCACGGTGCGGACATCCACACCTTCCGCCTGGGCCAGTTCGGCGGCGGTCTCGAAGTTGAGGACGTCCCCTGTGTAGTTCTTCACGATGTGGACGACGCCGGCGCCGGAGTTGACGGCGAGCGTCGCCGGGAGGATCTGGTCGGGGGTGGGCGAGGTGAACACGGCGCCCGGGACGGCGGCGTCGAGCATTCCCATTCCGACGTAGCCGCCGTGCAGGGGCTCGTGCCCGCTGCCGCCGCCGGAGACCAGTCCGACTTTTCCTGCCACCGGCGCGTCTTTGCGCACGATGTACTTGGGGTCCGCAAAGACGGTCACGAGGTCGGCATGGGCAAGCCCGAAGCCCTCCACTGACTCGTCAACCACGGCGCGGGGATCATTGATGAGCTTCTTCATGGCTGTGCTCCCTGGATGGTGTCCTGGCTGCTTGCTTGAACCCTACTACCGGGGCCCCTGCCAGCGGTAGGCTCCGGTTTCACAACCTCTGATGCGGACCGGGGTTCGCTCGGGCGGCAGTCCTCCCCGGGATGCGCGCGGGCGCATCAGGATGGTTTGTCCGCCTGGAATGGGAAATTCGGCCAGGCATCGCTGCCAAGCCAGGAGAAGGGCGGCGCATTGAGCGGTCCCCCGTTGCTCTCCGGTGCCGGGTCTTCGCCTTCCCGGGCGCCCGGATCCGTGGCGCGTCCCGGCGAAGCCGTGTCTGCAATTGTCATTTGGAATGCGGAGAAATCTGGAAAAATCACGCGATCGTGCAATTTCTTGCCTCCGAAACTCGGGAAGTCCACCCCCTGGACCGCGATCAGTTTATCCATCAAATTTATTGATGGGAAGACCCGGTTTCGCGCACAACAAGGCGGGACTACAGCGTCTTGATCATCCGCGTATTGCCGAGGGTATTGGGCTTCACCCGGGCCAGGTCCAGGAACTCGGCAACACCCTCATCGTGCGAGCGCAGCAGCTCCGAGTACACCACAGGATCGACGGCGGTCTGGTCCGCCATGACTTCGAAGCCATGTTTCTTGAAGAAATCCACCTCGAAGGTCAGGCAGAACACGCGGGAGACGCCCAGGGCCCGGGCGTCCTCCAGCAGGCGCTCCACCAGCAGATGGCCCACACCCTTCCCCCGCCAGGCATCCGATGCCGCGAGGGTGCGCACCTCGGCGAGGTCCTCCCACATCACATGCAGCGCGCCGCAGCCGATCACTTCGCCGTCAGGGGCCTCGGCGATCCGGAACTCCTGCAGGCTTTCGTAGTAGGCCACGGTCTCCTTGGCCATCAGGATCCGCTGATCGGCCAGCGGAGCCACCAGCGTCTTGATCGCCCCTACATCGCTCGTGCGGGCAAGGCGGATGCGGATTGGCTCAGTCACAGCCCAATCCTACTGGGGCTGAACGTCCGCCCGATGAGGATGGGGCGAGGTGTCCAATGCACAAGGCGGAGGAGGCCGGGACATTTACGTAGCGTGCGTCTAAGCGAGGAACGAGCGAGCACGCGGTAAATGTCCCGGCCTCCGAGCCGGACGTGGGGCAACGGGAGGAGCCTAGAGACCCAGCTCCGCAGGCACCGGCAGATCCTTGTCGAGCAGGTTCCTGGCAAGGAAGTGCTCCACCACGCCGTACCAGATCTTGGCGTGCTGCGGCTGCAGGATCCAATGGTTTTCGTCCGGAAAGTAGAGGAAGCGGTGCTCGGTTGCGCCGTTCTCGTCCGCCGCGAGCTGGGACTTGGAAAGGAGTTCGTACCAGAGCCGCAGGCCCTCGCCGATCGGGACGCGGTAGTCCTTGTCGCCATGGATGACGAGCATGGGGGTGCTGATGTTCTCCACGTGCAGGTGCGGGGAGTTCTCCAGCGCCATCTCGGCCGTCATTTCCCGGAGCCAGTACTGCGCGGCGTCCGTGGTGGGGCCGAACTGGTCCAGCGCCCAGAGGCTGGCGTGGGTAACGATTGCCTTGAAGCGGTCCGTGTGGCCGGCCACCCAGTTGGCCATGTAGCCGCCGAAGGAACCGCCCATGGCGGCTGTGCGGGTCTCGTCGATGTCCGGCCGCTGCACCACGGCGTCGGTGATGGCCATCAGGTCGGTGAACGGAGCTTGGCCCCATTCGCCCCAGCCGCGCTGGATGTGGTGCTGGCCGTAACCGGTGGAGAGTGCAGGGTCCGGCAGCAGCACGGCGTAGCCCCGGGCCACCAGCAGCCAGGGGTTCCAGCGCCAGGTCCAGGCGTTCCACGAGCCCAGCGGCCCGCCGTGGATCCACAGCAGCATCGGCGCCGGGGATTCCGCTGATGCGCCCTCCGGCAGCGCCAGGTAGGCCGGGACACGGGACCCGTCAGCCGCCGTCGCCGCG
>CALMVY010000126.1 GCA_937873245.1 uncultured Arthrobacter sp. | reverse complement strand
CGTCTGGTAGGTCTTGCTGCCCTTGCCGGCGAGCAACCGGGCGACGATCACCCCGATGACGGCGATCAGCAGCAGGCTCACCGCCAGCGCGCCGGCGGCCTGCAGATCGCGCGGGTAGCTGCGGAACACGAAGTAGATGCGGCTGGTGAAGACGTAGATGCCGTCCTGGAGGCCCAGCAGCGCCGGCACCTCGAACGACTCGAGGCTGGTGATGAGGATGACCAGCACCGCCGACAGCAGTGCCGGCCGGACCAGCGGGAGGGTGACGCGGCGCAGCGTCTGCAGCCGGGAGGCGCCCGACATGAGCGCCGACTCCTCCAGGGAGGGGTCCATCGAGCGGAAGGCCGCGACCATCAGCAGGAAGACGATGGGTGAGGAGTGCAGGCCCTCGACCCAGATCATCCCCTCGATGCTGAAGATGTTGAACGGCGGGTTCCCACCGGTGATCGGCTCGAGGACGGCGTTCAGCAGCCCGATCTGCGGGCTGGCGAGGAAGATCCACGAGACGGTGTAGAGGATGCCGGGGACGATCAGGGGGACGATCGACGCGGCGAAGAACAGCGCCTTGAACGGCACCGCCGTCCGGACGTTGAGGTAGGCCAGCGTCGTGCCGACGGTGAGCGACAGGGCCGCCGAGCCGCCGGCGAAGGCCAGCGAGTTGCCCCAGAGCTCACCCATCCGGCCGTTGCCGTAGGCCCGCTGGAACCCGCTGAAGTCGAGGTTGTTGTTGGCGTCGAAGAAGGTTCCCCAGATCAGGTAGCCGAGGGGGACCAGGGCGAGGTACCCGATCGCGGCGGCGACGCCCGCGACGATGAAGACCTTCCCGGAGATCGGCGACGTCCGACCCGAGCGCTTGGGGTCTGCCGTCGGGTCGGTGGACTCGGCGCGCTCCTCGGCCCGTACCGGCGGGCTGGTCAGCGTCATCGCGAAGGAACTCCTCGGGGTGTGCTCGGGTCGGTGGATCTGGGGGCGGAACGGCCGGTGCGGGCGGTGCCGCGGGGAGTCCGCGGCACCGCCCGTGCCGATCAGTCGGCGATGACCTCGCCACCGGAGAGGAGCTCGTCGTACTCGGCGCTCCACTTGTCCGACTCGTTGAGCAGCGCGTCAGTGTCCACCGGGATGACGCTCACCCCGTCGAGCGAGCCGCTCTCGTCGATGGCCGGCGTGAGCTGCTCCTCGACGATCACGTCCTGGCCCTCGGTGAGCATCCAGTCCATGAAGAGCATGGCGGTGGCCGGGTTCTCGGCCGTCTTCATGCAGCTACCACCGTTGGGCCGGGCGATGACCGGGTCGACCAGCGGCTCGACCTCGACCGGAGCGCCGTCGGCCTTGGCCCGCTGGACGATGTAGGTGTAGTTCGAGGCGGTGACCCCGAACTCGCCGGCGCTCATCAGCTCGGCCTGCACGGTGTGGCCCTTGACCAGCTTGGCACCGTCGACCATGTCGGCGAAGAGCTGGTTGATCTCCTCGTCGCTCTTGCCCTGCTCCTGCCAGTACCCGTAGAGGGTCAGGTACCAGTCGTAGTCACCGAGCTCCATGGACAGCTGACCGTCGTACTTGGGGTCGGCGAGGTCCTCCCAGGACGTCGGGACCATGTCGCCGGAGATGATGTTGGTGTTCCAGCTCGGCGAGAACAGGTTGAAGCGGGTCGCCGTCCAGTCGTCGAACTGACCCGCCTCGGGCACGAGATCGACCCGCTCCTGGTCGATGCACGGGGCCATGACCCCTTCCTGCTGGAGCGCGAGCAGCTCGGTCGCGTTCGTCTCCACGACGTCGTTGCCGGCGAAGCCGGCGTCCTGCTCCTGCAGGATGCGCTGCAGGACCGTCTCCGAGCCGGCCCGGTAGACGCTGACGTCGATGTCGAAGGCGTCGCTGAACGCCTCGGTCACCGCGTCCGCGACGTCGGACGTCATCGACGTGTAGAGGTTCAGGCCGTTCTCCTCGGCGGCCAGCTCGACCAGGCGGTCGCGCCGCTCCTGGCCGGACAGGCCGGCGAGCTCCTCGTAGAGCTCCTCGGCCGCGGTGGGCCCGGACTCCGAGCCCCCGTCGTCACCGGAGGTCGACGAGGTCGGGTTGCCGCCGCAGGCGGCGAGGACGAGGACGGTGCCGGCCGCGAGGGCGGGGCGGGCGACGGTGCGGGGCTTCCGCATGTGGGTGCTCACTCTCTTCTGGGCTCTGTGGCTTGTGGGCTCTGTGGACGGTGCTGGTTCGGGGGTGGCCGGGTCAGACGAGCTCGGTCACTCGAGGGCCTGGCCGTTGGCGAGGACGTCCTCGTAGAGCTGGTTCCAGGTGTCGGGGTCCTCGAGCAGCTTCTCCTCGGGCACCGGGAAGACCTCGAGGCCGGCCAGCGGGTCGTCGCCGCTCTCGATCGAGCCGATGCGGAACTTCTCGGCGAAGACCTCCTGGCCGCCGGTCAGCTCGTAGTCGACGAACAGCATGGCCGCACACGGGTTCGTGGCGGTGCGCACCAGGCCGATGCCGTTGGGGCGGACGATGAGCGGCTGCACGGGAACACCCGACGCGGGGCGCCACGCGACGGGCGCGCCGTCGGCGGCGGCCTTGTCGATCGTGTGGCTGTAGGAGGACACGGTGACGGCGAACTGGCCGGCCGACAGGAGCTCGCCCTGGGTCGTGTGCCCCTTGGCCACCTGGGCGTTGGACGCCAGGCGGGTCATCAGGTCGACGAACTCGTCCTCGCCCATCCCCTGCTCGTCCACGTAGTAGTCGTGCATCGCCGTGAACCAGTCGACGTCCCCGACCTCGAGGGAGATCTTCCCCTGCCACTCCGGCTCGGCCAGCTCCTCCAGGGAGGTCGGCTCCTCGCCGGCCGGGACCAGGTCGGTGTTCCAGCCGACGACGAAGACGTTGAACCGGCTCGCCGTCCAGTCCTCCGACAGGCGCCCCTCCTCGCGGACCGACTCGCGCAGCTCGCTCTGGTAGGGGTAGAGCAGGCCTTCCTGCGAGGCGACGCCGAGTTCCAGCGCGTTGGTCTCGAAGATGTCGGCGCCGTAGTAGCCGGCCTCGTCCTCCTGCAGGATCCGCTGCAGCACGGTCTCGGAGTTGGCCCGGTAGTTGTTGACCTCGACGTCGTAGAGGTCGGAGAACCCGTCGATCAGGTCGTCCATGTCGGTGTTGGACGTGTAGACGTTGAGCTCGCCCTCCTCCTCGGCACAGGCCACCAGCTCGTCCGTGCGCTCCTGGCCGGACATGCCGTTGAACCGGTCGTAGGTCTCCTGGGCCGCGACGGCGAGGTCGGAGTCCTCCCGGCCGTCACCGCCGTCGGAGGACGAGGAGGCGGTGGGTGACCCACCACAGGCCGCGAGCAGCAGGGCCGTGGCCGCTGCCGCCAGGGGAACCGTGAATCGGTGCTGCATGTGCCTCTCCATCGAGGACGGGGCCGGGGCCCGGGACCGGAAGTGGTGCAACCGAGTGCGGTGTGTGATGCAGTCAACACATCGACACGACGATGGTCTAACCATTCGACCAACAGTTATCGGAGCGTTATACGGACTCCCCGGTCCGCAACGGGCCGTCGGCGAGGAGTCGTGCGACGTCCTCGACCGTCGTCCCGACCATCACCCGGCGCGCGGTCTCGGCGACGGGGATGTCCATGCCGACCCGGTCGGCCAGGTCCGCGGTGTTCGCGAGGTCCTTGACGTGCCAGGTCAGCCGCATGTGCTCCAGCTCGCGCAGCGTCCGCGAGTCGGTCGGGCCGTCCTGCAGCGCGGCCCGGAGGACCGGGACGGACACGCCACCCCGCCGCGCCAGTTCGAGCGCCTCGGTGATCGCGCAGATCTGGGCCCAGTGCACGAGGTTGTTGGCGGTCTTGCCGACCTGCCCCGCGCCCAGCGGCCCGAGGTGGTGCACCGCCTTGGTCCAGGGCTCCAGCAGCGGGCGCACCCGGTCGAGAACGGCGGCGTCACCCCCGACGAGGAGGTTGATCTGGCCGGCCTCGGCGCCGCGGACCCCGCCGGTGAGTGCGGCGTCGAGCACCGCCACCCCGCTCGGGGCCGCGTCGGCGACCGCCCGGCAGGTCTCGGGCCGGAGCGACGAGCAGAGCAGGACGACGGCGCCCTCTGCGCATCCGGCCAGCACCCCGCTCTCGCCGAGGCAGACCTCGCGGACGTCGTCGTCGCTGGGCACGAAGATCGCGACCACCGCGGCGCCACGGGCCACGGCCTCGGCGGAGTCGGCGGCACGGGCGCCCAGCCCGACCGCCCGCGCCACGGCTGCGGGATCGAGGTCGTACACCTGCACCGGGACGCCCGCTGCGAGAAGGTGGCCGACGACGGGTGCACCCATCGCGCCGAGGCCGAGCACGGCGAACACGGGGGCCTGCTGCTCGACCACGAGGGGCGTCTCCTTCGACGGTGGGTCGGAACGTGGGGGGCGTCACGTCGTAGGGCTTAAGGTAATACCTTCATACCGTTCGTCAAGGGGGGCCCGTGGGCAGCAGGCCGTGGCGGCCCCGCCGACAGCGGTCCCCTGAGCGCGCCGAGACGGAGCCGCGCGGCTGGGCGGCCCGCACCTTCCGCTCCCTGGCGGTGCCCAACTACCGCACCTTCTTCGCCGGGCACGCGGTCAGCGTCATCGGCACCTGGATGCAGCGCGTCGCCCAGGACTGGCTCGTCCTGGAACTGTCCGACTCCGCGGTCGCGGTCGGGGTCGCCACCGCGCTGCAGGCGCTGCCGACCCTCCTCTTCGGACTCTGGGGCGGCGTGCTGGTCGACCGGTGGGACCGCCGGCGGACGATCATGGCGACCCAGGCGGTCAGCGCCGCCCTGGCGGCGGTCCTCGCGGTGCTCACCCTCGCCGGCCTGGTGCAGCTGTGGATGGTGTTCGCCCTCGCTCTGGGCCTCGGCCTCGTGACGGTCCTCGACTCCCCCGCCCGGCAGGCCTTCGTGACCGAGATGGTCGGGCCCGAGGACTACGTGAACGCGCAGTCGCTGAACTCCACGATCCACAACCTCGGGCGGCTGGTCGGGCCCGCGATCGCCGGCCTGCTCATCGCCTGGGTCGGCAGCGGCGCGGCGTTCGCCGTCAACGCGGTCTCCTTCGTGGCCGTGCTGGTCAGCCTCTGGCGGATCGACGTCCAGGGGCTCACCCGGGCCGCCCCGCTGCCACCGAAGCGCGGTCAGGCGCTGGAGGGCCTGCGCTACGTCTGGCAGCGCCCCGACCTGCGCGCCTGCATGCTGCTGGTCGCCGTCGTCGCGCTGTTCGGCCAGAACTTCCGGGTGGTCCTCCCCCTGTTCGCCCGCGACGTGCTCGGCGGTGGCGCGGAGGTCTACGGCTGGCTCACCTCGGCTCTGGGCGCCGGCGCGGTGATCGGCGCCCTGGGGAGCGCGGCGCGCGAGCGGGTCACCGCGTGGTCGGTGCTCCTCTGGACGGGCGCGTTCGCCCTCGCGATCGCCCTGCTGGCCGGGGCACCGGGGTTGGTGGCCGCCCTGGGGCTGCTCGTGGGCCTGGGCATCGCCAACATCAGCTTCAACACCCTGGCCCGCACCGTCCTGCAGGTCGGTACCGACGCCTCCATGCAGGGCCGCGTGATCGCCCTGCACTCGACGGTGTTCCTCGGCAGCACCCCGATCGGCGGGCCGCTGATGGGCTGGATCTGCGAGCAGTGGGGCCCGCGCGCCGGGCTGCTGATCAGCGGGATCGCCGCGGCCGCGGTCGCCGCCGCGCTGCTGCCGACCCTGCGCCGGCTGCGCCGCCGCGACGACCCGGCGCCCGAGGCGCGCGCGGCGGAGCCGTCCCCCGAGGCCGCACCGTGACCCGGGAGGTCCCGTGCTCCTGATCGGCAACGACGACACCGCCGCCGTCCTGCGCATGCCCGCGGTGATCGACGCCCTGGAGCGCGCCTACCGCGACCTCGCCACCGGCGACGCGATCTGCCGCCCCCGGATCGACCTGCGCTTCCCCACCGGGCGGCCCGGCGAGGCCTACCAGTGGGGAACCATGGAGGGCGGGTCCGCGAGCAGCGGGTACGTCGCGATCCGGATGAAGTCCGACGTCCTCACCGAGGTCGAGTACGGCGGGACGAGGACCCAGGAGAAGCACTGCGTCGCGCCGGGCACCTACTGCGGGCTGGTCCTCCTCCTGTCGATCCGCACCGGCGAGCCGCTGGCGCTGCTCAACGACGGGGTCCTGCAGCACATGCGGGTGGGCGCCGACTCGGCGATCGGGACAGCGCTCGCCGCCCGCGAGGACGCCCGTGTGCTCGGCATGCTCGGCTCCGGCGGCATGGCACGCACCCACCTGGAGGCGTTGCGTGCGGTGCGTCCGTTCGAGCGCGTGCAGGTCTACAGCCCCACCAGGGCCCACCGGGAGCGCTACGCCGCCGAGATGAGCGAGCAGCACGGCCTGGAGGTGGTGGCCGTCGACGAGCCGCGGGCGGCCTTCCGGGACGCCGACGTCGTGACCGCGTGCACGGACGCGGCGGCTGATGTCGTCGTGGGCGACTGGCTGGAGGCGGGCACGCACGTCACGGCGATCGGCGGACGACCGGACACCCGCGCCCAGGAGGTGTTCGACGTCTGGCTGCGGCTGGGCACCGCTCCCGCGCCCGTCGCCGACCCGACCTGGCGGCCCACCGACGAGTACCTCGCCTACGTCGCCCGCCCCGACGACCCCGTCTGGCAGGGGCACCGGCACGGGCGCGGGCGCCGTCCCCCGGAGGGCCCGACCGGGCCGCGGGTGGTCACCTACGAGGAGGTGCTGCGGGGCGCGGCCGTGCGGACATCACCGGACCAGATCACGTTCTCCGAGCGGGGCAACATCCAGGGAGCGCAGTTCTTCGCCGTGGCCGGCCTGGTCTACGAACTGGCCCGCGAGCGCGGCCTGGGGCGGGAGATCCCGACCGAGTGGCTGCTCCAGGACATCCGCGACTAACCGTCGAGCAGGAGTCCCTCGTGGCGCAGGCGGGCGAGGTGGTGGCGGAACAGCATGACGTCGTTGAAGGCGCCGCCGAGGTCGGGCAGCTCGGCGACGTCCTCCGGCGGCAGGTCGGCCGCCCGCCCGCCGAGGCGGGCCGACTCGAGGCACACCCGGGCCAGCGCGTCGAGCGCCAGCGCCCGCCCGACCGCCTGCTCGACGGCGTGCGGCCCCGAGCCGACCGTGGTGATGCCGTGCCCGCGCATCACCAGCACGTGGGCGGCGCCGAGCGCGGCGGCGACCTCGCGGCCCAGGTCGGGACGGCGGACCAGCACCGACCGCGGGTAGACCGGCACGCCGTCGATCGCCAGCCGCGCGGCGGGCAGGTGGTACGCGCCGAAGATCGGCCGCAGCGGTACGCCCTCCAGCCCGGCGATGAGCACCGACGGCGGGTGGCAGTGCACCACCGCGTCGACGTCCGGCCGGGCCCGGAGCACCTCGGCGTGGATCGGCAGCTCGTTCGGCACGGCCCAGCCGGCCAGGTCCCCGCCGTCCACCGCGCGGCCGTCGAGGTCGACCTCGTGGACGTCGTCGGGGCGGGTGAACACCAGCCCCTCCTCCTGCGGCCCGCGGCAGCGCACCAGGATCCGGTCCGGCCCGGTGCGGAGGCTGACGTGCCCCAGCACGTCCTCGGCGAGCCCGCGCGCGCCGAGCACGCGGCAGGCGTGCGCGATCAGCAGGCGGCGTTCGACGGGCGACTCGACCGGGTGGTGGTCCATTGGTCAGACCCTAAAGGGGGATCCGGGACGGCGGCCAGCGGCACCCGGCGTGGGAGACTCCTGCCGTGGAGCCGATCGTGGAGCAGGAACCCGCCCGCCCGACCAGCGCGCCGGCCGGGAGCGGCGCGCCGGCCGACGGCATGGACCTGTTCAGCGCGGTCAGCGTGGGGCGCGTGTCCCAGGTGATCGTCGACCAGATCCGCACCCTGATCCGCCAGGGACGGCTCCGCCCGGGTGACCGGTTGCCCTCCGAGCGCGACCTCTGCGAGCGGTTCGGCGTCAGCCGGGTGACCGTGCGCGAGGCTCTCCGGGTGCTCGAGGCCGGCGGCCTGATCGACGTCCGCGTCGGCGCCCGCGGCGGCGCGTTCGTCACCACCCCCACCAACGCGCGGCTCGGCGAGGGCCTGGCCGACCTGCTGCAGCTCAGCCCGCTCACCGCGGCGGAGGTCACCGAGGCCCGGATGGTCTTCGAGCTGGGCATCGTGCCCCTGGTGGTCGAGCGGGCCACCGAGGAGGACCTGGTCGCCCTGGAACGGCTCTGCGAGGACCAGCAGACCGCGCTCGACGACCAGCGCTACACGATGGAGATGTCGGCGGAGTTCCACGTCCGGGTCGCCGCCTCCACCCACAACAAGGCAGTCGAGATGCTCGTCCAGAGCTTCCACGGCCCGCTGCTGATGTCGCTCAAGGAGGCGCAGATCGCCGCGCCCCTGATGGGGCACCGCGGGGCGCACGAGCACCTGGACTTCGTGCACGCCGTCCGGCGGCGCGACGTCGCCGCAGCCGAGGCGATCATGCGCACCCACATCGACCGGACCGCGACCCGTCTCGCGCACTGACGGCCGGCGGGAGCCGTAGGGTCGGGCGATGACCGTCCCCGCTTCCCGGACGCTCACCCGCGACACGCGCAACGCCGTGTTCGGCGGCGTCTGCGCCGGCATCGCCCGCCGCTACGGCCTGTCCCGCACCGGCCTCCGCTGGGCCTTCGTGATCTCGTGCGTGCTGCCGGGCCCGCAGTTCATCGCCTACCTGCTGCTCTGGCTGCTCCTCCCGGCCGACTACTGAGCCGACCGCCGAGCCGACTGCCGAGCCCGGTTACTGAGCCGGCTCCCGCGGGTCCTCGCTGAAGAGCAGGGACTTGATCGTCACCGGCACCGTGCGGGAGGGGTGGCGCACCTTGCCGATGTCGATGTAGTCGAAGTCGCGCAGGTACAGCCCGTCGACGACCAGCAGCGGGTTGCCGACGCCGAGTTCGTCGCGCAGCAGCCGGCCCAGCGTCATCGCGACGTCGCCGTCGAGCATCAGGTAGAGCGGCCGGCCGTCGGCGATCCGGTCGGCCAGGCCGTCGCGGACGCCGACGGCGAACGCGTGCAGCCGCCGGTGCGTCGGCAACCCGGTCCAGGACAGCGCCAGCGCGACGTCGTCGCCGGAGTGCTCGGCGTCCAGCGCCACCAGGTGCCGGCGGATCGCCGCGGCGACGGCAGCCGCGTCGACCTCCTCGCCGAGGTCGTGGACGGGCTTGACCACCTGCAGGTTGCGGCGCGGGAGCAGCGCGTCGGGGTCGGAGATCCAGCCGGTGTTGCCCGACAGCTGCACGCTGTACTCCGAGGCGCCGAGCGCGGTGGCCCGGATGCATTCCCCCGCCGGGAGCAGGGGGAACGGGAACGCGCCGTCGTCCACCCGGCGGCGCAGCGCCCGGCCCAGCGGGGCGCCGAGGTCGCCGAAGAGCTCGGTCTCGCGGTCGTACACGTACTCGGCGACGCCGCCGGAGAACATGACGCCGTCGATCTCGCCCAGCGGACCCAGCGGATCGGTGAGGTAGAGCCGCTCGACGTCGGCGGGCAGCGGGGCGGCGGTGACGGCGGCGGTGATGACGGCGACGAGAGTGTCGGCCATCCGGTCCGCGACGGCCTGCACCTGGTCCGCCTCGGCCCGGTCCCCCAGCGCCCAGGCGAAGCCCGCCCGGGCGGCGTGCTCCTGGCCGGCCGGGTCCAGCCGGGTGATCCGGCCGTCGCCGTCGACCACCTGCAGCCGGCCACCGACGTGCACGGCGGCCGTGGCCACCACCCGGCCCCGGTCCAGCACGGCGAGCTTGGTCGTGCCACCGCCGATGTCGACGTTGAGGATCCGCAGGCCCTGCTCGTAGGAGACCCGCGCCGCACCCGAGCCGTAGGCGGCGAGCATCGCCTCCATGTTGTGGCCGGCGGTCGCGGTGACCAGTTCCCCGCCGCGCTCGGCGAGCACGCCCGCGATCGCCTCGGCGTTGCGCCGGCGCAGCGCCTCCCCGGTCAGGATGACGACACCGGTGTCGATCGTCTCCGGCCCCACGGCAGCCTCGCCGTAGGCCCGGTCGATGATCGAGCCGAGCTCCTCGGCGTCGATGTGCTCGCTGCTCGCGTACGGCGTCAGCGCCACCGGCGAGCGGTAGACGGTGTCCCGGCGGACGACGATGTACCGGCTGGTCAGCTCCTCGCCGATCCGCCGCAGGTGCAGCCGGGAGAAGACGACCTGGGTGCCCGACGAGCCGATGTCCATGCCGACGCTGTGCAGGGTGACGTTGTCCTGCTGCCAGATCGGGTTGTCCTCGAGGGGCAGGACGGCGTCGTCGTCGTGCTCGTGGTCGTGGTCGGGCACGTTGGCGGAGTGGACGACGACGTCGTTTCCGTCGTCCACTCCGCCGTGCGTGTGCTCGTGCGTGTGCGCGTGGGTCACCTCAGACCGAGACGGCCTCGGCCGGCTTGGGCGGCAGCGACTCGAGCTCCTGCTCGTAGGCGGTCTCCATCTGCGGCTCCATGCCGTGCTTGGCCAGCGCCTCGCGGAAGGTCTCGCGCACGAACGACGACTCGTCGGCGTAGTCGATCTGGTCGCCACCGACGCGCTGGCTGATCCAGGCCTTCGGCACACCCTGCGCGTTGCGGATCGACACGACCTCGTGCTTGAAGGCGAGGTAGCGGGCCGGCTCGGTGCCGGTGTTGAAGTGCTGGTGGTACCACATGTTCGGGGGGACGATCATCGAACCCGGGCCCCACTCGTAGCGCCGCGGCTCCTCGCCCTCGGGCCACATGAGGCTGTACCCCTCGCCCGACAGGATGATCACGTGGGCGCCCGGGCCGTGCCGGTGCCCCTTCTTGTACGTGGCGGTCGGGAACTGCGAGATGTGGCTGTTCATCGAGCCCTTGGCCATGTTGAAGCGGATGTGCCCGCCTCCGGCACCGCGCTCCTTGGCCTCGATCAGGGGCAGGTTGATCGAGTCGGCGACGAAGTTCGTGTCGAGCAGCAGGCCCTTCTGCTCACCCTTGGGCGCGAAGTAGTCCGGCTCCCCGTTGAAGCGCTTCGGGAAGTCGTGGGCGGTGCCGAAGACGAAGTCGATGTCGTCGTAGAGGTTGATGATGCCGGGGGCGTTGGTCGACGAGACGAACCGCGCGACCTCGGTGCCCGAGCCGTTGAAGTGCTGGTGGTTGGCGTTGAGCGGGATGGCGAACAGCGCGCCCGGGCCCCACTCGAAGGTGACCTCGGCGCCGGCGTCGTTCCACACCTTGGTCGAGCCGTGGCCGGAGAGCACGAGGATCATCTCCTCGAACAGCTGCCGCTGCGGGTTCAGCGCCCCGCCGGCCGGGATCTCGGCCACGTAGCAGTCGTTCGACGTGCGGCTCGCCTCGTGGTTGATGAACACACCCCGGCCACCGCGGCGGTCCCACGGCTTGAGCTCGACGGTCTTCAGGTCGGGCACGTAGTGGGCGGCGATGATGTCGAGACCTTCGTCGGCGACCCAGCGGGTGTAGGGCGAGTCCTTCTCCGTGGCGAACTTCGCCGCCAGAGACTCGTTGACGAGAGCGTCCTTGGCCATGCAGGGGCCTCCTGGTCGGGCGTCGGTGGTCGGCGCGGTCGCGCGCGAACGGCGGTATCCGTTCGGCAGCCGTTGGTATGACCATAAGACCACGCTTTCGCGCGGTCAACGACACCCCCGCGAGGGTCAGCGGGAAGAGGTCACCAGCTGTTGCCGCGGCGTAGGCCACGGACGGCGGGACGGACGTCGACCAGGTAGACGACCGCCGCGATCACCGCGGGCAGCCCGAGAAAGCTCATCGGCGTGAAGAAGTAGATGACCAGCACGGCCAGGCCGGTGATCGCCGCCCACCCGGGCTTGGTGAGCTTCCCGGCGGCCACGAACCCGGCGGCCGGCCGGACGAGGGCGTCGACGAAGGCCCACAGCGCCAGCGCGAGCGTCCCGTAGTCCAGGACGGTGAAGACCAGCCCGTCGAACCCCATGACGGGCAGGGTACCCGCCGGCCGGCGCCGGACCAGCCGAGACGAAGGGTCGGCTCACCCCGTCGCGGGGTGCCCGGTGTCGACCGCGGCGTTTCCGGAGGCCGTCCCCGTCGTCACGCGCGCTCACGATGCCCCTGAGGCGGGCATTCCGCTGCGGGAAATGCCCGCGTCAGGGACACCGTCTCGGGGGACAGCACAGGGCCCCCGAGCGCGTGCGCAGCTCGGGGGCCCTGATCCTGTGTGCCGTACGTCAGCCGTTGCGCTTGGCGGGAACGGCCGTCGGGTTGGCGCGCTTGGCGGTGCGGGCGCGGGAGACGCGCTCCGACGTGGTCGCCGTGGCCGGCGTCCGCTTGGCGGCGGGGCTGGCCTTCTTGGCGGCCGGCTTCTCGGCGACAGCCTTCTCCGCGGTCGCCTTGGTGCTCTCGGCGGCGTCCTCGACCTTGGTCTCGGCCTTGGCCGCGACCTTGGTGGCGCGGGCGGCGGTCTTCTGCGCGACCGAGGTCACCTCGTTGGCGGCGTCCTTGACGGCGCCGGCGGTGTCCTCGAGGACGTCCTCGAGGGTGTCCTCGACGGCGTCGACGGCGCGCTCGGCGCGACGGACGACCCGGCGGAAACCGGGCTGACGGCGCAGGTCGTCGACGACCTCGGCACCGCGCTCGGCCAGCGTGCCGACGGTGGCGACGGCCTGGGTGCGGGCGGTCTCCACGAAGCCGGCGACGGTGCTCTTCAGCGCCTCGGGACGCACGGCCACGGCCAGCTGGTGGGCGGTCGTGCGGGCGGTGCCGGCGGCCTCGGTGGCCCGGGTGCGGGCCTCCTTGACGGCCAGGTCGGCCTGCACCTGGGCCTCGCCCGGCAGCGCCACGACGGTGGCGGTGGCCTTGTTGCGGAACTGGTCGAGCACGGTCTTGGCGCGCTCGACGGCCAGGTCACCGGCGCCGATGACGGCGAGGACGGCGGGCTTGGCGTGGGTGACGGCGAACTCGCCGTACTGCTTCACGGTCTGGGTGGCGGTCATGCTGACTCCTTGGAAGTCGTGGTGTCGGGGGCGGGGTGGGAAGACTTCGCGGTCGTGACCGGGTGTGCCGCGCGGTGCTCGCGGACGTAGGTCTCGTAGAGCTCGAGGAGCACGGCCTTGTGCCGCTCGGAGAGCGACTCGTCGGAACGGATCGCCGCCACGGTGTCCGGGCTGCCGGAACGCCGGTCGAGGATCCCCGCCTGCTCGTAGAGCGACTCGGCCGAGATCTTCAGGCCCCGGGCGATCGACGCGAGGATCTCCGCTGACGGCTTGCGGAGGCCCCGCTCCACCTGGGACAGGTACGGGTTGCTGACCCCGGCGGTACGGGCCAGTTCGCGCAGGGAGACGCGGGCGGCGTTGCGCTGCTCGCGGATGAAGTTGCCGACCTGCGAGCTGACCGCGGCCGGTCCCACCGACTCGGCCACGCTGCCGGCGACCCGGTCCACCTTCTCGCGGACCGTCGTCACCTGCTCGCGGACGAATTCACCGGGTGTCTGCACCTGTCCTACGGTAGACCCGGGTGCTAGCAGTTGCAAGCGGAGGAGCTAGCAGATCGGCGTGACCCCTGTCACGCTGGAACACGCAGGTCAGCTGGCTATCGCCGGGGCGGCCCGGACCTCTCCCACCACACCGTCACCACCGCTGACCGGGGTCAGCAACCACCGGTCGAGCTGCTCGGCCGGGACACCGATGCGCTGCAGGCCCGCGCACAGCGCAGGGGTCCGCCCGCGGTCACCGCCGTCGTCCAGCTTGAGTGCCACGGCACCGATACCCGGCAGCGCGGCCACGTGGACGCCGTCGGCCCCGCCCTTGACCAGCAGCCCGGGAACCGCCGTCATCAGGTCGGTGTCCTCCCGGCCGGTACCGGCCACCAGCCAAGGATGGGCCCGCATCGCGTCCGCGACGGAGCGTTCCGGCGACCCCTCGGCGGCCTGGACCAGCGAGAGCACGCCGCGCGCCAGGCCGGTCAGGGACAGCGCGTGCTGCGGGGCCCCGCACCCGTCGATCACGACCGCCGTCACGGACTCCCCGGCGGCCTCGCCCAGCCGGGCCTCGATCGCCTGCTGCAGCGGGTGGTCGCGCTCGAGGTACCCCGACGTCTCCCACCCCGAGGCCACGCAGGCCGCGAGCATCGCCGCGTGCTTGCCCGAGCAGTTCATCGCCAGCCGCTCCGGCGCCCGGCCGTCCACCAGCCAGGCCGCCTTCGTGGCCTCGTGCTGGGGCAGCGCCGGGGGGCAGCCGAGGTCGTCGGGCCCGAGACCGGCGCCGGCGAGCATCCCGGCGACCAGGTCGCGGTGCCCGTCCTCGCCGTTGTGCGAACCCGCCCCGATGGCCAGCTCCTCGTCGGAACGGGGTGTCCAGCCCGCGCCGAGCAGCGCGGTGGCCTGGACCGGCTTGTTCGACGACCGCGGCAGGATCGGCCGGTCGACCTCACCGGCCGCGAAGCGGACCGACCCGTCGGCGGCGAGGGCGACCAGCGCGCCGCGGTGCACGGACTCGAGGAAGCCGGACCGCCAGACCTCGACGAGGACGGGGTTGTCCGGCCAAGACAGGTGGCTGCCCTGCAGGGCCCCGCCGCGAGCCTGCGAGCGGTGGGGGGCAGGGTGGTCCTTTCTCAGTGGCGTCCCTCGTCGGCCAGGAGCGCGGCGACGTCGGCCTCGCCGTCGCGGTACCGCCGGCCGAGCTCGGCGGCGAGAGCGTCCATGACCTGCTGCACGCCGCGCCGGCGCTCGGACAGCCCGCTCTCCGCCTCGGCAAGCGCCCGCGCCACCTTCTCCAGCTTCGCGTCACTGAGCTCCGAGATGGCCGAGACGTCCACCCCCTTGGTCAGCGAGTTGACCCACGACTCGTACTCCTCCGGCGCGTGCGGCTGCACCGTCTGGTGCCGCCCCAGCCCGTGCGCGGGACCGCGGCCCTTCTCCGACAGGATCTCGGGCAGCAGGTCGACCAGCGACCGGCCGTCGTGCTCGGCCCGCCGCTGCAGCTCGCGGCGCACGATGTCGAGCCGTCCCTGCAGCAGGCGGCGGGTGTAGGAGAGGTTGACCTCCTCCTGCTCGGCCTTCCGGCGCAGCAGCCGCACGTCGGTCATGGAGCTGCGCATCGCGGTCTCGAGGAATGCCGGCTCGAGCAGCTCGTCGACGGCGGCGCCGCCCGCCGGGGAAGGCTTCGGACTCATGAGGCTCTCTCCATCGGCTTGATGCCCAGCAGGCTGCGGGCGTCGTCGGTACTCATCGGCGGGCGCTGGGCGATGCGGGCGAGGCCGGCCGCGCGGGCGACCAGTTGTGCGTTGTCGCGCACCGGCTCGCCCGGAGCGTAGGTGAGGGTGTCCTCCATGCCCACCCGGAGGTGACCGCCGGCCGACAGCGCGGCGAGCATCACCGGCAACGATGTGCGGCCCACCCCGGTGGCGGCGAAGGTGGCGCCGGGCGGGATGTGCGGCAGGCAGGCGGCCAGGGCCTGCGTCGTCCCCGGCATGCCGCCGGGCACGCCCATCACGAGGTCGACGTGCACGTGACCCCCGTGCGGCGGGCCGTACTTGTCGAGCAGCCGGGCCAGCGTCGCCAGGTGGCCGAGGTCGAACACCTCGTACTCGGGCACGATCCCGCGCTGCTGCATCTGCGTGTGCAGCTCCACGATCAGGTCCCACGGGTTGCTGAAGACGTCGCGGCCGAAGTTGACCGTCCCCAGCGACAGCGAGGCGGCGTCGGGCTGGGCGTCGAGGACGGCGAGGCGCGCGTCGAACGGGTCGGTGACCGCTCCCCCGGTGGAGAGCTGCACGATCAGGTCGCTCGACGCGCGCACCGCGGCCACGACCTCGGCCACCCGCGCCAGGTGGAGCGTGGGCCGCGTCTCGGCGTCGCGGATGTGCAGGTGCACCACGGCCGCGCCCACGGCCTGGCAGTCCCGCGCGGTCGCCGCGATCTCCTCGACGGTGACCGGCAGGGCCGGGACGTCGGCCTTGGCGGACTCCGCCCCGGTGGGGGCGACGGTGAGCAGGGTGGCGGGTGTCACCGGCCGATCGTGGCAGACCGCACGGCGCGGATCCGCTCCCGGGCCGTGTCGTCGACCTCCTCGAGCACGTCGTCGGCGTCGATCGAGGCCGTGGAACCGGCGACCGTCAGCGCGGCGTCGACGGCGACCGAGCGCTTCACCAGGGCCAGGGCGATCACGCCGAGCTCGAAGTGGCGGACCACCGTGCCCACGCGACCGACCTCGCGCGGACCGGCCAGGACCGGCGTGCCGGGCTCGGCCAGCACCTCGCTCACGCCGTCGAGGTGCAGGAGCACCAGCCGCCGCGGCGGGCGGCCCAGGTTGTGCACCCGGGCCACGGTCTCCTGGCCGCGGTAGCAGCCCTTGTCCAGGTGGACGGCCGTGCGCAGCCAGCTGAGCTCGTTCGGGATGGTGCGGTGGTCGGTGTCGAGTCCGAACCGGGGCCGGCGGGCCTCGACCCGCAGCGCCTCGTAGGCCTGGAACCCGGCGGGGGCGGCGCCGGCCGCGATCAGCCGGTCGCCGATGGCGGCGATCTCCCCCCGCGGGACCACGAGGTCCAACACGACGGCAGCACCGTCGCCGAGGGGCGGCATGCGCCGGACGAACCCCCGGTCGAGCGCGCGCACCTGGTACGGCGCCGCCGGGACCGGGATGCCTGCGCGCGTCAGGACGTCGGCCGCCGTCGGTCCGACGACGCCGAGCACCGCCCACTCGTCGGTCACCAGCCGCGGCTCGACCCGGAGCATGAACCGCATCCGGTCGAGGAAGGTGTGCAGAGCCGCGCCGGTGCCGGGCTCGATGTCGGCCCAGGTCGTGCCGTCGAGGTCGGCCAGCACGAGGTGGTGCTCCACGTGCCCCTGCGGCGACAGGATCAGCGCCTCGGTGCCCGTGCCGTCGGCCAGCCGGTCGAGGTGCTGGCTGGTCAGGCTGTGCAGCCAGGACAACCGGTCGGCACCGGGGACGACGACGACGTCGCGGTCGCTGCGGTCGACCAGGCCGGCGCCCTCTGCGAGGGTCCGCTGCTCGCGCAGCGGGTCGCCGTAATGAGCGGCTGTGCGGTACCCAGAGGGGCCCCCGCCCTCGATCTGCACGGCCCCGGGGAGGGCGAGCAGGGGTGATGCGGTCATGACGGCTCCGATCCGGCTCGTTCGCTGCAGGCCCGGCAGGTGCCGGACAGGGCGACGTGCCCCACGTCCACGGTGAAACCCAGATCGGCCGCCAGACGTTCCGCGGCGCTGTCCAGCAACCCGGACGGGGCGGACTCGACCGCGCCGCACGAGGCGCACACCACGTGCAGGTGCGGGTGCTCGGACGCGTGGTAGATCGGCGCCCCCTTGCCGAGGTGCGTGTGCCACACCAGGCCGAGCCGCTCGAGCAGTTCGAGGTTCCGGTAGACGGTGGAGGCGTCCGGTGCCGACTCCCCAGGACCGGACTCCTCGCGCAGCCGGGCCCCGATCGCCTCGGGCGTCGCGTGTTCCAGCGCCGTCACCGCGTCGAGCACGCGCGCCCGCTGCGCGGTCAGCCGCAGACCGCGGGCGCGCAGCCGTTGCGCCAGCGGCGCCCCGGCGTCCTCGGAACCCATGCGCGGAGCCTATGCCCGGGGTGCGGCAGGCTGTCCCCCGTGACCGACGAACGAGTGGTGGCGGTCTGGCGGGACGGCGCGGCGGTCCGCGTGCCCGCCGACCAGCCGGTCGTGACCGCGTTCGACCTGGGGTTGGGACGCGGCGACGGCGTCTTCGAGTCGATCGCGGTGGTCGGCGCCGGCGCCCCGCACCTGCCGGCGCACCTCGCCCGGCTGGCACGGTCGGCGGGGCTGCTGGAGCTCTCCGACGTCGGGGGGACCGCCTGGCGAGCGCTGGTCGACAGCGTGCTCGCCGGCTGGGACCCCGGCACCGACGGAGTGATCCGGCTCTTCCTCACCCGCGGACTCGGCCAGGGCCTGCCCCCGACCGCACTCGCCGTGCTCTCCCCGGTGCCGGCGGAGGTGGTCCGCCAGCGCACCGACGGCATCTCGGTGATCACCCTCGGCCTGGGCGTCCCGGCGGACTTCCGGTCGCACGCACCCTGGCTGCTGGGCGGCGCCAAGACGCTGTCCTACGCGGTCAACATGGCCGCCCTGCGACACGCCGCCGCCCGGGGGGCCGACGACGTGATCTTCACGTCGCTCGAGGGTCAGATCCTGGAGGGGCCGACCTCCACGGTCGTGTGGTCCGCCGACGGCGTGCTGCACACCCCGCCGCTGGAGACCGGCATCCTCCCCGGCACGACGATGGCCCGGCTCTTCGCCCGCGCCGCCGACGCCGGGCGGCCGACGGCGGTCACGCCGGGCACCGCCGACGACCTGCTCGCCGCCGACGCGGTCTGGCTGGTGTCGGGGGTGCGGGCCGCGGCGACCGTGCACACGCTCGACGGCGTCCCGCGCGGCGACGGCGGCCTGTCCGCGGGCGTCCGGGAGCTGCTCGCCCGGTAGCCTGCTCGTCAGGTGCGCCGGGAAGTCTGGTCGGCAGTTCTCGAACCGACCCCTGCTGCCCCCGGAGCCGCCCCCATGACCACCGCACCCACCCGTCTGTTCGGCCGGGGGTCGTGGACCGAGGCCAAGCGCGTCACCGAGGTGCTGCGCCGGGAGACGGTCGGCGGGGCCCTGCTGCTCGCCGCCGCCGCGGTCGCCCTCGTCTGGGCCAACTCCCCCTGGGGCGCCGGCTACGAGGCCCTCCGCGACGCCCGCGTCGGCCCCGCGTCGCTGCACCTGGACCTCTCGCTGGGCACCTGGGCGGCCGACGGCCTGCTGGCGATCTTCTTCTTCGTCGCCGGGCTGGAGCTCAAGCGCGAGTTCGTCGCGGGCGACCTGCGCGACCCGCGGCGGGCGGCCCTGCCGGTCGCCGCCGCGGTCGGCGGCATGGCGGTGCCCGCGCTGTTCTTCGTGCTGGTCAACCTCGGCGGTGCCGACGGCGCCCTCCGCGGCTGGGCCATCCCGTCGGCGACCGACATCGCCTTCGCACTCGCCGTCCTCGCGGTGATCAGCACCCACCTGCCGACCGCCCTGCGCACCTTCCTGCTGACGCTCGCCGTCGTCGACGACCTGCTGGCGATCGTGGTGATCGCGATCTTCTACACCGCCGGGCTGAACGTGACCGCCCTGCTGCTGTCGCTGCTGCCGCTGGCGGCCTTCGGGTTCCTGGTGCAGAAGCGCATCCGGTCGTGGTGGCTGCTGCTCCCGCTCGCCGCGCTCACCTGGGGGCTCATGCACGAGTCCGGCGTGCACGCGACGGTCGCCGGCGTGCTGCTGGCCTTCACCGTGCCGGTGGTGCGCAGCGAGGCCTCGGGCGGCCCGGAGGCCGGGCCCGGGCTGGCCGAGCACTTCGAGCACCGGCTGCGGCCGCTGTCGGCCGGCGTCGCCGTCCCCGTCTTCGCCTTCTTCTCCGCGGGGGTCGCGGTCGGCGGGATCTCCGGGCTCGGCGCCTCGCTGGGCGACAGCATCGCGATCGGCATCGTGCTCGGCCTGGTCGCGGGGAAGGCGGTCGGCATCACCGCCGCCACCTGGCTGGTCTCGCGCTTCACGCGTGCAGAACTCGACGAGAGCCTGGGCTGGCCGGACGTCATCGGGCTGTCGCTGCTGGGCGGCATCGGCTTCACCGTCTCGCTGCTGATCACCGAACTCGCCTACGGCCCGGGGAGCGCCGCGTTCGACCACGCCAAGGTCGGCATCCTCGCCGGCACCCTCGCCGCGGCGCTGCTGGCCACCGTCGTCCTGCGCCTGCGCAATCGCCGCTACAAGCGGATCCACGAGGAGGAGGTGAGCGACGTCGACCAGGACGGGATCCCCGACGCCTGGGACCCGGTCGACGACCGCCGCGACCGGCCGTTCGCCGAGGGCTGAGAATTGCGCTTGCCGCGCTCGTTTTCGGCGACGTACCGTCGTCGTACACGAGAGAGGAGGTGGTCCGTAACTTGATGAGCTACAGGACACGTGAGGTGGCTGTCCGCTAGCCGCCGTCCAGATGGGCCGCCCGTTCAGACTCGTGTCTGAGCGACGGCAGATCGCCCGTCCGTCGTACGGCGGCGAGCGAGAACCGGACAGTCACCCGACCCCCGGGCCGCCGACGTTGTCCAGTCGGCCCGCGAGCCGCTCCGAGTGGAGCGCCGCGGAGCAGCCCGGGGGTTGTCCGTTCCCTGGGTAAATTCTTCCCGTGCAGTTCGCCGGGCGCCCCCTCGAGGACGACGTCTCCCCCGGGGCCTGGATCGCCGCGGCGGTGCACCCCTTCGACCAGCACGTGGTCGGGTCGCTGGTCCCGCCGGTCTTCGACGGCTACGTCCGCGTCTTCCACCCCGCCGTCCGCTACCGGGGGGACGACGACGTCGACGTCCGCTGGGCCGAGGTCGCCGCCGCCAACCGGACCGTCGCCCACCCGGCCATGGAGTGGGGCTCGCTGACCGGCTCGATGGAGTTCTTCGACGACGCCGACCAGTCGCCGCTGTGGGACCAGGCACCCGCCCGCGGGCACCTGCCGGTGGGCGTGGCCGACGCGCTGGCCGCGGTGCTGCGCCGGCACACAGGCACACCGGACGACGTGTTCTTCGGCGTCTGGTCCGGCTTCGGGTTCATCGTCGGTGACGCCCCCACCCTGGCGCTCCCGGCCCGGGATCACTGGCTGGTGCGCGGACCGGTCGACCTCGCGGCGGCGAACATGGCCGACGAGCCCTCGGAGCAGAGCGCGTCGCTGTGGTGGCCGGCCGACCGCTCGTGGGTCGTGGCCACCGACATCGACCTGGTGACGACGTTCGTCGGCGGGTCCGCCCCGTGCGTGGCCGACCTGCTCGCGCACCCGGGGATCGAGACGGCGGCCGTCCCGGCCGACCAGCGGTTCACCTGGGACGCCGACACGGTGAACCCGCTGCCCTTCGACGCGCCCGACTGAGGCATCCTGCGCCGGTGCGTCTGCCCGTCGTCCGCGTCCTCGCCGTCCTCTTCGCCCTGACCTGGCTGGTCCTCCCCGGGTTCGGGCTGACCGACCTGTCGGTCACCTGGGATCCCGACTGGCCGGTCGTCCTCGAGGCGAGCTGGGGGATGTTCATGACGGTGCTGGTCGGCGGCCCGTTCCTGGCCGTCGCGGTGACCCCGCACCGCACGGCACCCGCCCAGGCGACCCTGCTCGTCGCGTTCGCGACGATGGCCGTGGCGGTCGTCGCAGGGCTGGAGTGGCCCCTGCTGCTCTTCGTCGGCGTCCTGGTCGTCGAGGCTGCCGTCGTCGCCGCCCTGCTGCCGGCGCGCGAGCGGGTGCTCCCGCTCGCCCGGTCGCTGTCGGTCCCGCTGCTCGTCGTGGCGGCGCTCGGCGTCGTCCCCGGCGTCCTGCACGCCGAGCGCATGTTCGCGGGCAGCCGTCGCGGGGCGGGCGTGATCATCGGAGACGTCACGATGGGGGTCGACCACTACGCCGTGCAGGGCGCGTTCGCCCTGGCGCTGCCGGCGCTGGCACTGCTGGCCGCCGTCTGGCCGCGGGGCCGGCGGTTCCTCGGGATCGGCGCCGGCCTGTGCGCCGGGTACGTCGGGCTGGTCTCCTTCGCCTTCCCCGGCACGTGGGCCGGGGTGCCCGAGCTCGGGTCGGCCCTCTGCATCGGCTGGGGCGTCGCCGTCGCGGCGCTGGCGGTGCTCGGCCCTACAGCTGCGCCAGCTCCGCCGCGAGGTCGTCGAGCCCCAGCGACCCCTGCGACAGCGCCGCCATGTGCCACGCCTTGAGGTCGAAGTCGGCGCCGCGGGCCTCCTGGGCGGCCGCGCGGCCGTCGAGCCACGCCCGCTCGCCCAGCTTGTAGCTGATGGCCTGGCCGGGGATGCCCAGGTAGCGGACCAGCTCGCTGTCGAGGAAGGCGAGGTCGGCGCCGGAGTTCTCGCCGAGGAAGGCCCGGGCCAGTTCCGGCGTCCACGGCTGCCCGCGGTGCTCGGCCAGCGTGCCCTCGGCGTCGTCGGGGATCGGCAGCCCGAGGTGCATGCCGATGTCGATGACCACGCGCACCGACCGCAGCTGCTGCGCGTCGAGGAAGCCCAGCCGCTCGCCGGGGTCGGTGAAGTAGCCGAGCTCGTCCATCAGCCGCTCGGCGTAGAGCGCCCAGCCCTCGACGTTGGCGCCGACCGAGCCGAGGGAGGCCTGGTAGGTCGAGAGGTCCTTCGACACGTACGCCCACTGGGCCAGCTGGAGGTGGTGGCCCGGGACGCCCTCGTGGTAGACGGTGGTGGTCTCGGCCCAGGTGGTGAAGGTGTCCTCGCCCGGCGGCACGGACCACCACATGCGGCCCGGACGGCTGAAGTCATCCGAGGGCCCGGTGTAGTAGATGCCGCCTTCGTCGGTCGGGGCGATCTTGCACTCCAGGGTCTTCATGACCTCCGGGATGTCAAAGTGCACGCCCGCGAGGTCGGCCACGGCCTTGTCGGAGAGCTCCTGCATCCACGCCTGCAGGGCGTCGGTGCCCTTGAGCTGGCGTGCGGGGTCGTTGTTCAGGACCTCCTTGGCTTCCTCGATCGTGGCGCCGGGGCGGATCTCCTCGGCCACACGCTCCTGTTCGGCGATCAGGCGGTCCAGTTCCTGGACTCCCCAGGCGTACGTTTCCTCCAGGTCCACCGTGGCGCCGAGGAAGTCGCGGGAGGCCAGGGAGTAGCGCTCGCGGCCCACGGCGTCCTTCTCCGGGGCGACGGGCAGCAGTTCGGACTCCAGGAAGCCGGCCAGCCGGGAGTAGGCCACGCGCGCGGCGGCAGCACCGGCGTCGAGCCTGGACTGCACGTCCCCGGGCAGCGGGCCCTCCGCGGTCTTGGCGTCGGCGGCCAGCTTCGCGAAGAAGCCGTCCGCCGCGGCGTGCTTGGTGGTCTGTTCGATCACGATCTTCACCTGCCGCGCGGCGGCCACCTTGCCGTCCTCCTTGGCGGCGCGCAGCGACTCGATGTAACCGTCCAGCGCGG
This sequence comes from uncultured Arthrobacter sp., assembly GCA_937873245.1. GTDB lineage: Bacteria > Actinomycetota > Actinomycetes > Actinomycetales > Micrococcaceae > Arthrobacter. The sequence goes on along the minus strand of CALMVY010000126.1, from coordinate 17,341 downwards.
CGGGGACGTTGTGCGCCCGTCCCGCGATGTGGTCCCACTGCACGGCGGTGTCCGTCGGCATGAGGTCGAAGATGGCCCGGATCTCCTGGGCGGGGGAGGCGATGTTGTTCAGGTCGCCGAGGCCCCAGCCGGACTCGTGGAGTTCCAGCTGGAGGCCGAGGCGTTCGCGCATGGCATCCAGGGTGACGGCGTCGACGTCGTCCACCGGCTCCAGCCCGTCCAGCGCGGCGAGGGCCTCGCGTGCGGCGGCAGCGAACTCGTGGTGCCCGGCGGGGGAGAAGTCCTGGTATTCGGTCTCGTGGCCGGGCAGGCCTAGCTCGGTGGCGAAGCTCGGGTTAAGCCGGATCAGGGTGTCCGTGTAGGCGTCGGCGACGGCATCGATGGCGGTCTGCGGGCGCGGCGGAACCGGATGGGTGGCGGATGTGTTCTCAGTGGGTTCGGTAGTCACCCGAACGAGACTAGCCGGGCAACCGCTGTTATGAAAGGGTTGCTGAACTTTTATTAGCCCCGGCTGCGCTTCCAGGAGCCCGGACCCGGCTTCGGCGCCAGCTGCAGCTGCTGGCGGCGGATCCAGTGCCGGGCACTCGGCTTGGCCGGCGCGTCCGCCTCGCCGCTGCCCAGGGACAGCACGACGGCGGTCAGCGCCGCCAGCTCTTCCGGCGTCGGATTGCCCTTGGCGACGGACAGCAGGCTTTCCGCTGCGGACTCGGCAGGGTCCACAGGGCCCACAGGCTCGGTTCCGGTCACAGCGGGATGTTCCCGTGCTTCTTGGCGGGCAGGCTGGCGCGCTTGTCCCGCAGGGCGCGCAGGCCCTTGATGATCTGCACCCGGGTCTCGGACGGGGCGATGACGGCGTCCACATAGCCGAGCTGGGCGGCCTGGTAGGGGTTGAGCAGCTCTTCCTCGTACTGCCGGATGACCTCGGCGCGCTTGGCCTCGACGTCGCCGCCGTCCGCCGCCACCGCGGCAAGTTCGCGGCGGTACAGGATGTTGACCGCGCCCTGGGCGCCCATGACGCCGATCTGCGCGGTGGGCCAGGCCAGGTTGAGGTCCGCGCCGAGCTTCTTGGAGCCCATCACGATGTACGCCCCGCCGTAGGCCTTGCGGGTGATGACGGTCAGCTTGGGCACGGTGGCCTCGGCGTAGGCGTAGAGGAGCTTCGCGCCGCGGCGGATGATGCCCTGGAACTCCTGGTCCTTGCCGGGCAGGAAGCCCGGGACATCCACCAGTGTGATGATCGGGACGTTGAACGCGTCGCAGTGCCGCACAAAGCGGGCGGCCTTCTCCGAGGCGGCGATGTCCAGGGTGCCGGCGAACTGCATCGGCTGGTTGGCGACGATGCCGACCGTGTGTCCCTCCACCCGGCCGTAGCCGATGATCACGTTCGGGGCGTAGAGGGACTGCATCTCCAGGAAGTGCGCGTCGTCCACGATCTGCTCGATGACCTTGCGCATGTCGTAGGGCTGGTTGGCCGAGTCCGGGATGAGGGCGTCCAGGGCGAGGTCGTCGCCGTCGAGCTCCAGCTCCTGGGAGTGCTCCAGTACGGGGGCCTCGGCGAGGTTGTTGGAGGGCAGGAAGTCCAGGAGTTCGCGGACGAACTCGATGGCGTCGGCCTCATCGGAGGCGAGGTAGGTGGAGGTGCCCGTGTTGGAGTTGTGCTGGCGGGCACCGCCCAGGGTTTCCATGTCCACGTCTTCACCCGTGACGGTCTTGATCACGTCCGGGCCGGTGATGAACATGTGCGAGGTCTTGTCCACCATGACCACATAGTCGGTCAGGGCGGGGGAGTAGGCCGCGCCGCCGGCGGAGGGGCCCATGATCAGGGAGATCTGCGGGACGACCCCGGAGGCGTGCACGTTGTTGCGGAAGATGTCCGCGAACATGGCCAGCGAGGCGACGCCTTCCTGGATGCGGGCGCCGCCGCCGTCGAGGATGCCGACCACGGGGCAGCCGTTGCGCAGCGCAAATTCCTGGACCTTGACGATCTTCTCGCCGTTGACCTGGCTCAGCGAGCCGCCGTAAACGGAGAAGTCCTGGCTGTACACGGCCACGGGACGTCCGTCCACGGTGCCGTAGCCGGAGACGAGGCCGTCGCCGAGCGGCTTCTTCTTCTCCATGCCGAACGCGGTGGAACGGTGCACGGCGAGGGCGTCGAATTCGACGAAGGAGCCGGCGTCCAGCAGCAGGTCGATGCGCTCGCGGGCGGTGTTCTTGCCGCGGGCGTGCTGCTTCTCGATCGCTTCCGGGCCGGAGGGCTGCTCGGCACGGGCCTGGCGGTCGCGGAAGTCGGCAATCTTTCCCGCGGTCGTGGTCAGATCGTGGCTCATCAGGTGTCTCCGGCTCTGTAGTTCGTTACGGCTGTGTACGTTCGCGCTGGCCTGTGCGGTGGCGCTTAAGTGGATTCCACACAAAAACATGGCCGTGCTGGCAAGTCTAGTGACGGTATACGCCCGCGCCGCTGTAGAAAACCTACAATTTTCGGCCGGAGGCCCCTGGCCTGCCGCGGCCCGCCGTCCGGCAATCCGCGGAAGACGCACCCGCGGCCAGGGATGTTACTGGTCAGTAACATCGGCTAGAGTGTCCTCATGACTTCGAGCAACGACGCTTCGGGCACCGCCGCGCACTCCCAGCAGCCGGGGCCCTACCAGGCCACCGGTTCCCTCCAGGGCCGCACCATCCTCATCTCCGGGGGAAGCCGCGGCATCGGCCTGGCCATTGCCACCCGCGCCGCCCGCGACGGCGCCAACATTGTCCTGATGGCCAAGACAGGCCAGCCGCACGCCAAGCTGGAAGGGACGGTCTATTCCGCCGCCGAACAGATTGAGGCCGCCGGCGGGCAGGCCCTGCCGCTGGTCGGGGATGTGCGCAACGACGCCGACGTCGCCGGCGCGGTCGCGGCCGCCGTGGAACGCTTCGGCGGGATCGACGTCGTCATCAACAACGCCTCCGCGATCGACCTGTCCAGGACCGACGACGTCGACATGAAGCGCTACGACCTGATGCAGGACATCAACGTCCGCGGCACCTTCCTGCTCTCCAAGCTCGCCCTGCCGGCCCTGCGCGAATCCGACGCCGGCCAGATCCTGACGCTCTCCCCGCCGCTGAACCTGGACCCCAAATGGGCCGGAATGCACCTGGCCTACACCATGGCGAAGTACGGCATGAGCCTGACCACCCTGGGCCTGGCCGAGGAACTGAAGGTCGACGGCATCAGCGTGAACTCGCTGTGGCCCTGCACCCTGATCAACACGGCCGCCATCCGGAACATGCCGGGCGGCGAAAAGATCGTCCGGGGCGCCCGCGGCCCCGAAATCATGGCGGACGCGGCCCACGCGGTCCTGACCGGCAGCAACGCGATTCCGGCATCCGGCAGTTGGAGCGGCAACTTCTACACCGACGAGCAGGTCCTCGCCGCCGCCGGCGTCACGGATTTCACCCCGTACAGCCTGGGCGCCCCGGAAGACCGGCTGATCCCTGACATCTTCCTCTGAGTTTCCTGTCCATTCCGTGCCGGCCGCGGCGCCGGGAGGATCCGCCTAAACTCCCCGCTTTTGCGGCACGCCGCCGGTCTGCCGCGGCGGTTCGGCCGGACACGCCGCGCGGGAGGCTCCAAAGCCGGGGAACATCCTGCGGCCCGGGCCGGAGCCGACGGCGGCGTAACTCGGTAGGATTCAAAGCATGGAAGCCGCGCAGGAAGCCCCGGACCGTCCGCCCCTCGATGTGAACGCCCTCAGCGATGAGGCGTTCCTTTCTGCCAGCGGCATTCCGCGGCTCACCGTCGTGGAGTCCACGGGTTCCACCAACGCGGACCTGCTGCGCGGTGTCACCGAGGACCCGTCCGCGTATCCGGACCTCACCGTACTCACGGCCGAATACCAGAGCGCTGCCCGCGGCCGCCTGGACCGCCACTGGGACGCGCCCGCCGGCAGTGCCGTCGCCGTGTCGCTGGTGCTGCGGCCGGTCAATGCGGAGGGGCGCCCGCTGCCCACCCAGAGCTATTCGTGGCTGTCGCTGCTCGCGGCACTTGCCCTGCGCGAGGCGCTGCTGGAGACTGCCGGGGTCCCCGCGGAACTCAAATGGCCCAACGACGTCCTGGTGCGGGGCCGGAAGATCGCGGGCATCCTGGCCCAGCTGGGACCGATGCAGGGCGGCGCTGTGCCGCCCGTGGTGCTGGGAACCGGGCTGAACGTCACCCTCACCGAGGCCGAACTCCCGGTCCCCACCGCCACGTCCGTGATGCTGGAACACCCGACGTCGGTAGACCGGACTGAGCTGCTTAAGAGCTACCTGTCCCGGTTCGCGACGCTCTACCGCAGCTTCTGCAACGCCGACGGCGACCCAGCTGCCGGGATGGCCGGCGGCCCCTCGCTACACAAGCGGGTGGAGCACCTGCTCACGACGCTCGGCAAGCAGGTCCGTGCCCAGCTCCCCGGTGACCACGAAATCATCGGCCACGCCACCCGCCTGGATGACTACGGGTCGCTCATGGTGGTGGACTCCGGGGGACACGAGCACGTGGTGACCGCCGGCGATGTGGTGCACCTGCGCCCCTGGACGCCGCCCGGCCAGGATGCGGGTCACGAAAGCGGTTATGCGTAAAGAGCTCCTCCCGGGCGAACAAGTGATTGTGGTGACCCGGCCGCAGCCCAGGACCCTGACCGGTCCGGCGCTGATGTTCATCCTGGCTCCGGCGCTCGCCGCCTATGCCAGCGCCTGGATCGTGAAGGGCGGGCCCGCCCGGCTGGTACCGCTGATCACGACGGAGTGGACCAGGGAATGGACCCCGTGGCTGATCGGGGCGTGCATTGGCCTGGCGGCCTGGGTGCTGCTGGGCTACTGCCTGCCGCGGGTCATGACCTGGCACGCCACGAAGTACACTCTGACCAGCCAGCGGCTGATTGCCCGTTACGGCATGCTGCGGCGGCGCGACCAGCAGGTTCCCCTGGCCACCGTTCGTAATGTGGTGATCCATCAGTCGTTGCTCCAACGCGTATTGCGATCCGGGAATATATCCTTGGATACCGGGCACCCCAACAGCGCGGTGCTCCCCGATGTTCCGGAAGTCGCAACGTTCCGTAACTTCATCCTCGACGCCATCCACGATCTCCCGCAGGGCGGGGTCCTGGGCGTCGAGGGAGCGCCGTACAACAACGCCAGCCCCTGGCAGACAGAGCCCTGGCCATTGGATGTGAGAGAAGGTGGAAGAGATGAGCGCTGAAAACGTACACCGGGAAACGGGACTGCTGGCCGACGAGCCGACGCACGTTTCGGATGCCTTCGTCGAAGCCGCCGGGCTCGAAGCAGCCGTCCTCGACTCCCTCGCCGAGACCCCGGACGACGGCCCCGCCGCCGTGCCCGATCAGGCTGTGCCCGATCAGGCTGTGGCAGAACCGGACGACGCCGATTCGGCCGACTCCGGCTCCGACGCCTCAGACGCCGACACCGACTCCGACGCCTCAGACGCCGACGCCGAGGCCGACGCCGAGGACAATGCGGAGGCGCCTCCTGCCACGGCCCCGCCCACCGGGACCATGTCCGCGGAACGCATCGCCTTGAAAGCGCTGGAGCAACGGCTGCTCGGGGGCGAACGCAAGCTCCGCCGCCGTGAAGTCGCATCCGGCGCCGGCCTGTCCCTGCTCTCCGCCCGGAAACTCTGGCGGGCCCTGGGCTTTCCCAACATCGGTGACGAGGACGTTGCCTTCACCGAACGCGACCAAGCCGCACTGAACACCATCGTGGACCTGGTCCGTGCCGGCAAGCTCACCGAGGAAGCGGCCATCTCCGTCACCCGGGCCATCGGCCAGATGACGGACCGCATGGTGGTGTGGCAGGTTGAAGCCCTCGTGGAGGACATGGTCCAGAACCAGGGGCTCACCGACGCCGTGGCCCGCAAGCGCCTGGTCGGCGAACTGCCGTCCCTGGTGGACGCGCTCGAGGAAATGCTGCTCTACTCCTGGCGCCGCCAGCTCAACGCCGGCGTCCAGCGCCTTGCCGTGCGCGCCGAGGCCGGGCTGGCATCCAGCGAGGAAGGCCGCGAAGGCGACGAGGACGATGCCCCGCTGCCGCTGGCGCGGGCCGTCGGGTTCGCGGACCTGGTCTCCTACACAAGCCTGTCCCGCCGGATGAACGAAAAGACCCTGGCCCAGCTGGTCCAGCGCTTCGAGAATAAGTGCGCCGAGATCATCTCCGTGGGCGGCGGCCGGCTGGTCAAGACGGTCGGCGACGAAGTCCTCTACATCGCCGAGACCCCCGCGGCCGGCGCCGAAATCTCCCTCGCCCTGTGCCAGGCCTTCACCGACGACGAAATCCTCCCGCAGGCGCGCGTGGCCATGGTGTGGGGCCGGATCCTCTCCCGGCTGGGCGACATCTACGGCCCCACCGTCAACCTGGCGGCGCGGCTCACCGCGCTGGCAGATCCCGGAACAGTGCTGGTGGACTCCATGACCGCGGCCGCGCTGGAACAGGACGAACGGTTCGTCCTGCTGCCCCGGCAGGCCGAGGACGTCCGCGGCTTCGGCGAAATCCACCCGGTGGAGCTCCAGCGCGGCAGCGGCCGGGGACTGGTTCTGGACTAAACGGCCGCTGAGCTGGGCCGATACTGCGCCTGTCCGATTTGACGCCGCCAAGGTTTCTCTAATCGATGGCTTATATGCAATAGTCGAAGCTATCTGGCGCCAACACGGGCGATGCCCCGTGCGCGGCGGCCGTGACCTTCTGGGGGACACAGCACACATGAAGACCTTCCTCGCTGCCCTGCGGCCCAAATCCCGCAGCTCGGATCCGGCACGCCCGCTCACCGCCCGCCGCCGACGCTTCCTCTCCGGGACCGCCATCGCCTCCGCGGCCGCGGTGTTGGTCACCGGCGCCATTATTTATCCGGGGTTTAAGACCACTGAGGTGGAGTTGAACGACGGCGGTGTGTGGGTGGTGTCCAAGTCCAAGAACGCGGTGGGGCGGCTGAATTACCCGTCGCGGGTGCTGGATGGGGCGGTGACGCCGGCGTCCACGACGTTTGATGTGTTGCAGGATGCCGGGACGGTGCTGGTCGATGACAGCGCCGGATCGACGTTGAACCAGGTGTCGGCGGCGCAGATGCGGCTGGGCGGGGACAAGAAGCTGCCGGGGTCGGCGGAGGTGAGTTTCGGGTCGCAGGTTATTGCGGTGACGGATGCGGCGAAGGGTTCGGTGTGGGCGTTGTCGCCGTCGACGGTGGGCGGTTTTGATGCGGAGAGTTCGGAGCCGGTGCTGGCCGGGTCGGCCGGGACGGTGTCGGCGGTGGGCTCCGATGACCGGATTTACAGTGCGGATCCGAAGTCGGGGCAGGTGACGGTGACGTCGGTGGATGCCGAGGGCGCGGTGACGGCTGTGGAGTCCAGCACCTGGGACGGGCTTAAGGGCGCCGGGGATCTGCAGCTGGCGGTGGTGGGGGATGCGCCGGTGGTGCTGGATGCGGGCCGGGGGAAGCTGTTTTTGCCGGGCGGGCGTGAGCTGGCGTTGGCGGAGGCGCGGGACGCGAAGCTGCAGCAGTCGGGTCCGGCCGCGGATGCGGTGGCGGTGGCGACGCCGAAGGCGCTGCTGCGGCAGCCGTTGGATGGTTCGACGGCGAAGACGGTGACGTTTGGCGGGCAGGGGGTGCCGGCGGCTCCGGTGCAGCTGGGCGGGTGTGTGCATGCGGCGTGGTCGGGGGCGAACAAGTATGTCCGGGACTGCGCCGATGATGCCGGTGACAAGAGCGTGGATGTGCCGAAGGCGTCCGCGTCGCCGAGTTATGTGTTCCGGGTGAACCGGGACCTGGTGGTCCTCAACGACGTGAATTCCGGGAATGTGTGGCTGGTGAACCAGAACATGCAGCTGGTCAACAACTGGGACGACGTGGTCCCGCCCAAGAACCAGTCCAATGACCAGGACCAGGAATCGGCGGACAACAACACCATCAACATCCTGCCGGACCGCACCAAACCCAACCGGCCCCCGGAAACCAAGCCCGACGCCGTCGGCGTCCGCCCCGGCCGTACCACCATCCTGTCCGTGCTGGACAACGACACCGATCCCGACGGGGACGTCCTCACGGCGTCCGTCGGCGACAATGGCCCCGCCGCCGGCAGCCTCGAGAACATCTACGGCGGCACGGCCTTCCAGATCACGGTCCCCGCGGATGCGAAGCCCGGCACCGAAACCTTTGGCTACAACGCCGCGGACGGCCGCGGCCTCTCCGCCGCCGGAAGCATCACCTTGAACGTCGTCGGCCCGGACGAGAACAAACCGCCCCTGTTCAAACGCGGAGACCCCACCACCATGCTGGTGGAGCAGGGCAAAACCGTCAGCCAGAACATCCTCACCGACTGGACCGACCCCGACGGCGACGACCTCGTGCTGATGGACGCCAAGGCCGACAACGAACAGGACCAGGTCAAGGTCCGCCGGGACGGCCTGCTCACGTACCAGGACTCCGGTGCCGCCCCGGGCAAGAAATCCGTTACCGTGACCGTCTGGGACGGCCGCGCCACCACCACCGGCAAGGTCGTTGTGAACGTCCAGCCGCCGGGCGCCCTGCCGCCGGTGGTCAACGCCGACCACGTCACCGCCGTCGTCGGCCAGGACCTCGTGATCGCGCCGCTCAAGAACGACGTCGACCCCAACGGCGGCGCGCTGCGCCTCGCCCAGGTGGAAGCGGCCGGCACCGCTGAACTTGGTCCGGTGACCGACGGCGGGACGTTCACTTTCCGCAGTGCCACCCCAGGCCCCATCTACCTGACGTATATCGCCAGCAACGGCCCGCAAAGCAGCCAGGGCCTGATCCGTGTGGACGTCGAATCCGGCAAGGACGCCGGAAACCCGGTCGCCGTGCACGACGTCGCCTTGATGCCCGTCGGCGGAAGCGTACTCCTGGATCCGCTGGCCAACGACTCGGACCCGTCCGGAGGGGTGCTGGTGCTGCAGTCCGTCCAGCTGCCGGAGAATGCCACCGCTTCGGTCAGCGTGATCGACCACAGCGTCCTGCGGATCACCGACGTCGTGGGCGCCAAGGACCCGTTCACCTTCCGCTACACCATGTCCAACGGCACCAAGTCGGCCACCGGCAGCGTCTCCGTGGTGCCGGTGCCGGCCCCCGCCGTCGTCGAGGCCCCGCAGCCCAAAGCCGACGAAGTGAACGTGCGGGTCAACGACGTCGTCACCATCCCGGTGCTGGCCAACGACACCCACCCGCAGGGCGAGAAGCTCACGGTGGACCCCGTCCTCCCACAGCCCGTCCCCGAGACCGACGGGAAGAGCTTCGTCTCCGAAAACACCCTCCGCTTCATCGCCGGCGCCGAGCCCAAGACAGTCCGCGCCATTTACAACGCGGTGGACCCGCAGGGCCAGAAGAGCGCCGCGGCCGTCACCATCCACGTCCTGCCGCTGGAAGGCGCGGAAAACTCCCGGCCGCAGCCCAAGAACCTCACCGCACGCGTGGTGGCGGCCGGGTCGGTGCGGATTCCGGTGGAGCTCGACGGGATCGACCCCGACGGCGACTCCGTCCAGCTGACCGGGATCGACAGCACCCCGGCGATGGGCACCGCCACAGTCGGCAGCAACTTCATCGACTTCACGGCAGCCGGGGACGGCGCCGGCACGGACACGTTCCGCTACAAAGTGGTGGACCGGCAGGGCGCCGTCAACACCGGCACCGTCACCGTCGGCATCGCCCCGCGCGGGGACACGAACCAGAAGCCCACCCCGGTGGACGACGAAGTCAAGGTCCGCCCGGGCCGCCAGATCGCCGTCGACGCCACCGGCAACGACACCGATCCCGACGGCGACCCGATCCGGATCGTCGGCGACGGCATCGAGGCCGCCCCGGAACTGCAGGCCACCGTCAGCAAGCAGAGCGCCCGCATCCTCCTGCAGGCACCCGGCGAGGAGGGCACCGTCAACGTGCGCTACGCCGTGGCGGACGACCGCGGCGCCACGGCGCAGGCGGCCATCGCCGTCAAGGTGCAAAAGGACGTGCCGCTGCAGGCCCCGATCGCCCGGGACGACAGGGTGACCTCCGCCCAGACGCTCGGCAAGACCGCCGTCGACGTGCCCGTCCTCAAGAACGATGAGGACCCCGACGGCGTCGGCGAAAACCTCAAGATCGCCACCGACGCCACCACCGCCCGGCCCGGCACCGAGGGCAACATGGTGGTGGAACTGACGGAGCAGCCCCAGCTCATCCCTTACACCGTGGAGGACGTGGACGGCCAGAGGTCCACCGCCATCATCTGGGTCCCGGGCCTGGGCCAGCAGGTCCCCACCCTGGCCAAGGACGAGGTGATCGAACTTGTCGCCGGCCAGTCTGTCACCATGGACCTCAAGGAGTGGGTCAAAGTCCGCGACGGACGCTCCCCGCGCCTGACCCAGACGGACCGGATCAAACTGATCGGCGCCGACGGCTCCGATCCCGTGGCCAACAACGGCACCGCCCTGAAATACACGGCCGGCCAGGACTACGTGGGCCCCGGCTCGCTCAGCTTCGAGGTCACCGACGGCTCCGGCCCGGACGACCCCGCCGGCCTGAAGGCGACCCTCAGCATCCGCACCAAGGTGCTCCCGGACCCCAACCGGAACAACCCGCCGGTGCTGCTGGGCAGCCAGGTTGACGTGCCCAAAGCGGACTCCACCAGCACCGACCTGTCCAGGCTGACCACGGACCCGGACGACGGCGACGTGGACAAAATGAAGTACGAACTGGTGGGCGCCGTCCCGGCAGGTTTCGACGCCAGCATCGACGGGAAAACCCTGAAGGCTTCGGCCAAGGACGGCACGGACACCGGAACGGGCGGTGCGGTCCAGGTCAAGGCCAAGGACCCCCGCGGGCTGGAAGCCACCGCGACCTACCAGCTGGCCGTCACCGCCTCCAACCGGCCCAAGCCCGTGGCCAACGACGATCTGGAGCCCAACGCCGCGGCCGGCAAGCCCGTCACCGTGCGGGTGCTGGACAACGACGCCAACCCGTTCCCGGACACGGCGCTGAAGATCGTGTCCGCCGTGACCGAAACCGGCCAGGGCTCCGCGGAGGTCAACGGGGACTCCGTGACGGTGACCCCGGCCGAAGGGTTCTCGGGAACCATGATCGTGTCCTATACGGTGGCCGACAAGACCGGGGAGTCCTCGCGCTACGCGACGGCCCGGATCCGGCTGACAGTCAAGGACAAACCCCTGGCGCCCACCACCCCGCAGGCCGCGAGCGTGGGGGACAGCACCGCGTTGCTGAACTGGACCGCCCCGGCGGACCGCGGCTCGGCCATCACCCAGTACACGGTCTACGGCGAGGGCGGGTTCCGGCAGGACTGCCCGGCCAACTCCTGCACACTCACCGGCCTCACCAACAACACCAAGTACCACTTCCAGGTCACCGCCAGCAACGCCCTGGGCGAATCCGAGCGGTCCCCGGCGTCGGCCGAGGTGCGCCCGGACGTCAAGCCGGACACCCCGGCGGCGCCCGCCCTGAAGTTCGGCGACACCCAGCTCACGGTGACGTGGCGGGCCCCGGTGTCCAAAGGCTCACCGGTCAAGAGCTACGACCTGGAAATCTCCCCGGCCCCGCCCGGACAGAACGCCCAGATCCAGAACCTCACCTCGGTGAGCTACGTCTGGAAGGGCCTCAAGAACGGTGTGGCGTACAAGGTGCGTGTCCTCGCCCGGAACGACGCCAAGGAACCTTCCGAATGGAGTGCCTACTCTGCGGCGGAAACCCCCGCCGGCGTGCCCGTCACACCGGCGGCACCGAGCGCCAGCCAGGCAAGTTCCGTGGGCACGCAGAGCCAGCTCAAGGTGACGTGGACGGCGCCGAACAACAACGGCGACGCCGTCTCGTCCTACACGCTGACCACGCTGCGTGGGGGAGCCGCCGTGGGGAGCCAGCAGGTCTCCGGCACCTCGCAGAACGTCACGGTGGACAATTCGGAGGCGGACTACACCTTCACGGTGGCCGCCACCAACAAGGCCGGCACGTCCGGAACAAGCCCGAGGTCAGCGCCCGTCCGGGCAGCCGGCAAACCCGGTATGGTCACGAGCGGCACTGTCGCCGCGCCGGGCAACTCCGGAGAGCTGAAAGTGACATTCACGCCGCTGACCCAGGCCCAGCGCAACGGCTCGCAGGCCTCGGAGATCAGTTACCGCTGGACCACGGCCTACGGCTCCGGCCCCATCAGCGCCCCGGGAGGCACCATCGGCGGCCAGCCCAACGGCAAGAACGTCACGGTCAACATCATCGCCGTCTCCACGAAGAACAACGTGTCCGGGGATGCCAAGGCCATCGGTTCGGCCGTTCCCTATGGCCAGCCGGGACGGCCCAGCCTCACCGGCGGAACGTCGGCCAAGGGCGACGGTCAGGTGCACTGGACCTGGACCGAGCCGAACGACGGCGGCCGGCCGATCAACCGGTATGAAGTGAACTACGAAGGCACCGGCTGGAAGAGCGTCGGCCTGGCCCGCCGCTACGACCACAACGCCGGTGGCTGGAGCACGAGCCGCAACCTGAAGGTCCGGGCCTGCAACGGCACGGACGGCAACAACGACTGCGGTTTTGACGACGCAGCCACGTCCACGTCCGGTGCGGATCCGACGCCGCCGCTCACGGAAGTCCGGGTCAAACCGTCCGACAACAACAGTTGCCCCGGCAAGCCGGGTGTGCCCGACCGCTACGACGCGGCCACGCGCAGCTGCGGAGGCAGCGACGCCAACTGGGTCTCCACATCCGACGGGTGGATTCCGACCCCCTGCTGGAGCGACATCTACAACAACAACAGCAGGTGGTACAAGATGAACGGCGGCCCGCACCCGGACTGGTATGTGAAGGGAATCACCGTCGACGTCAGAGGCGCCGGCGTCGGTCAGTGCTGATGCCGCGCACTAGACTGGCCGCCGGACCCGGCTGCCCGCCCCGCCGGCGGCACACCAAGCATTTTCACCAAGAACAGAAGAGGACCAACCCATGACCATGACCACCGAACAGGCCGAATGGTTTGCCGGCACCTTCGAGAAGCTCGTCGCCAACGTCGGGCAGGCCGTGCTGGGCAAGTCCCATGTCATCCGCCTGACCTTCACCGCGATGCTGGCCGAAGGGCATGTCCTCTTCGAGGACGCGCCGGGCACCGGCAAGACCTCGCTGGCGCGCGCCCTCGCGGCCACCGTCCAGGGCTCCAACAACCGCATCCAGTTCACCCCGGACCTGCTGCCCTCCGACGTCACCGGCGTGACCATCTACGACCAGAAGACGCAGAAGTTCGAGTTCCACAAGGGCCCCATCTTCAACAACATCGTCCTCGCCGACGAAATCAACCGGGCCTCGCCGAAGACGCAGTCGGCACTGCTGGAGGTCATGGAGGAATCCCGCGTCACGGTGGACGGGACCACCTATGAAGCCGGCCGGCCGTTTATGGTGATGGCCACCCAGAACCCGATCGAGCAGGCCGGCACCTACCGGCTGCCCGAGGCCCAGCTGGACCGCTTCCTGATCAAGACCTCCATCGGCTACCCGGACCACGCCTCCACGGTCCAGCTGCTCGGCGGCGCCAACCTCAAGGACCGCTCCAGGGAAATCACCGCCGTCATCACCACGCAGGCGGTCGCCGACATGGCCGACCTGGCCGCGACCACGCACGTGGACACCGCCGTGCTGGAATACATCTCCCGGCTCTGCGAAGAGACCCGCAACGCGCCGGAGACCCGCCTCGGCGTCTCTGTCCGCGGCGCCCTCGCCATGGTCCGGGCCGCGAAGGTCTGGGCCGCCAGCCAGGGCCGCAACTTCGTGCTGCCGGACGACGTCAAGGACCTGGCCGCCGTCGTCTGGACCCACCGCCTCGTCATGGACCCTGAAGCCGAATTCTCCGGCGCCACCGCCGAGGCCGTGCTGCAGCGCGTGCTGGCCGAGATCGCCGCGCCGCAGCAGCGCGCTTCCGTGTCCTAAGAGCACCGGCTGAGCGCCCCGCCGGAGAGCACCGGCCCGCAGTACCGCCGGCCACCAGTACCGCCGGCCAACACCGGCACCCAGAAAAACCCAGCACGAACAAAGGCACCCATATGTCCTCCAGCACTCCGCTGACCCGGCTTGCTGAACGCCTGCAACGGCCCTTCCACCGGGACGGCAGGCCCACCCGGCTGCATCCGGCCTCGCTCTGGACCGAGGCCGGAAGCACCGCTGGCCTGGCCCTCGCCCCGGCTTGGCGCGCCGTCCGCGCGCTCTGGCTTCGCTACGTATGGCCGGTCCTGTCCGTAGTGAGCGTCCTGGGCTGGTCCGTGCTGGCGGCCTCGATCCTGCTGTGGACCGTCGGCCAGGCCTTCGGCTGGCAGGAGGCCAAGGCGGCCGCGATCGCCGCGTTCGTCCTGTTCGTGCTCGCCGTCGGCTTCATCCTGGGCCGCTCCTCCTACGGCGTCGTCCTGGACCTGGCCCGCACCCGGGTCGCGGTGGGGGACAGCGCCGTCGGCAGCATTGCGGTCTCCAACACCTCCGCCCGGCCGCTGCTGCCCGCGGACCTGGAACTCCCGGTCGGAGCCGCCACCGCCGTGTTCCACCTGCCCCGGATGAAACCCCGGCAGGTCCATGAGGACCTCTTCACCATTCCCACCGCCCGCCGCGCCGTGATCGTGGTGGGCCCGGTGCGCTCCGTCCGCGCCGACCCCCTGCACCTGCTGCGCCGCCAGGTGCTCTGGACCGAACCGGAGGACCTGTTCGTGCACCCGAAGACCACGGCGCTGGCCGGCTCGGCCGCCGGCTTCATCCGCGACCTCGAGGGCATGCCCACCACGGACCTGTCCAGCGCCGACGTGTCCTTCCACGCGTTGCGCGACTACGTCCCCGGAGATGACCGCAGGCATATCCACTGGAAGACCACCGCCCGCACCAACAAGCTGATGGTCCGCCAGTTCGAGGAAACCCGCCGCGCGCACCTCGCCATTTCGCTGTCCATCAACACGGACGAATATGCCTCCGACGAGGAGTTCGAGCTGGCCATCTCCGCCGCCGCCTCGATTGGGCGGCAGGCCATCCGCGAACAGCGCGACCTCGATGTGCTCACGCAGAAGGGGCCGCTGCGGTGCGAAACCGGACGCAACATGCTCGATGACATGACGCGGATCGTCGGCGCACCGCAACGCAAGACCGCCGTCGACCTTGCCCGGAGCCTGGCGGACACCGTCCCGAACGCCTCCGTGGTGTTCCTGGTCGTGGGCAGCAACGTCACCCCCACCCAGCTGCGCTCCGCCTCTGCTTCGGTGCCGATGGGCGTCCGCAGCCTCGCCGTCCGGCTCCAGCTCGGCGCCGCGCCGGCCCGGGCCAACATCGGCGACCTGACCGTCCTGACCCTCGGTGACCTCTCTGACCTGGCCATCGTGCTGAGGAAGGCGGCAGCATGAGCACCGCAACCCCGCTCCGCCCCCGCAACAACGCAACACCGGCAAAGCGATCCGGCTTTGCCGACGGCCAGCCGCTCTGGCACCTCGCGCTCGACGCCGGCGCCCTCACCGTGCTGCTCGGGCTCGGCGTCCTCGGGTTCAGCCTCAGCTTCGGCGGGGACCCCTACTACCTGATTGCCGGCTTCGGCGGCGTCCTGCTGGGCCTGGCCCTCGCGGCGGCCACGGTGCACTTCCGGCTGGGGCTCCTGATCACCGCAGCCCTGACCCTCGGCGCCTACCTCGTCTTCGGCACCGCCCTGGCAGTGCCGGAGGCGTCCTTCGCCGGGGTGCTGCCCACCTTGGATTCGCTGCGCACCCTCCTGCTCGGCGTCGTGTTTGCCTGGAAGGACATGCTCACTGTCGGCGTGCCGGTGGGCACTGCCGGCGGCACCCTGATTGTGCCGTTCCTGAGCTCGCTCCTCACCGCGCTGGCTGCCGGGCTGCTGATCTGGCGGCTCAAGAGCCCGTACTGGCCGCTGCTGCCGGTGCTGGTGCTGTTCGTCACCGGCATCGCCTTCAGCACGAACGCCGGTTTCCTCACGGTGGAACGCGGCATCTCACTCACCGTGGTCGCCATAGCGTGGGCCACCTTCCGCCGCGATGCGCTCCGCCGCAGCGACACCCGGAAGGTCTCCGTCAACCGGCTGGAGACGGACGAGGCCACCGCCCGCGCGGCCAAGGTACGCCGCCTGGGCACCGCCGCCGCGGTGATCGCCGTCGCCGTCGGCATCACCGCCGTCGCGTCCCCCCTGGTCACCGCCAGCGACGACCGCCGGGTGCTGCGCAACACGATCGTCCCGCCGTTTGACCCCAAGGACTACGTCACGCCGCTGGCGAGCTTCCGGAACTTCGTCAAGGACAAAAAGGACGACACCCTCTTCGTCGTCAAGGGCCTGCCCAAGGACGCCCGGGTGCGGCTCGCCGCGCTGGATTCCTTCAACGGCACCAACTACAACATGGACCCGAACGGCTCCGGCAGCTTCAGCAAGGTGGGCGACGCCAAGTCCCTCAACACCCTGGCCGACTCCACCGGGATTGTGCCCAGCAACAACTACACCCTGGACATCACGGTCGAGGACTACCAGGGCTACTTCCTGCCCGGCGGCCGAAAAACCACCGGGATCAGCTTTGCCCGGGACGGTTCGGGTGCCGCCTCGGGGCTGTACTTCAACGCCGGAACGGACACCGCCGTGACCACCAGGGGCCTCGCCAAGGGCGACGCCTACCGGGTCCAGGTTGCCGACCCCGCAACGCTGGAACACGGGCAGCTGACCCAGTACGACTTCGCCAAGCTGTCCCTGCCGGCTCCCGCCGAGGTGCCTCCAGTGGTCGGATCCCAGGCCAACGACCTCGCCGCCGACGCCCCGGCCCGAGCCGGTGCAAATCGCGACGCGCCCATCCAGCATGCCCATCGTGCGATCCCTCTTTTGAATGTCGTTCAGGCGCCGCAGTTGAGCCGGCGCCCGCCGGGTTTGTCAATTGATTGGCCCGCCCCGACCGGCGGTCATCCGGACGCCGTCGCGCCGCTGAAACTAATCGCGGTCAATGCCGACGCTCGGCCTTCACATGGCCGATGGCCGGCCCCTCGGCGCGGTGTTTCATCTCGCGCCGGATCACTCGGCGGCCGCTCGAGCCTTGCGGGGCGACTCCGACTTGAGCACCGGAAGCACCTCCTGGGCAAAGAGCTTCAGTCCCCGCTCCGCGACCTCGTAAGGGGTGCCCCCGAAGCGGAAGGCGACGTTGAGCTCAAAGTCGCCGATGATCTTGCGCCGCTCTTCGAGCCCGCGCAGGATCTTGTCGGGGGTGCCCCAGCTGGCGGCCTGCATGAAGCCGTTGACGGCGCCTTCGAGGCCGGCCTTGCGCGCGATCTCCGCTTTCTGCTGGTAGGCGTCGTAGCCCTTCACGGTCTTGAAGTGGTCGCCCA
>CALMVY010000125.1 GCA_937873245.1 uncultured Arthrobacter sp. | reverse complement strand
GGTCACGCTCACGACCCCCCGCGCGTCGAGCAGGTTGAAGGCGTGGCTGCACTTGAGGACCTGGTCGTAGGCCGGCAGCACCAGGCCCGCGTCCAGGCAGCGGCCGCACTCGGCCTCGTGGCGGGCGAAGGCGTCGAAGAGCGCGGCCGTGTCCGCCTGCTCGAAGTTGTAGCCGCTCCACTGCGCCTCGTTGCGCCGGTAGAGGTCGCCGTAGGTGACGCCGTGGCCCCACTCGAGGTCGTAGACCGAGCGCACGCCCTGCAGGTACATGGCGATCCGCTCCAGCCCGTAGGTGAGCTCGACCGGGATCGGGCTCAGGTCGATGCCGCCGGCCTGCTGGAAGTAGGTGAACTGGGTGATCTCCATCCCGTCCATCCAGACCTCCCAGCCGAGCCCCCACGCGCCGAGGGTCGGGCCCTCCCAGTCGTCCTCGACGAAGCGGATGTCGTGCTCCTCGGGGCGGATCCCGAGGGCGCGCAGCGAGCCCAGGTAGAGGTCCTGGACGTCGTCGGGCGAGGGCTTGAGCAGCACCTGGTACTGGAAGTAGTGCTGCAGGCGGAACGGGTTCTCGCCGTAGCGCCCGTCGGTCGGCCGGATGGACGGCTCCACGTACGCGACGCGCCACGGATCGGGGCCGAGGCTCCGGAGCAGCGTGAACGGGTTGAAGGTGCCCGCGCCGACCTCCGTGTGGTACGGCGTCGTCACGAGGCAGCCCCGGTCGGCCCAGTAGCCCGACAGCCGCGCGATCACGTCCTGGAAGCTGGCGCCCGCCACGTCGCGGGAGTGTACCTGCCCGTGGCCGCGGCCCTCGGCGCGGCCGGGGGGCGCGTCTTGACCGCACGGCCGCCGGGCGCGTCATGATCGAGGGATGCAGGCCGTCGCGGCGCCCCCCCTCATCGAGACGAAGCTCCGGCCGCCGGACGCGCGGCCCGGCATGGTCCCGCGGGCGGACCTGGTGGCGCGGCTGGACGCCGCCGTCGGGCTGTCCGACGGGGAACTCGCGCAGCATGTCACCCTGTTGACCATCACCCGGGACCATGGCGGCCACGGGCTCGGAGCCGCCGCGCTTTTCTTCGCCGACGACCTGCCCCTGCAGCAGCCCTCGGAGGAACTGACCGTCTCGCACGGCAACCCGGAAGCGATCGAACTGGAAGCCGCCTGCCCGCCGGATGACGTCAACGAAGTGGGCCTCTCGGACCTCGAGAACCGTTTCACCATCATGCACGTGGAGGACGGCCGCAGGACCCCCGTGGCCTGCGGCGCCTACACCGAATGGGAAGGGATCCTGGCCCAGATGGGGGTGCTGGTCGCTCCGGAGTGGCGCCGGCGGGGGCTGGGCTCACTGGCAGCATCCATCGCGGCCCATGAGGCGCTCGCCTCGGGCCTGACGCTGCAGTGGCGCTCCGATGTCAGCAACAAAGGTTCCCTCGCCATTGCCCGGAGCCTTGGCTTCACTGCCGGCGGCATCCAGACGAGTGTGCTCCTGGGTTGATCCGGCGCCACGCCGGTCATGCCTCAGTTCATGCCTCAGCGGGAGCGAACTTCAGACCCCTTGGCGCCCGACGACGTCGCCGGCAGCACCCCCGGTGTCCCCCAGCCCTGCAGCGGCTGCGGCTTGGCGAAGAACAGCGCCACCGCCGCGCCGATGAGGATCACGGCGGCGGGAAGCAGGATGGACTGGGCCATTGCCGTCGAGAATCCCTCGTGCAGGGGCTCCGGCAAGGCCCCGGCGAACGACGTCGGGGCCGCCTCCCCGGATCCTCCCGGAGCCGCGGGGAGTTCCGCGGCGAGCCGGGCCTGGATCAGCACCGCTATGGCGGCGCTGCCCAGCACGGCCCCGATCTGGCGTGTTGTGTTGTAGACGCCGGCGCCGGCACCGGCGAGCCTCGGCGGCAGGTTCCGGGTCGCTGTGGTCCCCAGCGGCGCCCAGATGCCGGCATTGGCGAATCCCAGCACGGCGCTCGGGAGCAGGAACAGCAGGATCGGCGTGTCCGGGTGCATCAGGAGGGCATTCCACGCCAGCGCCACGGACATCAGGACGAGGCCTGTTGCGGCGATGAACTTCGGGTCGACCCGGTCGATGACCTTGCCCACGAGCGGCGCCAGTCCGCCGGAGATCAGCGCCATCGGCACCATCATCAGCGCCGACTGGGTGGGCGTCAGTCCCCGGACCATCTGAAAGTAGAAGATCAGCGGCAGCGTGAAGGCCGTCACCGTGAAGCCGACGGTGGTGATGCCGATGTTCGCCAGGGAAAAATTGCGGTCCTGGAACAGAGACAGCGGCAGCAGCGGTTCGCCCTTGTTCAGCTTCTGCCACACGACAAACACCACCAGCACGGCGAGCCCGGAGATGATAAGCCCCCACACGGTGATGGGTCCGGTGATGGTGCCCCAATCGTAGGTCTCGCCCTCCTGGATTCCGAACACCAGCAGGAACAGCCCGACGGCGCTGAGCAGCACGCCGGGGATATCGAACTTGTGCGGGTGCGTGCTCAGGGCCGGCACGTAGCGCAGGGCCAGGAAGAAACCGATGACACCCACCGGGAGGTTGATGAAGAAGATCCACTCCCAGCCGAGGCCGTCGACGAGGACACCGCCGAGGATCGGTCCCACCAGCGTGGCGAGGCCGGCGGTGGCGCCCCAGATACTCATCGCCGCCCCGCGCCGGTCAGGCGGGAAGATCCGCGTGATGACGGCCATGGTCTGGGGCGTCATCAGCGCGGCGCCGAAACCCTGGAAGACCCTTGCCAGGATCAGCATCTCCACGTCGCCGGAGAGTCCGCACCAGAGCGAGGCCGCGGTGAACACCACGAGGCCGGACAGGTAGAGCCTCTTCGGGCCAAAGCGGTCGCCCAGCCGGCCGGTGATCAGCAGCGGGACGGCGTACGCGAGCAGGTAGGCGCTGGTCACCCAGATCACCGAGTTGATGTCGGCGTTGAGGCCCTCCATGATGCTGGGGTTGGCCACCGAGACAATGGTGGTGTCGATCAGGATCATAAAGAACCCGATCACCAGGGACCAGAGTGCGGGCCATGGCCTGGCAACGATTTCCATAGGATTCCTTAGGAGCTGAACGGGAGCCGTGGGCGGGCGGACGCGTCAGCCCAGCAGGGCAAGGATGTCCTGCCGCTCGAACATCTGCGCGGCCGCCCGGGCGGAGGGCGTGCCGGCGTCGGGGTCCGCGCCGGCGTCGACCAGTACCTGCACCACATCCGGGTAGCCCTTGAAAACAGCACCGGCGAGCGGCGTCTGGCCGCGGTCGTTGGGAGTATTTGCGTCACCGCCGTGCGCCAGGATCAGCCGGACGGTGTCCGCGTGGCCGTGATAGGCCGCGAGCATCAGCAGGGAATCCCCTGCCGCGTTCGTCATGGCCGCCGGGGCGCCGGCGGCCAGGTAGCCGGCCAGCAGCGCGGTGTTCCCTTCCCGGGCCGCGTCGAAG
>CALMVY010000124.1 GCA_937873245.1 uncultured Arthrobacter sp. | reverse complement strand
TCAGGCAACTGACTTTCGGCACTGCAGTCATCTGGAAACCTCGCCGACAAGAGCGCCCGTAACCCCTCGCGCACGGCGCGTGGAAGCCGCCTCTCCGCCGGCAGCGCTCAACCTGCCGGGCTTCATTGCAAGACCAGAATCGTGATAAAACGCCCTGGTGCTGCCGTTTGACCCCGTTCCTAACGGTGGTTCTTTGTGGTTCACGGGGCGTTTCGTCCTCGGGAAGCGCGGTCTTGAACTTTGCAGCTGACGACCCCCGCGCATTCGCTCTGCTCCAGCCCCCCTTGTCGGAAATGCCGGCGGAGTGTTGCAAGGTCAGTTGAGCACATTTCCTGGGATTCTCCCGAGCGCTTCCCCTCCCGGCGAAAATGGGTACAGGCACCGCCCGGCCCCTGAATGTGTCCAGCCCCGGTCGCTTGGGGGCGGAGCCAGTCCTTGCGCCAGGAAAAGCCTGGGAAAGGGGGAAGCGATGTAGGATACAACGCGAAACCTTTCGCGGGAACCCTGCGGGTAGCCAATCCCGCCCGGTAGAGCGGCCAGCAGCCGGAAGCGAGTCTTGCGTCCGTAGGAGCAATCCGAGGGCGAAGCGTAGACAGCGAGCCTGGAAGCCGTGCGATAGAGCCCCGAAAGTCCGTAGTCGCAGGAGCCTTCGCCGTGGACAAAGCGGGGGCCGCGCCGACGACGTTCCATAGGCCAGGCGCGTCGGGCCTGCCGGGGTCGGAGAACACGGCAAAGAGGCACGAGGGTTCCCCAGGAACCTGGGAGGTCCTGACCATCTCCAGACGCAAACATCCGGCAGTGGGGACCGGACCAGAACCCCAGGCCCCGGTCGGGCATCCTGGACCGAGGGAGCGAAGCGACAGGACGCAGCGTCTGGTAGCGCCAAGCGAAGGCAACGAAGCGCGGCGTCAGGGAGGCAGGACGTCGGAGCACCTCATAGTACCGTGGAAGCAGGGGAACCCACACCGCGGGGACCCTGTGGAGGGAAGGGGGTGCCGGTCGCGGCAACGTTGGAGGGAAACATGGCAGGTGCCTCGAAACCTGGGCCCGTGTCAACGCGACAACAACGGATCGCTGAGTTGGCGAAGCAATCTCCCGAGATGGGCTTCACCTCCTTGGCCCACCACATCGACATGGTCTGGATGCTCGAAGCCTACGCGCGCACGCGGAAGAACGGTGCTCCGGGCGTGGACGGACAGACGGCCGCGGACTATTCAGAGCACCTGCTGGACAACCTGCAGGCGCTGCTGGACCGGGCCAAGTCCGGCACGTACCGGGCGCCGCCGGTCCGCCGGGTGCATATTCCCAAGGGGACGGGCCCCGAAACCCGGCCGCTGGGGATACCGACGTTTGAAGACAAGGTGCTTCAACGTGCCGTCGTCATGGTGCTGGAGGCAGTCTACGAGCAGGACTTTCTGGACTGCTCGTACGGCTTTCGACCGGGACGCTCGGCGCACCAGGCGCTCGAAGCGCTGTGGCAGCAGACCATGAATTTGCATGGCGGTTGGATCGTGGAGGTGGACATCCGCAAGTTCTTTGACACCCTGAAGCACGTTCATCTGCGGGAACTTCTCCAGCTGCGGATACGAGACGGGGTGCTGCTGCGTCTGATCGGTAAGTGGCTCAATGCAGGGGTGCTGGAAGATGGGAGCTTGACGTTCCCGGAAGACGGCACTCCCCAGGGCGGCGTCGTGTCGCCGCTCCTGGCCAACGTCTACCTGCACTATGTGCTGGATGTCTGGTTCGAGCGTGAGGTGAAGCCGCGCCTGCACGGGGCGGCGACACTGCTGCGCTATGCGGACGACTTCGTCATCGTGTTCGCACGCGAGGACGACGCCCGGCGGGTGCTGGACGTGCTGCCGAAACGCTTTGGCAAGTACGGCCTGACCCTGCATCCGGACAAGACGCGCCTGGTGCCGTTCCAGCGGCCAGCGCTTGCTCCGCCGGACGCCTCGGCCGGCGTGGCCCGACCAGGGACCTTCGACCTGCTGGGCTTCACGCACTTCTGGGGCCGTTCGCTGAGGGGCAAGTGGGTGGTGAAGCAACGCACGGCCCAGGACCGCATGAGCCGGGCACTCAAGAAGATTGCCCAGTGGTGCCGCTTGAACCGGCACGCCTCGATCCCCGAGCAGCACCAGACGCTGAGCCAGAAGCTGCGTGGCCACTACGGGTACTTCGGGATCACGGGCAACCGTGATGCGTTGTCCCGCTACCGTGAGGCCTTGGCACGCATCTGGAAGAAGTGGCTGTCGCGCCGCCGACGGCGCGGCTTCCTATCGTGGACGACGTTCCAACGGCTTTTGAAGCGTTACCCGCTTCCGCCGGCGGTGCCCGTCCATTCGGTGTGCCGTCTGGTAAGCGTGCCCGCGCACTGAGGAGCCGTATGCGTTAATCGCGCACGTACGGATCTGTGGGAGGCCCGGGGAGTAATCCCCGGGCCGACCCGGCCCATTTTCGCCTCAGGTCGTGGCCGCGGCGCGGCGGCGGTTCAAGGACGCCTTGAGGATGCGGACGTAGTCCTGGTGGTTGTCGCCGCGGGCGCGGGCGGTGTTGGCCGCGTGGATGCGGCGCCGGGCCACGACCTGCGGCACCACACTCCAGCGCAGGCCGCATTCCTTGGCGCGAATGAACCAACCGATGAATTCGCCGACCGCCAGGTCCGTGGCCAGCGGACCGACACGCTCCAGCGCCGCGCGCCGCACCAGCCAGGCGCTGGGCAGATAGCCGGGCGCTCCGGACGGCGGCAGCGGCGTCACGGCCCGCGCCGCTCCGTCCAGTTCCGGGCTGTAAAAGTGATCGACCAGGCCGAAGACCATGTCCAGTTCTGGCGTCGCGGCGAGGGCGGCCAGTTGCAGTTCAAGCTTGTTTTCCTGCCACAGGTCGTCGGCATCGAGGAAGGCGAGCACTTCGCCCCCGGCCCGCACGATGCCGGCGTTGCGCGCCGCTCCGGGACCGCCGTGCGGGATACAACAAACCTGCACGGCCGGCCCGAAGCGCTGCGCCACGGCCACGGTGTCGTCGCTGGAGCCGTCGTCG
>CALMVY010000123.1 GCA_937873245.1 uncultured Arthrobacter sp. | reverse complement strand
GCCATGGGCGGCACTGTCCGGCGGCTGGGGCCGCTGGGATCCGGATCGCTCGCCAAGGCCTGTAACCAGCTCATTGTCGGGACCACGACGGCGGCGCTCGCCGAGGCCGCGGAACTCGCCGACCGCTCCGGCATGGATGTCACTGCCCTTTATGAAGTGCTTGCCGGCGGCCTGGCCGGCAGCAGGGTCCTGGACATCGTGGGCCCCCGGCTCGCCGCGAAGGACTACGAGCCCACCGGACCGGCAAAGTTCATGCACAAGGACCTGTCCTTCGTGATCGAGAGCGCCGCTGCGGTCGATGCCGCGGTGCCGATGGCCGCCGCCGGCGTCGAACTCTACGCGGAACTGCTGCGCCAGGGACTGGGAGACCGGGACCTTGCCGTCGTCCGCCAGGCGATCGCCAATCTCAGCGACGTCGCCAGAGGCGACGCGACAGTCAACGTAGCTGCCAACACCCAGTAAGGATCAGCAAACCAATGAATGGACTTTTTGACCTGACCGGCCGGACCGCGCTAGTCACCGGCTCCAGCCGGGGGATCGGCAACGCCCTGGCCCGGGCGCTGGCCGATGCCGGGGCCACGGTGGTGCTCAATGGCATCAACCCCGAGCGGCTGAAGGCCGCCGAAGCCGCCATGGCCGCGGAGTACCCGCCAGGCCGGATCCACAGCTGCGCCTTCGACGTCACAAGTGACTCAGAGGCGGCACGGGGCGTCGCGTGGGTGGAAGAGAACGTCGGCACTCTCGAAATCCTGGTCAACAACGCCGGCATCCAGCACCGGGTCCCCATGCTGGAGCTGGACGTCGCAGACTGGGAACGGGTGATCTCCACCGACCTGACCAGCGCCTTCCTGGTGGGCCGGGAGGCAGCACGGCACATGATTCCGCGCGGGCGGGGAAAAATCATCAACATCTGCTCCGTCCAGACCGACCTCGCCCGGCCCACGATCGCCCCCTACATCGCCGCCAAGGGCGGACTCCGGAACCTGACCCGGGCCATGACAGCCGAGTGGGCCGGGTCCGGCCTCCAGATCAACGGCATCGCACCCGGCTACATCCACAC
Source organism: uncultured Arthrobacter sp. (assembly GCA_937873245.1). Lineage (GTDB taxonomy): Bacteria > Actinomycetota > Actinomycetes > Actinomycetales > Micrococcaceae > Arthrobacter. The sequence goes on along the minus strand of CALMVY010000123.1, from coordinate 963 downwards.
CGAAATGACGCAGAACCTCGTGGACGACGAGCAGTTCAATGCCTGGATCCTGGGCCGGACCCCGGCGCACCGCTGGGGTACCGTGCAGGACCTCGCCGGCCCGGCCGTCTGGCTCGCGTCCGACGGCTCGAATTTCGTCAACGGGCAGACCATCTTCATCGACGGCGGAATGACGGTGGTGGTCTGATGGGCGGCGTAGCGGAACTTCCTGCCACGGCGGCCGCTGTGGTGGCCCACGCCGCCGGCGACCTCCGGATCGAGGACATTCCCGTCCCCGCACCGGCGCCCGACGAGGCGGTCGTGGAAGTGGCCTTCGGCGGCATCTGCGGCTCGGACCTGCACTACTGGCTGCACGGAGCCGCGGGGGAATCGGTCCTCAAGGCGCCGATGATCCTGGGCCACGAAATCGTGGGAACGGTCCTCGTGGCAGCCGGGGACGGCACGGGGCCGGCGGCCGGTACCCGTGTCGCCGTACATCCCGCCACACCGGGGCCGGGCGAAGCCCCGTATCCGGAGGACCGTCCGAACCTTTCACCGGGCTGCACCTACCTCGGCAGTGCCGCGCGTTTCCCGCATACCGACGGCGCCTTCAGCCGGTACGCCGCCCTGCCCGCGAGGATGCTCCGTCCCCTGCCGGCAGGCCTGGACCTGAGGACGGCGGCGCTGGCGGGCAGCACGCCCAACAGTCCGGCCAGTGCGACGAGGAAGGCCGCATGCTTTGCGAAGGGATGACGCAATGGGCGGTCCTGTGCGGCGGCGTCAGTGCGTGAGGTCAGAAGAGCCATTGAAACGACGGCAGGCCGCGAAGCATATCCAGGATTCCGGTGCCCTTCATCACGAGGAACAGGGCCGCGGCGATGAGCAGGTTCTTGAACGACACATAGGCCGCCATGTCCGCCCACGATGCCGGGCGCAGGTTGCGTCCCCACCACGGGCCGTCCTTGACGTAGGGCTTGCAGCGCA
>CALMVY010000122.1 GCA_937873245.1 uncultured Arthrobacter sp. | reverse complement strand
GGGCCTGGGGCGAAGTGCGCTATCGGGATTTGCTCCGCGTCCTGGCCCGCCGGATACCCCAAGAAAATGCTGCGCCGTAGTGCAAGCGAACCGGCAACGAACAACAGGGAGCGTCGGGATCGAGGGAGGGGGTTGTCAGCTGCCGGAGTGCGCCTGCAGGAAGGAATAGACCTCTGTCTCGTCCACACCGGGGAAGGCGCCCGGCGGCATCGCCGCCAGCAGGTGCGAGTGCGCCCGCGCCGAGGGCCACGCGTTCCCCGCCCACTCGGAGGTCAGGGCGGCCGGGGGCCTGCGGCAGCAGCTCTCGTCCGGGCAGGTGGACTTGGACCGCTCCGTGGTGTCGCGGCCGCGGAACCACTTCACCTGCGCATACGGCACACCAACGGAGAGCGAGAACTCCCCATTGGCGGAGCGCTCGGTCCGGGCCGTGCACCAGTAGGTCCCCGCCGGGGTGTCCGTGTACTGGTTGTAGGCGCTGAACTTGTCCGGCACGTCGAACACCACCCGGGAGGTCCAGTTCTTGCAGGACGGCTGGCCCTCGATGGCGCCGGTGTGGTCCTGCGGGAACGTCACGCCGTCGTTCTCGTAGGCCTTGTAGATGATGCCGCTCTTGTGCGTCTTCTGGAAGTGGGTGCGGATGTCCAGGTGCTGGGTGGCGAGGTTGGTGAACCGGTGCGCGGCGGTCTCGTAGGACACCGCGAAGGCGTCCCGGATGTCCTCCACCGCGATCTCCTTGGCCTGCTTGGCCCGCTGCAGGAATTCCACGGTGGCCTGCTCGGGCAGCAGGAGCGCGGCGGCGAAGTAGTTCGTGGCCACCCGCTGCATCAGGAAATCGCCGTAGTTGGTGGGGGTCTGGTGGCCCAGGACGTAGTGGCCCAGTGCCTGCAGCAGCACCGAACGGGGGTCGTGGTCGCTCCGGGCGTTCTGCGTGAGATAAATCCGGCGGTTCTTCAGGTCGGTCACCGAGCGGGTGGAATGCGGCAGGTCGCCCACATGGTGGAGGCTGAACCCGAGGTGCCCCGCGATATCTGCGATGACGTGATGCGACAGCGGGCCGCTCGTGTGCCCCACGGAGGCGAGGACCTTCTGCGCCTCCGCCTCGTACTCCGGGAAATAGTTGTTCCGTTCGCGCATCATCGCGCGCAGCTCGCCGTTCGCCCGGCGGGCCTCTTCCGGCGTCGCCACCTGCTCGTTGAGCCGGCGTTCCAGCTCGTGCTGCAGCCCCACCATGGACTCCAGCACGTCCATCGGAAGCCGCGAGCTGATGCGGATCTTGGGCAGGTTCAGGGACTCGTAGATGGGGCTGCGCTGGTAGCGTTCCAGCTCGATCTCCAGTGCGGCCCGGCGGTTGGGCGGCTCCGCCCCGAGCAGCTCGTCGATGCTCACGCCGAGGGCCGCCGCGAGCTGCTGGAGCAGGCCGAGTTTCGGCTCGCGTTTGCCGTTCTCGATCAGGCTCAGCTGGCTGGGGGCGGTTCCCACCGTGGCGCTGAGGTCATCGAGCGTGAGCCCGGCGGCTTTGCGGAGGTGGCGGACGCGGCGGCCCATGCTGATGACATCCACCTCGGGCGGTGCGGACGACGGCGACGAGACGGGGCGGTTCCAGCTGGCGGGATGCATTTCTTGAGAATACGCGAAGAAGTGCAATTCTTTCCAGACTTTTGATCTAGAAAGCCCCTTGAAAGTACAGAAAAGTAGGTCTTACGGAAATCCCCAGCCGCTCCCCACCTCGCAAGCTCGGTGAGGGACCCCGGCGGCCGGGGGCCCCACACAGCTCCGGATCATCCGGCGGACCCGCAGAGAAGCGGCCCCGCCGGCCCGGACCCCACCAAGGAGACAAAGATGACTGCAGCATTTGAGCCCACCCAGACGCCCGAACAGCAGGCCGCTGCCCTGGAGCTCGAGTGGGCTGCCAACCCGCGCTGGGAAGGTGTCACCCGGGACTACACGGCCTCCGACGTCGTCCGCCTCCGCGGCCGCGTCTCCGAGGAGCACACCCTGGCCCGCCGCGGCTCCGAGAAGCTCTGGAAGCAGCTCAGCGAGGAGCACAAGGAAGGCAAGTACACCAACGCCCTGGGCGCCCTGACCGGAAACCAGGCCGTGCAGCAGGTCAAGGCCGGCCTCCGCGCCATCTACCTTTCCGGCTGGCAGGTCGCCGCCGATGCCAACAACTCCGGCCACACCTACCCGGACCAGTCGCTGTACCCGGCCAACTCGGTGCCCACCGTGGTCCGCCGCATCAACAACGCCCTGCTCCGCGCAGACCAGATCGAGTTCTCCGAAGGCGTCCAGACCGTCGAGGACTGGATGGTCCCGATCGTCGCCGACGCCGAGGCCGGCTTCGGCGGCCCGCTCAACGCCTACGAGCTGATGAAGTCCATGATCCAGGCCGGCGCCTCGGGCGTGCACTGGGAAGACCAGCTCGCCTCGGAGAAGAAGTGCGGCCACCTCGGCGGCAAGGTCCTGATCCCCAGCCAGCAGCACGTCCGCACGCTGAATGCCGCCCGCCTGGCTGCCGACGTCGCCGGCACGCCGTCGGTCATCATCGCCCGCACCGACGCCGAAGCAGCCACGCTGATCACGTCCGACGTCGACCCGCGGGACCAGGAATTCATCACCGGCGAGCGCACGGCGGAGGGCTTCTACAAGGTCCGCAACGGGATCGAACCCTGCATCGCTCGCGCCAAGGCGTACGCCCCCTACTCCGACCTCATCTGGATGGAGACGGGCACCCCGGACCTGGAGCTGGCCCGCAAGTTCGCCGAAGCCGTCAAGGCCGACTTCCCGGACCAGATGCTCTCCTACAACTGCTCGCCGTCGTTCAACTGGAAAAAGCACCTCGACGACGCCACGATCGCCAAGTTCCAGCGCGAACTCGGCGCCATGGGCTTCACCTTCCAGTTCATCACCCTGGCCGGCTTCCACGCCCTGAACTACTCGATGTTCGACCTCGCCCACGGATACGCCCGTGAAGGCATGAGCGCCTACGTCGAGCTGCAGGAGAAGGAATTCGCCTCCGAATCCCGCGGCTACACCGCCACCAAGCACCAACGCGAAGTCGGCACCGGCTACTTCGACGACATCGCCACCGCGCTCAACCCGAACGCATCCACCCTCGCCCTCGTGGGATCCACAGAAGAAGGCCAGTTCCACTAACTTCCCAAACCTCCCGCCCGTTGCCCTATCACTTTTGGTTCCCATCGCCCTCCTTTGGCGACCAAAAGTGATAGGGCAACGGCGGACATTCAAGGAGCAACTCCCATGAACAGCTTCACTGACAACTTCACCATCAACGGGGTTACGTTGACTGCCCAGCCCATTTGCCGGCAGGGCGAGGTCCTGACTCCTGACGCGCTGGCGTTTGTTGCCAAGCTGCACAAGGCCACCGCCGGCCGCCGGCTGGAGCTGCTGCAGGCACGACGTGACCGCCGCCAGCAGATCGGCAAGGGCCAGGACCCGCGGTTCCTCCGCGAGACCGAGTCCGTGCGCAACGATCCGAACTGGCGCGTCGCTCCCCCGGCACCTGGCCTGACGGACCGCCGCGTCGAGATCACCGGCCCGGTGGACAAGAAGATGACCATCAACGCGCTGAACTCCGGTGCCAAGGTGTGGCTCGCGGACATGGAGGACTCCTCCACCCCGTCGTGGCGCAACGTCATCCAGGGCCAGCTCAACCTCACGGATGCGCTGGAGCGCCGGATCGACTTCACCTCCCCCGAGGGCAAGGAGTACAAGCTCCGCGCCGCCGAGGAGCTCCCCACGATCGTGGTCCGGCCCCGCGGCTGGCACCTGCCGGAAAAGCACATGCTCATCGACGGGACCCCGATCGCCGGCGGCATCGTCGACTTCGGCCTGTACTTCTTCCACAACGCCCGCCGCCTGATCGCCCAGGGCAAGGGCCCGTACTTCTACCTGCCGAAGATCGAGAACCACCTCGAAGCCCGGCTGTGGAACGACATCTTCGTCCTGGCCCAGGACCTGCTGGGCATCCCGCAGGGCACCATCCGCGCCACCGTGCTGATCGAAACGATCACGGCCGCGTTCGAGATGGAGGAGATCCTCTACGAACTGCGCGACCACGCCGCTGGCCTGAACGCCGGCCGCTGGGACTACATCTTCTCCCTGATCAAGAACTTCCGAACCCGCGGCCCGCGCTTTGTCCTGCCGGACCGCAGCCAGGTGACCATGACGCAGCCGTTTATGCGCGCCTACACCGAGCAGCTGGTCCGGGCCTGCCACAAGCGGGGCGCCATGGCGATCGGCGGCATGGCCGCCGCTGTCCCCAACCGCAAGGACGCAGACGCCAACACGATCGCCATCGAGAAGGTCCGCGCGGACAAGACCCGCGAGGCCGGCGACGGCTTCGACGGCTCCTGGGTGGCCCACCCGGACCTGGTGCCGGTCTGCCGCGAAGTGTTCGACGGCGTGCTCGGCGACCGCCCGAACCAGCTGGACCGCCTCCGCGAGGACGTCACCCCGGACGACCGCGCACTGCTCGACATCGCCGCCACCACCGGCACCATCACCGAACAGGGCATCCGGAACAACATCGAAGTTGGCATCCGCTACATCGAGTCCTGGCTGCGCGGCAACGGCGCCGTCGCCATCCACAATCTGATGGAGGACGCAGCCACCGCGGAGATCTCCCGCTCGCAGCTGTGGCAGTGGATCTTCTCCCGGGCCATCACAGACCAGGGCGACGTCATCACCCGCGAATGGGTCGAGGACATGCTGGACGAGGAGTTCGCCAGGCTGGAACGTTTCGAAGGCGACCGCTTCGCCGATGCACGGGACATCTTCGAGGAAGTCACCCTCACCCCGGCGTTCCCGGCCTTCCTGACGCTTCCCGCCTACGACCGGTTCCTGCATGAAGCGCGCGACGGCGCTGAAGTCCCCAGCGAGGACCCGGCGCTCGTCCCCGCCTGACGGCAGGGCGGGATGCCCCGCCTACGGCATGGGCAAAGATTTCCGTTTGCTGGGCTGCCACGCCCTTCGCAACAGGCACCCCGAGATCCGGGGCGGCGGCCCAGCGGCGGAAGACCCCCATCCCCGACAACGGGCAGTACGGGGCTGCGGCCCGCGGGCGAAAGGGTCGGCGTTGGGGGCAAAACCTGCCACATGGCGCGAATTCCTTAACTTAACTGCGAGTACTGTCGCGCCAAAGGGCCCGCGGATACGATGTGACAACGTGGACGCACCAGCCCGCTCGTTAGCTCTCGGCACCGCAACGGAGGCAAGCAATGGAATTCAGGTCCGACCCAGAGGCGCAGAGCCCGGTTCAAGACTGCATCCCGCTCGGAGCCACTGGCGCCTATGCTGCTGCATGACTTGGGCAGAGGTCTCCTGCGGCGCTGGTACTTCGTCGTCATCGGGGTCTTGCTGACGGCTTGTGGCGCGGTGTTGTTGTCATCGATGGTCCCGCCAATGCACCGCGCGACCGCGAGAGTTGTGCTGATTCCGCCGCCTTCGCTGGTTTCCACGGACGGGAATCCCTATCTTTTCCTGGGCGGGCTTGAGCAGGCGCTGGGCGTGCTGACCGTGAAGTTGAGCTCAGAGGCTACGAGTGAGCAGATCCTGCAGGAACATCCGGACGGGTCCTACACCGCAGTGAAGGACGCTACGTCACCCGGGCCAATCATGCTGATCACAGCGGAAAGTGAGAGTCCGGAGAGTACCCTGCAGGTCCTTGACGCGGTGCTGAGGATAGTGCCTGAGAACCTGCAAAACATGCAGGACCAGCTCAACATTCCAGGCCAGTCCCGGATAACGGCATTGACCATTGTCCGTGAGGACGCGACAACAACGGTGCTGCAGGGCCAATTGCGAGCCGTGTTGGCCGGCGTCGCACTGGGTCTTTCCATGACGGTGCTGCTGACCGGGCTGCTGGACCGGCTGCTCACCTCCCGAACGAAGAAAGCGGGGCGTCGCCACGCGTCAGTCCCGGGAGATGAACCCCAGGAGGGGGCCTCCCGTGCGGCCGACGACCAGGAGCCGGTGTCGCGTCGCGGGACCAAACGCAGCCGCCGTCCGGCAGCGGCATCACCAGCACCGGCACCAGCACCAGCAGCGGCAGTACCACCGGCAGCAGAGGATGGCTCCGAGGCGCTGAAAAACGACAAAGACGAGCTCCCCACCATGGCAACGAATAAGTAACCGTGGCTTCAGCTGCGACGCCCCGTGACGCGACGGTGGCACGATTCAGCCAGCTCAGCCCGCCCGACGGCGTTACTGTCGTCACCTGGTTCGCCGTCCTCCTCTATGTGGTGCCGACTGACCGCAGAATTGAGGCGCTCGGCGGCGCCGGTGCCCCCGCCTACCTCCTGGCGCTGGCGGCGCTGCTGTGGTGGGCTTGGCACCACCTACAGAAACCCGCCGACAGCGGCCGGCAGCAGGTGCAGTGGGTGCGGGTCGCTGCCTTCCTCTTCGTCGCCGCCTGCCTGGCCAGCTATGCGAAGGCCGCAGTGACCGCCCTGCCCGCGGCCGACATTAGTGTCGCCGATTTGGGGCTGGTGCGCGTGGCGGCCCTGGTCGGCATCCTGCTGGTGGCCAATGATGCCATCACCAGCGAAGAGCGCTTTATGGTTCTGGTTCGACGGCTGACGTTGTTCGCCGGCCTGTACGCCACGCTCGGGCTGGTCCAATTCTTTACCGGCATAAGCATTGTGGACACATGGCAGATTCCGGGGTTGACCGCATCGGGAACATCCGGCATCGGGGCCAGAGCCGGGTTCGTGCGTTCTACAGCGACAGCCACCCACCCCTTGGAGTACGCAGTCGTCCTGACCATGATTCTCCCTTTCTGCCTCACAGTGGCCATCCGCGACCGGTCCATATCGACCTTCCGCCGCTGGTTTCCCGTGGCTGTCATTACACTCTCGACCGTCCTCTCGGTCACCCGGTCAGCTCTGCTCGCCATGGCAGTGGTCTACCTCGTCCTGCTCCCGTCCTGGCCTGCGGCGGTCCGCCGGGCCGCCGGCGCCATCTTGGCGCTCGGAGCCGTTGCCGTTTACGTCGCCGTTCCCGGTATGGCCGGAACGATCGTGGGAATGTTCACGAATAGCGACTCAAGCGTCATATCGCGGACGGAAAGCTACGACGACGCTATGCAGTTCTTCCTCGTCAGTCCCTTCGTTGGACGCGGGTTTGGGACGTTCCTGCCCTCCTACCGGATTTTGGACAATCAATATCTGGTGAGCGCTGTGGAGATCGGGATCGTCGGATTGCTGGCCTTGCTCGGCGTCGTTGTCTCTGCGACGGCCGTGGCGTATTTCTCGAGTCGAATCGACGCCGCGGAACCGATGAAAGGCATGGGGTTGGCGTTGGTCGCCTCGATGCTGGCCGGTAGCCTGAACTTCGCACTCTTCGATGAGTTCGCCTTTCCGCAAGCCTGCGGCACGGTGTTCATGGTCGCCGGGCTGTGCGGCGCCTACGCGAACATCCGACGCAATGCAGACACGCCCCTTACGAGCGGGCTGCCGTGATAATCCGGAGACTGCTCCGGCACCGCCTGACCAGGGAGCGGAACGCCATTGCGCGCAGGTGGTACCTGGCCATGAGCACAGTGCTTCTCATGCTCCCCTTTCTCTTCGCGGCCGGCACGGCCCCGGGTGTTTACTACAGCAAGACGGACGTGCTCTTTGTCGCCCCGCGGCTGTCGGCCAGCGGCAACGCCCTGCAGGAAGACCCGGCCCAGACTCTGGCTTTCGCATCAGTGGTAACGCATCGCTTCAATGTCGACGCCGGGAATACGGTTCCGCGCAGCACGTCGTCGCCGCTTTACGGTACAGGCATCCGCCGGGGCCACCTCCTGTACATCCCCAGTTCCGGTGGTCAGTGGCAGCTGAGCTACAACCGCCCCGTCATTACGGTCGAAATCGTGGGCGAATCCGTGAACGAGGTCGCATTCGAGCGCCAGCGAATCCTGGACCGCATTGCCAGCCTTGCCAAGGACGCGCAGCAGGAGTTGGGAGTCAAGCCTGCCGCGAACATCACCACGGAACCGGCTCCCAGCGTGGAGTTCGTGGCCTACGTCGGAGTCCGGAACACCACTGCCGTCCTCGTTCTGGTGATCCTGACGATCGGCCTGGCCGCGGGGATACCGCTTAGTGTCGACCGCGCGCTGGCGGCCAGGGGCAGACCCGGCACCGGCCCTCAAACCCGTGGGATGGCGGATGGCCTGGCAGAGCCCCCGGAGCTGCAGTCCCTGGCCGCGCGCCCCGGGGAAGTTCTTAAGAGTTCACCTTGAGGCCTGGGGGACGTGCCGGAGCGAAAATGCGGTCCCGAGGATGAACAGCGCCACCGAGCAAAGCACCATCAGCAGCGGGGCTGTCCAGGATCCGGTGATGCCGTTTGCGTAGCCCAGCAGGGTCGGGGCCAGGGCGCCGAAGGAATACCCCACACCCTGCACCACGGCGGACATCCGTCCGGCAGAGGCCTGGTCCCGGGCCAGCCGGATGATGGCAATGAAAATCAGCGTGATGCCGCCGCCCTGGGCGATTCCACCGAACGAGGACCACAGCCACCACAGCTCCGGCGCCAGCAGCAGGCCCAGCGGAACGGTCACCCAGAGGGAGCCGAGGGTGAGTCCGACCGCCGTCGTACTGGCGAAGCGCGCCGCGATCGGAACGCCCAGCCCGCCCACGATGGCTAGGATCTGGAACAGCGAAGATCCTGCGCCGGCCTGCGCGGCCGTCATGCCGAGTTCGTCCGCGAGGATGCTGGGCAGCCAGGCGGTCACCCCGTAGTAGGAGAACGCCTGCCCTGCGAAGCCCGCGGTGAGCCCGACGGTGATCCAGCGCGACGCTCGCTTGGCCCCGGCGCGCACCGGACCCGGGCCGGGAACCGGCTCGGGCCGGAAGGCCCGGGCGCCGAAGGCGAGCACCCAGGCAACCAATGCCGCGATGGCGAAGAGCGCGCAGGCAGCGAGGGCAAGCCGCCAGCCGAACAGCTCGGCCAGCGGAGCCATCACCATGGCCGTGATGAAAGAGCCGATGTTCAGCGCGGCAGTGTAAATGCCCATCGCTGTGCCCTGCCGGGCCGGAGCGAAGTCCCGCCGGATGATCAGCGGCACGGCAATGTTGCCGATAGTGATCGCGACGCCCAGGATCACCGTGCCCAGCATCACGACGGCGCCGTTGCCCGCCGAACGCACTATCACGCCGAGCAGCACGCCCAGGAGCGTCAGGGTGATGGCGACTTCCGCGCCGAGTTTGCGGCCGGCCAACGAGGCCAGCGGCGAGGCCAGCGCGAAGCACAGCACCGGGATGCCGGTCAGGAAGCCCAGTTCCACCGGGGAGAAGCCGAGCTCCTGCTGCATCAGGCCGACCACCGGCGCCACGGCCACGAACGGGCCGCGCATGTTCAGTGCAATGAGCCCGATGGCGGCCAGCAGGATCCAGCTGCGTGGCACCTTCGCCAGGATGCCGGCGCTCATGGGTGCCCCGGCGCAGCCAGGCAGAAATATGCTTTCATCAGTCCCATTGCTATCACGTGCCCGCGCCGGAACCGCCGATTGTGACACCCGCGGGGTCTCCGCCGGGTCAGCCCGTGGCCTGCAGGGTCGCCTCGCAACAACGCTTCACGAAACGAAGTCGGACCCCTCCCCGGACTAGGGTTCTCGGCATGACCCACGAACTCCGAAGAGCAACCGCGGACGACGCCGGGAGGCTGGCGGCACTTGCGGCCGTCACCTTCCCGCTGGCCTGCCCGCCCAGTACGACGGCGGCGGACATCGCCGCGCACCTCGCGGCCACCCTCAGCGAGGACAACTTCCGCGCCTACCTGGCCGATCCGGAGATCACTGTCCTCGTGATCGACGCCGGCGGCGGGCTCCGCGGCTACAGCCTCCTCGCCGCCTTCCCCGCCCAGGACCCTGA
>CALMVY010000121.1 GCA_937873245.1 uncultured Arthrobacter sp. | reverse complement strand
ACGCCCGGCACCTGCCGGGGCTGCAGCAGCCCATCTGGGGCTGGATGGGCCGCAAGGATGCGTTCGAGATGGGGCCCGGCTATGAGGCCGCCGCCGGCATCCGCGGCTTCCTCAGCGGCACCCCGGCTATCTTCGGGATGCTCGCCATGCGCGGCACGCTCGACCTGCTGGAAGAAGTGGGCATGGCCGCGGTCCGGGAGAAGTCGCGGCTGCTGACCGCGTTCGCCGTCGAACTCCATGATGCCTGGCTCGCCCCGGCGGGCGTTGAACTCTCGACGCCGCGGGATCCGGAACAGCGCGGCAGCCACATCACGGTGGACCACCCGGCGTTCCGGGAGATGACCGCGGCGCTGTGGGACCAGGATGTCATTCCGGATTTCCGCGCGCCGCAGGGCATCCGGATCGGGCTGTCCCCGCTCAGCACGTCCTTCACCGAGCTGTACCGCGGCGTGGCTGCCATCCGCGACCGGCTGGCGGGCGGCGTGTCCGGGCAGCCGTAGGTCCGCCGTTTCGACAAGTTCAGCGGCGTGCCGGTAAACTAAACGTTGGATCCGGCTGCAGTCCGTGGCGGCTGGCTCTTGTTGTGTACGGGAAAGCATCTCTTTGGAGGGCGGACCCGGCGCGGCACCCCCGGCAGTGAGTTACTGATTCGGGCCTCACGGCACATCCTAGGAGTTATCGTGGCACTTGAAGCCGCTGTAAAGCAGTCCATCATCAAGGATTTCGCAACGTCCGAGGGCGACACCGGTTCGCCGGAGGTCCAGGTTGCAGTCCTGACTCAGCGGATCAAGGATCTCACTGAGCACATGAAGGTGCACAAGCACGATTACCACACCCAGCGCGGTCTGCTGGCCATGGTTGGTCGTCGCAAGCGCATGCTGACCTACCTGAAGAACACTGACATCACCCGCTACCGTCAGCTCATCGAGCGCCTCGGCCTGCGCCGCTAGTCAGCTTTAAGGGGCGGCCCCTTCCGGACCGGAAAGGGCCGCCTTCTTCAAACAAAAACTCAACAGGAGGATCAACCGCATCACGCATTCGCGGTCCTCGGTAGTGATCCCCGGGAACGGCTTCAAGGAACGAAGCCTTAGCCCGTGGGTCTCGATCGATGACCGGGTGCAGTGCAGGCCAGTAGACAGATGCTGGACTGGGTTGATGCGGCTGGACTCCGTGAACCAAGAAACGGAGGTGACTCTCTATGGAGGGTCCCGAAATCCAGTTCTCAGAAGCAGTCATTGACAATGGCCGCTTCGGCAAGCGTGTAATCCGCTTCGAAACCGGCCGCCTTGCCAAGCAGGCAGCCGGCGCAGCGATGGTCTACATCGACGAAGAGACCGCGCTGCTGTCCGCCACCACCGCCGGCAAGCACCCGCGTGAAGGCTTCGACTTCTTCCCGCTGACCGTCGACGTCGAAGAGCGCATGTACGCCGCCGGCCGCATCCCGGGCTCGTTCTTCCGCCGCGAAGGCCGCCCCTCCACGGAAGCCATCCTGGCCTGCCGCCTCATGGACCGCCCGCTGCGCCCCGCGTTCGTCAAGGGCCTGCGCAACGAGGTCCAGATCGTCGTCACCGTGCTGTCCATCAACCCGGACGAGCTCTACGACGTGGTCGCGATCAACGCTTCCTCGATGTCCACCCAGCTCTCCGGCCTGCCCTTCTCCGGCCCGATCGGCGGCGTCCGCGTTGCCCTCGTCGCCGACGAGAACGGCTCGCAGTGGGTTGCCTTCCCGAAGCACTCCCAGCTCGAGAACGCCGTCTTCAACATGGTGGTTGCCGGCCGGGTTGTGTCGGGAGCCGACGGAGACGACGTCGCCATCATGATGGTTGAAGCAGAAGCCACCGACAACTCCTGGAATCTCATCAAGGAACAGGGCGCCACCGCCCCGACCGAAGAGGTTGTCTCCGAGGGCCTCGAGGCTGCCAAGCCGTTCATCAAGGCACTCTGCGAAGCACAGTCCGACCTGGCAGCCCGCGCCGCCAAGCCGACCGTCGAGTTCCCGGTCTTCCTGGACTACCAGGACGACGTCTACGCCGCTGTGGAGTCCGCTGCCGCCGACAAGCTGGCCGCTGTCTTCCAGATCGCCGACAAGCAGGAGCGCGACACCGCATCGGATTCGCTCAAGGACGAGGTCACCTCCTCCCTGGCCGGCCAGTTCGAAGGCCGCGAGAAGGAGCTGTCCGCAGCTTTCCGCTCCGTCACCAAGCACGTTGTCCGCCAGCGCATCCTCACGGAGCAGATCCGCATCGACGGCCGCGGCCTGACGGACATCCGCCAGCTCACCGCCGAGGTCGAGGTCCTGCCCCGCGTTCACGGCTCGGCCATCTTCGAACGCGGCGAGACCCAGATCATGGGTGTCACCACGCTGAACATGCTCAAGATGGAACAGCAGATCGACTCGCTGTCTCCCGTGACGCGCAAGCGCTACATGCACAACTACAACTTCCCGCCGTACTCCACCGGCGAGACCGGCCGCGTCGGTTCCCCGAAGCGCCGCGAAATCGGCCACGGTGCCCTCGCAGAGCGCGCCATCATGCCGGTGCTGCCGTCCCGCGAGGAATTCCCCTACGCCATCCGCCAGGTGTCTGAGGCTCTCAGCTCCAACGGTTCGACGTCGATGGGTTCCGTCTGCGCCTCCACGCTGTCCCTGCTGAACGCAGGTGTGCCGCTGAAGGCCGCCGTTGCCGGTATCGCCATGGGCCTGGTCTCCGACCAGGTTGACGGCCAGACCCGCTACGCCGCCCTGACCGACATCCTCGGCGCCGAAGATGCCTTCGGTGACATGGACTTCAAGGTCGCCGGTACCTCCGAGTTCGTCACGGCCATCCAGCTGGACACGAAGCTCGACGGCATCCCGGCCTCCGTCCTGGCAGCCGCCCTGAAGCAGGCCCGCGAAGCCCGCCTGCACATCCTGGACGTCCTGAACTCCGCGATCGACACCCCGGATGAGCTCTCCGAGTTCGCGCCGCGCGTCATCGCGGTCAAGATCCCGGTGGACAAGATCGGCGAGGTCATCGGCCCGAAGGGCAAGATGATCAACCAGATCCAGGAAGACACCGGAGCCGACATCTCGATCGAGGACGACGGAACTGTCTACATCGGCGCCACGAACGGCCCGTCTGCCGACGCAGCACGGTCCGCGATCAACGCCATCGCCAACCCGCAGATCCCGGAAATCGGCGAGCGTTACCTGGGTACGGTCGTCAAGACCACCACCTTCGGCGCCTTCGTTTCCCTGACCCCGGGCAAGGACGGTCTGCTGCACATCTCCGAGCTGCGCAAGATCGCCGGCGGCAAGCGCGTGGACAACGTCGATGACGTCGTCTCTGTCGGCCAGAAGATCCAGGTGGAAATCACCAAGATCGATGACCGTGGCAAGCTCTCCCTGTCGCCCGTTGTGGCTGACGAGGCGGGCTCGGAAAATGCTGACGACGCTGAGGTCTCCCTGGAGTCCGCAGAGTAGTCTTTCCTGACACAAGCGGCGGGGCCGGTGGATTAGTCCACCGGCCCCGCCGCCGTTAAAGGCAGGTAGGATTGCAGGCAGATTTGGCACATTTCCCGTGACGGTTTTATTGAAAGGCCTTGATGACTGTCGTCCCCCTGCCGCTTGAGCAGAACCAGCACGCTGACACCCTGATCCACGGAGCCGACGGCGGTTCCGAGGTGCGCCGTTCGGTCCTGCCCGGCGGCGTCCGCGTGCTGACGGAGGCGATGCCGGGCCAGCGTTCGGCCACCATCGGTTTCTGGGTCGGCGTGGGCTCCCGGGATGAGGCGCCCGGGCAGCACGGCTCCACCCACTTCCTGGAGCACCTGCTGTTCAAGGGCACCCAGCGGCGCACGGCCCTCGAGATCGCCTCGGCGTTCGACGAGGTGGGCGGGGAATCCAACGCCGCCACGGCGAAGGAAAGCACCTGCTACTTCGCCCGCGTGCTGGACACGGACCTGCCGATGGCGATTGACGTCATCGCGGACATGATCACCGGCGCCGTGCTGGACCCGCAGGAGATGGAGCAGGAACGCGACGTCATCCTCGAAGAGATTGCGATGGACAGCGACGACCCCACCGACGTCGCCCACGAACACTTCGTCGCCGCCGTGCTGGGCACCCACCCGCTGGGCCGCCCGATCGGGGGCACCCCGGACGCCATCCGCGCCGTCGCCCGCGACTCGGTCTGGGACCACTACCGCCGCTACTACCGCCCGGACGAGCTCGTCATCACCGCCGCCGGGGGACTGGACCACGACGTCGTCTGCGAACTTGTGGTGGATGCCCTGCACTCCGCCGGCTGGAGCCTGGAGCCCGACGCCGCCCCGGTGCAGCGCCGCTCCACCGACCGGGCCGACATCACCGGCACCGCCGGCCTGCACGTGGTCAAGCGTCCCGTGGAACAGGCCAACATCATCATGGGCTGCCCCACGATCGTCGCCACCGACGACCGCCGCTTCGTCATGAGCGTGCTCAACGCCGTGCTCGGCGGGGGCATGTCCTCCCGGCTGTTCCAGGAAGTCCGCGAAAAGCGCGGACTGGTGTACTCGACGTACTCCTTCGCATCCTCCTACGCCGATGCCGGCTACTTCGGCATGTACGCCGGCTGCACGCCGACGAAAGTCCGCCAGGTCCTTGAGCTGCTCGGCGCCGAACTCGACAAGCTGGCCGACGGCGGCATCTCCGACGAGGAACTCCGCAAGGCCGTCGGGCAGCTGTGCGGCGGAATCGTGCTGGCACTGGAGGACACCGGCTCCCGGATGTCCCGGCTGGGCCGCGCCGAACTGGTCTCCGGCGAATACCAGGACATCGATGAGACCCTGCGCCAGATCAAGGCCGTGACCGCCGCCGAAGTCCAGGAACTCGCCCGCGAACTCGCGGCCGCGCCGCGGACCGTCACCGTGGTGGGCCCCTTCGAGGAAACCGAGACGTTCGGCCTCTGACGTCCGGCCCCGAAGGCACTGCATGCCCCTGAGCTGGGACTGCATCGCCAGCGGTGGTCGTGGACCCGCACCTAGACACGGCAGGCGGCGCCGCGTGATGATGGGGACGGGCTCACTCGGGAGGAACTCCATTTGGGAGGACCCCTGGAAGGAAGACATGGACCGGCCGCTGCCAGGCAGTGCACACGAGGCGCTTGAGGCGTTCCTGGGGCAATGGACTGGAACCACGCAGTGGGAGTCCACGCCCTGGGGGCCGGCGCGGGTTGCCACCGTCGAACTGACGTTCGCCCGTGCGGCCGCGGGGCTGGCTGTCACCCACAGCTACCGGCACACGGAGGCCGACGGCACCCGTTCCGAGGGCCACGGGGTGTTCACCACGGACCCGGACCGCCCCGACACGCTCTGGTATCACGTCAACAGCATGGGACTGCCCCCGGAAGCGCCCGCACGCGCCAGCTGGGTGGACGGCACCCTCACCATGGAACGGCGCAGCGACCGCGGCACATCCCGGCATACCTTCCGGGTGGACGACGGCGTGCTGACGCACAGCGCCGGGCTCCGGCTGGGCTCCGCGAGTGAATTCACGCCCTTCATGACGTCGGTCTGCCGGCGCGCAGCAGCGGCGGACGCAGCCATCCCCGCCTGACACTTCGCCGCCTGACCTCCCGCTCCTGTTCTGACGGCTCCTGTTCTGATGGAGCGTCGGGCGGTCGCTGTCCTGACCTGAGGGAGCATCGGAGATACTGGCTGCCGCACGCCGCCGTGCCCAAACCGTTGCCATAACGTTGCAAAGCCGTCCTCGAAATCCGTTGACACGCTGTGAGCTGCGCCATAGATTTGCCGTAATCTGAATCACCTTTCAGGTTCAGCGAAGTTCTCAGTCAACTCCTGCTCAGATCTCCTGCCCAGCTTCCGCGGGAGTTTCAACGAAAGGCATCCCGTGAAGGATACAAAGAAGTTCCTGATGGCCGCCGTGATGGCCACCGGGCTCGCCCTCAGCGCGTGCGCGCCCTCTGCCGGCACCGCAGCGCCGGCCGAGTCGGGCAGCACCACGGCCGCCGAGCCGGTCAACGTCGGCATCATCTACTCCAAGACCGGACCGCTGGCAGCCTACGGCGCCACCTACTACGAAGGCCTGCAGGCGGGCATCGACCACGCCACCGGCGGGACCGGCGCCGTCAACGGGGCCAAGATCAACCTCACCTACGCCGACGACGGCGGGGACCCGGACAAGGCCGTGACGGCCGCGAAGGACATGATCGGCAAGGGTTACAAGATCATCGGCGGCACGGTCGCCTCGGGCATCGCGCTGAAGCTCGCGGAACAGGCCGCCCAGAACAAGATCCTGTACATCTCCGGCCCGGCGGCCACCGACGCCATCCAGGGAATCAACAAGTACACCTTCCGCTCGGGCCGCCAGAGCCTCCAGGATGTTGCCACCGCCGGCTCCTTTATCGACACCAACGGCAAGAAGGTGGTTGTCTTCGCGCAGGACAACGCCTTCGGCCAGGGCAACGTTGCCGCGGTCAAGGCCGTCCTCGGAGCCAAGGGCGCCACCGTCGAGGCAGTCCTCGTCCCGGAAGGACAGGAACTGACCCCCTTTGCCCGCCAGCTCATCGATGCCAAACCCGACATGGTCTTCGTGGCGTGGGCCGGGGCCACGACAGGCACCATGTGGCAGAGCCTGAGCCAGCAGGGTGCCTTCGACGCCGCACCAGTGGTCACCGGGCTCGGCGACGCCGCCACCTTCGGTGCCTACGGCGAGGCAACCTCCAAGATCAGCTTCCTGAACCACTACTTCCCGGGCGCCTCGGGCACCGAGGTGGAGAAGAAGATGATCGCTTCGGTCGAGAAGGCCGGCAAGAAGGCGGACCTCTTCACCCCTGACGGCTTCGTGGCCGGCCAGATGATCGTCCAGGCCATCAAGGAGGGCGGCTCCGACGCCGACGCCATGGTCAAGGCACTCGAGGGCTTCAGCTTCGAGGGCCCCAAGGGCAAGCAGACCGTCCGCGCCTCGGACCACGCCCTCATCCAGGACATGTACCAGGTGAAGCTCGTCCAGACGGGCGGCAGCTGGGGCCCCGAGCTCGTCAATGTCGTTCCGGGCGACACTGTCGCCCCGCCGGAAAAGAAATAGCCCCGCCGTATGGAAAATGGCTGCGGCGCTGTGCCCCGAAAACCGGATAACTCCGGCTAACACCGGGATACCGCACAGCGCCGCGCACCGTCCCCACGGCCCCAGCGAGTCACAAAGGATCCGAATGAATTCCCCAGCCCTGCCCGCCCTCGCGGTGGACGGCCTCGGTCTCCAGATCGGCGGTGCCCGCATCCTCCAGGATGTGAGCTTCACGGTCGGCACCGGCGAGATGATCGGCGTCATCGGTCCCAATGGCGCCGGCAAGACCACCTTGTTCAACCTGATTTCCGGTGTCATGCGGCCCACGACGGGCAGCATCGCGCTGAACGGCAGGGAGATTACGTCCGCGCCGATCCACCGCCGGGCCAAGGCAGGGCTGGGCCGGACCTTCCAGACCTCCAACCTGTTTCCCCGCCTCAGCGTGCTGGAAAACGTCCGGCTCGCGGCCCAGGCGAAGCTCGGCGGCAGCAACAGCCTCCTGCGCTTTCCCTCCGCCTCCGACGAGGCCACCCGGACTGCCCGCAACACCATTGAGGAGGTGGGCCTCACCGGCCAGCTCACGACGGCGGCGGGAGACCTCTCGCACGGCGAGAAGCGCAAAGTGGAAATCGCCGTCCTGCTGGCGACGAATCCCGCCGTCGTGCTTCTGGACGAGCCGATGGCCGGGGTGGCGTCGGGGGACGTCCCGTCCCTCAGCGCCATTATCCGGGGGATGCACCGGGACCGCGGCTGCACCGTGATGATGGTGGAGCACCACATGGACGTGGTCCTGGGCCTCGTGGACCGGGTGGCCGTAATGCATCACGGCAGCTTGCTCGCCCTTGACAGCCCGGAGGCCGTGATGTCGGACCCCACCGTACAGAGTGCCTACCTGGGAGAACCCGTATGACCGCCGCAGCGGAAACCCGACCCATCCTCAGGATCGAGGGTCTCAGCGCCCATATCGCCGGGCAGCAGGTGGTGGAGGATGTCTCCTTCACCGTCCCGGCCACCGGCATCACCGCACTGCTGGGCCGCAACGGCGTCGGAAAGACCAGCACCATCAAGGCCATCATCGGCCTGATCGACCGGACCGGGGCCGTGGAGCTCGACGGCGTGCGGATCGAAAAGGATCCCACCTTCAAGATCATCCGCAGCGGTGTGGGCTACGTACCCGAGGACCGCGAAGTGTTCTCCAAGCTCACCGTGGCGGAAAACCTCCGGCTCGCCGAACGCGACGACGCACCCCGCCGCCAGCTGGTCGAAGACCTCTTCCCGGACCTGCTCGCCCGGTCCGCCCAGATGGCCGGGACCCTCTCCGGCGGCCAGCAGCAGATGGTTTCCCTGGCCCGTGCACTGCTGAACACCAACAAGATCCTGCTCGTCGACGAACCCACCAAGGGCCTGGCCCCGAAAATCGTAGCCGAAGTCGCCGAAACCCTCGCCGAAGCGGCGAAGACCGTCCCCATCCTGTTGGTCGAGCAGAACCTGCACGTTGTGCGCCAGCTCGCCGAAGGCTCGGTGGTCCTCTCCGGCGGCCGGGTGGTCCACACCGGCAGCGCCCTGGCATTCCTGGACGACGCCGAGCTGACCCAGCGGCTGCTGGGCGTCGCCGCCGAGGGTCCCCCACGGGAAAACGCAGGGGAAAACGGACGGGAAAACACCCGGGAGATCACCGGGGAAAACACAGGCAAAACTCCCATGACAACAGACGCGGCCCCCGCCGGGAAAGGCGCCGCCCTGTGAGCACCGTCGTCCTGCTCCTCTTCACCGGTCTGGGCCTCGGAGCACTGTACTTCCTCGTGGCCGCCGGGCTGTCCCTGATCTACGGGCTGATGGGTGTGCTCAATTTTGCCCACGGCGCCTTCCTGACCCTCGGGGCCTTCGCCGGCTGGGAAATCGCCCGCCGCACCGGCTCCGACGACTGGGGGGTCTTCCTGCTCTCCCTGCTGGTCGGCGCCGCGGCCGGTGCCGCGTTCGCCGCCTTCACCGAGTTCGTGCTGATCCGCCGGCTGTACCAGCGCCACATCGAACAGCTCCTCATCACCCTGGGCCTCTCACTCGCCGCTGTGGCCCTCTTCGACGGCATCTGGGGCACCGACCCGGTGTTCATCCAGGGGCCGGCCTGGTTCAAGGACACCACCGAGATCCTGGGCGCCCGCGTCCCCAATGACCGGTTTGTCTGCATCATCGCCGCCGTCCTGGTGCTGCTGGCCATGGTGTTCTTCCTGAAGAACACCCGCTACGGCATGATCATCCGTGCAGGCGTCGAGAACCGCTCCATGGTGACCGCCCTCGGCATCGACGTCAGGAAAGCCTTCACCCTGGTCTTCACCATCGGCGGTGCCGCCGCGGGCCTGGGCGGAGTCCTTGCCTCGCACTACTTCGGCTACGTCTCGCCCATGCTGGGCGGTTCCCTGCTGATCTTCGCCTTCATCGTCACCGTGATCGGCGGACTGGGCTCGCTGACCGGCGCGGCCATTGCCGCCGTCGCGGTCGCCGTCCTGCAGCAGTTCGCCAACTTCTACCTGGGCGGCACCGGCGACTTCGTTGTGGTGCTGGCCCTGGCGCTCGTTCTGTTGTTCCGTCCCTCCGGCCTGCTCGGGAGAACCTCATGACCACCGATACCGACGCCGCCGGCACCAACAGCACGGGGGCCAACAGCACTGATACCAAGGGCACCGCCGACGGCCCCGCCGGCCCCCGCCGGACAGCGGCCGCCACCCGTACGCATCCGCCGTCCCGGCCGCGGCCCACCCGCCGGAAGGTCGTCGGCGCCGCCGCCGGGCTCGCCGGGATCGTGCTCCTGGTCCTGCTGCCGTTGCTCAA
>CALMVY010000120.1 GCA_937873245.1 uncultured Arthrobacter sp. | reverse complement strand
GAGGAAGATCGGCTCGGACGTTTCCTGGAAGCCGGTGCGGTCGAGTCCGCCGCGGACGGCCTGGGTGTCGGCGCTCCAGCCGGCGGCGTCAGGGTTGAAGGTCACTTAGTGCTTTCCGGTATTGGTGGGCAGGCCGCGGTTCTTCCAGCCGTTGACAGTGCGCTCACCGCGGCCGTCCGGTTCGCCTTCAAAGCCCTCCAGGACGTTGTAGGAGGTGTAGCCGGCCTCGGTCGCGGCGATGGCGGCGGCGATGGAGCGCGCGCCGGACCGGCACAGGAAGACCAGCTCAGTGCCGGGCCCGTCGGGGGCCTGCTCTTGCAGTTGCAGTCTCAGCTGTCGTTTCAGCTGTTCTACGAACCGAGCGTTGGGGAGGCCTCCGGCGAGGTTCCACTGGACGAACAGCGGATCCTTTTGGGTTCCGCCCGCCGACGTCGTGTCCGGGATGCCGATGTGGGCCCATTCACCCTCGGTGCGCACGTCCACCAGGATGGCGCCGTCCTCCAGCTTGGCCCAGGCCTCCTGCGGGCTGAGGTCCCCGGCGTAGCTCACGCGTGGCCCTCGCCGTCGAACTCCAGCTCATCCACGGCATTGGCGACGGCGGCATCGGCGCTGGCGACCGCGGCCGGCAGCACCACGGCCTGGGCCACGATGACATTGATGCCGTTGTATGTGGCGGACGGGTTGCCGTGCAGCACGTAGCCCTCGGCGAGGGCCGCCGAGACGCGCTCGCAGAAGGCGCGGTCATCGGGGCCGGTGAACAGGCGGTACGCCAGTCTCTCCCCGGCGGCACCGGGGACGGCGGGGGCCGGGGTTGGCACCGTACGGGTTGCTGTATCGGGGACAGCGGGGGCGGACGCGTCAGGCACGACGGATCTCCTTCTTTCACGCTTGCAGCTCGAATTTTCGATGTGCCGAGTATTCACCTGAGGCACCCCGCCGCGAAAGGGAGGGTTGCCGACCGGCCAGTCAGGGCTTGGCGCCGGTTCTCATTACTCACCAAAAACGTAACACCCGCGACGCCGGCCCGCACCGCCGCCGTCATGTTAAGTAACGGAATCCGCCGGACTCGGGGCGGAAACTACCTGAACAACTACCGGAGCGCGGCCCTGAGCCGGGGGTGGCTGGCCGAGCTTATATCCATTTGGCAGGGGCGCCCCACGACGAAGAAGCCGATAATCACGGGCAATGCAGGAAGGACCAATTCGCGTAGTCAAAGTATCCATTGTGAGTACTACCCGCACCGGCAGCTCATTCTGGTCAATGAAGTTCAAGTAGTTCCTACGCGGGTTTTCTGATAGGCGACTCACCTTTACTGGAAGAGCAAATCCCAGGTCTCCAGAAGGTCCCACATGCCACGCAACATGCCGGGGGGCAATCGCGCTGTGCAACATCTGCGCTGGTCAACGCCCAGAAGTCAGTGCCCGGAAATGCGCGCCACCGATCACGGTGGCGCCGGTTGCAGCCATGCGCCCTGCCGGAGATGCCCCGGACTGAGACCACACACGGCACAGCCGGTACTTCTACGAAGGAATGAGATTTCCATGGTCTCGATATCTGTCTTGCTCATTGTTTTCCTGATCACCTTCCTGGCCGCTGCCGCCGCCGGCCGCAGGGGCGCCGAAACCGATGAGCCCGTCCGGCTCCTGAACGCGGAAATGGACAAGCTGTGAAGCCCCGCGCCCTGGTCACCGGCGCGGGCGGGCCGGCGGGCCGTGCCATCGCGGCCCAACTGAAGGCCCGCGGTATTCCCGTCCTCGGCACCGACGTGTGCGAACTTCCCGCCGGGGCGGGCCTCACGGCCGTCCCTGTCCCGCCCGCGTCGGACCCGGAGCTGGTTTCGGCGCTCCGCCGGCTGGTGGTCCAGGACGGCATCAATCTGGTGATCCCCACCGTCAGCGAGGAACTCCCGCAGCTTGCGGCGTTCCGGGCGGCGTTCGGGGCGGAGGTCCGCGTGATCATCGGCGGTCCCGGGCCGGTGGCGGTCGCCAACGACAAGCTCTTCACCGCGTGGCAACTGCAGTCGGCCGGGGTTCCCGTGCCGCGGTTCGGCGTGCCCGGCGACTTCGCCGACGCGGAGGCGGCCATGGAGGCGCTGGGTGGACCTGTCGTCGTCAAGCCCCGGGTGTCCCGCGGCGGGCGCGGCGTGATCGTCATCGACGGCAGCACGGACGTGGACTGGCACCATCTCCCGGACGGGCAGATCGTCCAGGAGTTCATTCCCGGCACCGAGTATGGACCCATGGTGTTCGGCACCCCCGCGCACAACAGCGCGGCACCGTTCGTCGTCGTCGTGGAGAAGACGGAGCTGGCACAAGGCAACGTCGGGAACGCCGTCGCCACCCGCCGGGCCGAAGCAGGCGAAGCGATCGACGTCGGCAACGTGGCGATGGCCGCGGTCCGTTCGCTGGGCCTCACGGGTCCGGTGGACGTGGACGTCCGCCGCCGCTCGGACGGGACGCCCGTGGTACTCGAGGTGAACGCCCGGTTCGGCTCGAACAGCGGCCAGGCGCCGGAACTGCTCGACGCCGTGCTGGCGTCCTTCGCCCTGCCGTCCTTCAACCCGGCGTCCTTCCGGCACGGCACGGGGGCGTATGCCGATGTCCTTGTTTGATGCGGTCTTCGCCGCCGCCCTCCCCGGCGCCCGGTTCGTGTTCCTCGTGCTCGGCGTGCCGGTCCTGGTGTTCGGGCTGGTGACACTGCTGGTGCTGCCGCTCTCCGCCTGGTTCGAAATCCGTGCCGCCGGCCGGCGGCGCCGCGACGTCCCCACGCTGCACGATCAATGGCCCAGCGTGTCGGTCATCGTGCCGGCCTGCAATGAGGCAACCGTGATCGCGAACTGTGTCCGGTCGATCCAGCTCACCCGGTATGACCGGTACGAGGTGATCCTCGTGGACGACGGCTCCACCGACAACACGGCGCAGCTGATGGCGGAACTCGCCGCCGGGGATCCGCGGATCAAGGTACTGACACAGACCAACGCCGGCAAGGCGGCCGCGCTGAACCTGGGAATCCGGAACGCCGCCGGCGACGTTCTGATGTTCGTCGACGCGGACGGCATTTTCTCCCGGCACACCGTCGAGGAGATGCTCCAGGGCTTCGAGGACGGGCGCACCGGGGCGGTCTGCGGGGATGACCGCCCGGTGAACCTCAACCGGGCCCAGACCCGGATGTTGCCCTTCATCAGCCACATCGGCGCCGGCATGGTCCGGCGTGCCCTGAGCATGATGGGCTGCCTGCCCGCCGTCTCCGGCAACATCGTGGCTTTCCCGCGCAAGGTGGTGGAGGAAGTCGGCCTGTTCCGCGAGGATACGGTGGGCGAGGACCTGGAACTGACATGGCGGGTGCACAGGGCGGGTTACCGCGTTGTCTTCGCGCCCCGGGCGCTCGTCTACGCGGAGTCCCCGTCCACCATCGCCGCACTGTGGCGGCAGCGGGTCCGGCGGGCCCGCGGGCTGCTGCAGACCATGGCCGTCCACAAGGGCGTGATCGGCAATCTCCGGCACGGCAGGTTTGGCGCCCATCTGCTCTTCAACGCCGTCACCATGGTGGTCCGGCCCCTGGTCCAGATGGTGCTGATCCTCGGCCTGGCGTTCCTGCTCGTCCTGGGTTACGACCCGCTCGGCAGCGACGCCTGGGCGGTCCTGGGCTGGGGCGTCATCGTGACGCTCGTGCTGACAGTGGGCACCGTGGGCATGGACCGGGCGTGGAAAAATCTGCGGCAGGTATGGGCGCTGCCGCTGATCCCTTTGTATTCCGTGTTCACCAGCCTGGCCATGGCCGCTGCCCTGGGCCAGGAACTGCGGCACCATCTTCGCCGCCGACTGGCGGGCGGGCCGGAGGTATCCGTCTCGGGAGGCGCGGCCGCCGTCGCCGTCACGTCGTCCGGAATGCCCGACGACGACGCCTGGCGGGCGCTCCGGAGAGCGTGGTCCCAGGCGGCACACAAGGACGGGGCAGGCCTTTCCTCCTCCGCGCCGGTGGCCCTGCAACGCGGGGTCACTTTGCGCCTATCGGAGGCCGCCGGACCGGCGCGAAGTGACCCCGCGTTGGATGTCTGACGGCGTGGGCTACTCGATGGTGGCGTAGAGCGCGTTGAGCTCGGCCGTGAGCTGCCGGCGCAGCTCCGGGGTACCGATTTCCTTGCCGTCGATGTGGTTGACGGGCGCCAGCAGCCGGATGCTGGAGATCAGCCAGACGGCGTCGGCGTCGTAGAGGTCATGGGGCTCCAGCGGGCCGTAGCCCAGCTCCCAGCCGGCGGCCTTGGCTGCGGTGAACAAGGCGCCCTGCGAGGTGCCGGGCAGGATCCCGCTGTCGAGCTGGGGGGTGATGAGGCGCCGGATGGTGCGGAGCCCGCCGGCCCCGTCGTCGGAGGTCTCCAGGTGCGCGAGCAGCACGGTGGACGTCGGACCCTCCAGGACCCGGCCGTCCGAGGAGGTGAAGATGACGTCGTCCGCGCCGTGGGCGTGCGCGTACCGCAGCGCGGCCATGTTGACGGCGTAGGACAGCGTCTTGGCGCCCATGAGCAGCCACGGGGCGCGTTCGCCGACTTCGCTGTCGTAGCCGCGGTCCAGCAGGATCACGTCGACGCCGGTCTCGCGTTGCCGCCGCCCGGCGGGGCCGGGGGCGGACGCCTGGACCCAGCAGGTGGGGGCGGCCGCGGCTTCGGCGCCGCGGGTCACGAGCAGCTTGACCACGAGCTCGTCGTCATCAATTGCCTCGTACCCCGGCACGTGCTGGCTTCGGTATTCGCTGATGGCCGTCGCGATGGCGCGGCGCCAGGCTTCCTCCGCGGGGATGTCCAGCTCCAGCAGCCGTGCGGATCCGGCCAGCCGGTCCAGGTGCGCCTGGAGCTTGCGGGGTTGCCCGCCGACGGCCAGCAGCGACTCGAAAACCCCGTCGCCGCGGGTGGCGCCCTGGTCGGTCGCCATCAGTTGCGGCTTGGACGCATCGGCCAGCCGGCCCTCCTCGAAGGCGGGGTCGAGGAAGACCAGCACCGTGGCGGTGGAGGGGACGGCGGCAGGAGAAGTCATGGCTTCAGCTTAGTGCGGCGGGCAACGGGATAGGATTTGACCGTTGCCCGTTCCGGAACTGTTCCGCGGGTCTGGAACCTGAGGGGTACGCCTGTGCTGTGGCCGTTTTCGCTGGCGGAATCACTCCCGTCCTGGGTGATCCTGATCATGACCGTGGTGGACCTCGCGATCCGGGTGCTGGCCCTCGGCATTATCCCGGGAAACCGCCGCCCCACCACGGCGATGGCCTGGCTGCTGATCATCTTCTTCGTCCCGGCCGTGGGCCTGGTCCTGTTCCTGCTTTTCGGCAACTTCCGGCTCTCCCGCAAACGCCGGGCGCAGCAGGACGCCGTGAACACCCGGGTCCGCGCCGGCACGTCCCAGCTGGCGATGCTGGAAAGCCGCTACGAAGGCCCGGAATGGGTGTCCTCCGCGGCAGAACTGAACAAGACCCTGGGCTCGCTGCCGATGGTGGACGGCAACCACGTGGAGCTCCTGCCCGGCTACCCGGACTCGATCAAGGCGATGGCGGCCGCCGTCCGGAAAGCGGAGTCTTTCGTCAATGCCGAGTTCTACATCCTGAGCTCGGACCACGTCACGGACGATCTGCTGACCGCGATGGAAGAGGCCGCCGAGCGCGGCGTCGAAGTCCGCCTCCTGTTCGACCACCTGGGAACCCTGCGCATCAAGGGCTACAGCAAGCTGATCGCCCGGCTCAAGGCCAGCAAGATCCGCTGGCGGCCCATGCTGCCGCTGCGTCCCGTGCATGGGCAGTGGCGCCGCCCGGACCTGCGCAACCACCGCAAGATCATGGTGATCGACGGCGAAGTGGCCTTCACCGGTTCGCAGAACCTGATCGAGCCTTCCTACAACAACCCGCGGCACCGCAAGGTGGGCCGCGAATGGGTCGAGCTGATGGCCTGCATGCACGGACCGATCGTCACCACCCTCAACGTCGTCTTCGCCACCGACTGGCTCAGCGAGACCGACGAGTCGCTCGAGGCCCAGCTCGCACACCGGCCCGAACTGCATGCCGGCAACATCACGGCCCAGGTTGTGCCCAGCGGCCCCGGCTTCATCACCGAAAACAACCTGCGGCTCTTCAACACGCTCATCTACTCGGCGCAGCACAAAATCTCGATCTGCAGCCCCTACTTCGTCCCGGACGACTCGCTGCTGTACGCGGTGACGACGGCGGCGCAGCGCGGCGTCGACGTCGAGCTCTTCGTCTCGGAAAAAGGCGACCAGTTCCTGGTCCACCACGCCCAGCAGTCCTACTACGAGGCGCTCCTTGAAGCCGGAGTGCGGATCTACCTGTACAAGGCCCCGTTTGTGCTGCACGCCAAACACTTCACTATCGACAACGACGTGGCCGTGCTGGGCTCGAGCAACATGGACATGCGGTCCTTCTCGCTGAACCTCGAGGTCTCGGTGATGCTCCTGGGCGAGGACATCGTGCGGCGGATCAGCGCGGTGGAGGACACGTACCGGGGCATTTCGCACGAACTGACCCTTGAGGACTGGATGAAGCGGTCGATGGGGGACAAATACGTGGACAACGTGGCACGGCTGACGGCCACCCTGCAGTAGCCCGCACGGCGTCAGTCCTGCGGGAACTCCGCGCCCACGCAGTCGCGATAGAGCGACTCGAACCGGCGCACGAGCTCCTCCAGGTCCTCCGCTCCCAGGTCGACGTTGCTCGCCGCGCCTCG
>CALMVY010000119.1 GCA_937873245.1 uncultured Arthrobacter sp. | reverse complement strand
GTTCAACACGCTGGCTCGTCCAGCTTCATGGACCCCGGATCAAGTCCGGGGTGGCGGCTGAATGGTCGACCGCGCGACCTCCGAACATCCCATCGTCCAGGCCCAGCTCGACCGGCTGGCGGCGCTGTCGCCGGGCCTGCCGACTTTGGGGCTGGAGCGGATCGCGGCCTTGTTGGCGAAGCTCGGCAATCCCGAGCGGTCGCTGCCCCCGGTCCTCCACATCGCCGGCACCAACGGCAAGGGCTCGACCTGCGCCTTCCTTCGCGCCGCGATCGAGGCGGCGGGCCTGTCC
Organism: uncultured Arthrobacter sp.; assembly: GCA_937873245.1. Lineage (GTDB taxonomy): Bacteria > Actinomycetota > Actinomycetes > Actinomycetales > Micrococcaceae > Arthrobacter. The sequence goes on along the minus strand of CALMVY010000119.1, from coordinate 6,625 downwards.
GCCCACCTCTATACCAGTCCCCATCTCGTCCGCTTCAACGAGCGCATCCGGATCGCCGGCAAGCTGATCGCGGACGAGGCGCTGGCGGCCCTGCGCCACCCCAACGTCCTGCCCGTGCTCGAAGAACTCCCCGACGGCTCATACCGCTCCGCGGTCTACGCCAACCCCAAGGCCCGCCGGAACAACACGGACGCGATCCCCGTCCGGGTGATCGAATACACCGTCACCACCGGCGAGAACACCAGCGAGTTCCGCCTCATCACCACCATCCTGGACCCTGACATCGCACCAGCACAGGACCTGGCAGAGCTCTACGGACGGCGCTGGGAAATCGAGTCCTGTTTCGACGAGCTCAAAACCCATCAGCGCGGCCCCGGAATCGTCCTGCGCTCCAAAACCCCCGACGGGGTCCTCCAGGAAATCTACGGCTACCTTTGCGTCCACTACGCCCTGCGGTCCCTCATCGGCGAAGTCGCCCTGCTCTTCGAGGAAGACCCCTTAAGGTTTTCGTTCACACGCACCCTCCGGGCAGCCCGGCGAACCATCGCCGACCGCCCGGCTTTTTCCCCCTGACAAACTCCGGAAAACCTTCGCCAGCTTCAGCGGAGAAATCCTCCACGAGCTCCTGCCACCACGCCGACAACGCACCAACCCCCGCGTCGTCAAACGCAAGATGTCAGGCTGGCCACTCAAACGGACACCAAAACCACCTAAGTAAACGGTATTGTGGCTAGCCCGGATTTTCCGTGCGGCCACAGGGAAGCAGACACAACCCATACACACGTTTTGTCCTATGACCCCCAGGCGCAGCCGGGCGCGCACAGCATCAGCGCCGCACGGACGTTGCAATCACCGTTACGGCATGTTCCACGGCGTAGACCGGGTCCCTGGACAGGCCCTTGACCTGGGCGTCAGCCTCGGCGGTCACCTGGATGGACCGGACCAGCCCCTCCGGAGTCCAGCGCCGCACTTCCCGCTGCGCCTGCTCGACAAGCCAGGGCTGCATGCCCAGCTGCTTGGCAATCTGGCCCGAGGACCCCTGTGCGCCGGCGACCTTGGCGAGGGTGCGGAGCTTCGAGGCCAGCGCGGCCACCAGCGGCACCGGGTCGGCACCGGTGGCGAGGGCGTGGCGCAGGGTGGAGAGCGCCAGCGGAGCATTCCCGGCCATGGCGGCATCGGCGACCTTGAAGGCGGTGGCCTCCACCCTGCCCCCGTAGTACCGGTCCACCATGGCGGAGTCCACTCCGGTGGAAGCGTCAGCGATCAGCTGGCTGCAGGCGGCGGCCAGTTCGGCCAGGTTGGCGCCGACGGCGTTGACCAGGGCGTGCACGGCGTCGGGATCGATGCGCCGGGACGCGGCCTTGAACTCGGAGGTCACGAAGGCGATCTTGTCCGCGTCCTTCTTCAGGGGCTGGCAGTCCACCACCGGCCACCCGCCGGCTTTGACGGCGTCGAGGAGTTTCTTGCCACGCACGCCGCCGCCATGGCGGAGGACCAGCACGGCGTCCGGTTCGGGTTGCTTGAGGTACTTGAGCCCGTCGGCCAGGAAAGCATCGTTCATGCCCTCCAGGCCTTCCACCTCAATGAGCTTCTGCTCGCCAAAGAGGGAGGGGCTGACGTTCATGGCGAGGGAGCCCGGCTCATAGCTGCCGGCGTTGAGCCGGGTGACTTCGACGTCGGGCGCGGACGCACGGACCTGCGCGCGGATGCGGTCCATGGCACGGGAACCCAGATAGTCTTCCGGTCCGCCAACCAGCACGACGGCGGCCGGGGTCACATCGCGCCAGGTGGCGGTGTTCGACGCCGCCGGCCGGGTGCGTTGGGTCTGGGCAGCAGCCACTGAGGTTTCCTCCCGGAAGATTGTTTGCAGACTCTAAGCGTGCCACGGCCTGGGCGGTCCACCAAGCCGGGCGCGGCCCTGGCCGACGGCTCCGGCGGGCCGGCGCGGCGGTCCAGTCTGCCGTTGAGCCACACCACCGTCCGCCCATGCGCCGCCCGCGCCAGGGCCGCCGTGCGGGCGGGGTGGAAGCACAGCCACCAGACGGCAAGGGTGCAGGTGGAGAGGAGTGCCATGGTGGCGGCGCCGAAGGCTCCTTCCGGCCACGGCAGGACGGCGCCTGGCAGGCCCGCGAAGAAGCGTGCGATTGCTCCCACGCCCGTGGCGAAGGCCGCGGCGGTGGCCAGCGGCGCGGCGGCCAGGGCCGGGGCCAGCGGCACCAGCGGGACGGCGGCGGTTCCCAGCAGCGTGACCGGGGCGACGAGGACGGCGGCGGCCATGTTGGCGGGCAGTGCGTAGCTCGAGAACTGCGGCTGCAGCAGCACGATCACCGGCCCGCAAAAGGCCTGCGCGGATAGCGGAACGGCCACTCCGGCGGCCAGCCAGCGCGGCACCGGCGCCGGGAACCATCTCATGATCGGCCTCCCCGTCACGACGATGCCGAGGGTCGCAAGCACGGACAGCAGGAACCCAAAGCTGGTGGACAGCGCCGGCTGTGCCAGCACCAGCACGATCACGGCAAGGCACAGGAAGCTCAGGGCCCGTCCCGGCCGGCCACCCGCCAAGGCAACGAGCCCAATGGCGCCCATGACGGCCGCCCGCAGGACGCTGGCATCCGGTCCGACCATCAACACGAACAGTCCCAGCCCCGCGAGGCCGAGGACCGCCGCGAACGCCCGGCTGAACCGCAGGCTGCGCGCGGCCAGCAGCAGGGCGCCCAGGATGAGGCTGCAGTTGGCTCCGCTGACCGCCGTCAGGTGCGTCATCCCGACAGATTTCATGGCCACATCCAGCCCGGGATCCAGGTGGCTGGTGTCTCCGGTCACCATTCCCGGCAGGAGGCCCCGGGCGTCACCTCCGAATTGCCCGGCGGCAGCCGTGAAGTAGCCGCGGAGTTCCCCGGGGCCGCGCTGCCAGGGCCCGACGGTACCGATCGTGAGTGGGGCAGAGCTTGCCGAGAGGACGGCCGCTTCGGCCTGGCCCTGCGCGGCAGTCTTGAGCTTGCCCGTGGTGCGGATCCGTTGACCGGGCACTGCATGTTCCCAGCCAGCACCGCCGATGACCAGCAGCTTGGCGGGCGCGATCACGCGGTTTGAGGCGACGTTCATTTCGATCAGGGCCGCCGGCACTGCCCACCGGTCCGCGAGTCCGGAGCCCCCCGGCGTCTTGAGCTCCCGGGGGGCACCCGTAATTTCCACCTCCGCGACGACGGCTGCATTTGCAGCGGCGGCAGAGGCGACGGCACCGTCGTGCCGCCGGGAGGAGTCGACGGCGGCGTGGCCACCGGCCGCAGCGGCGAGGAGCAGCGCCACGGCCATTGTTGCGGGGAAGCTCCGCCGTGCCGGACCGCCGCGCCACAACGCCCTGCCCCCAGTCCCGCCACCCGCCCTGCCACCGGTCCCGGCACCGGCCCTACCACCGGTCCTGCCCCGGGCAGGACCGCCGGACGACGCCCGGAGCAGGAGCAGCCCCGCGCCCGCGAGGAGGGTCATGCAGAGGGCTCCCAGCGCTGCAGGTCGCAGGTGGTATCCGGCGGCGGCCGTGGCCCACACCAGCCCGGCCGAGGGCACAAGCCGCACATCTGTCCGGCGGAGGCTCTCCTCCCCGGCCGGAGTGGCGCGGCGCGGGAGTGCGAACGGCGGAAGCCGGTCGCGGAGCCAGCGCCCGCCGCTTGGCTGACGGGCGGCCTGCGGCCGCCCCGGCGGGGACTGCCCGGTCAGGGGTGTCCGGGCGCTCCCGGGTGTCCGGGCGCTCCCGGGTGTCCGGGCGTTCCCGGGTGTCCGGGCGTTCCCGGGCGTCCGGGTGACGGCGGCGTCAACGTACCGCTGCCAGCGGCCGGACCGTTCCATGCCCCCGCCCTCAGACCCGGACCAGGGGCAGCAGGGACGCGAGCAGCTTGGGCCCGACCCCGTCCACGGCATCCAGCTCCTCCACCCGCTGGAAGCGGCCGTGCTGGGCCCGCCACTCCACAATCCGCTGCGCCAGCACCGGGCCCACCCGCGGAAGGGTTCCCAGTTCGTCGACGCCGGCAGTGTTCAGGTTGATCTTTCCTGCCGCCGGGGCGGTTCCGTCTGCGCCGCCCATCGGGCTGCCCGGGGCGCCGGAACCGGCAGCCGGGGACGGTCCGGCAGCCACGGGTTCTCCTTGCCGTGGCACCAGGATCTTCTGACCGTCCTCGAGCACAGCCGCGAGATTGAGCTGGTCAGGGTCCGCGCCCGGCACACTGCCTCCCGCCGCCGCAATGGCCTGGTGCAGGCGGCTCCCCCGCGGCAGCTCCACGATGCCGGCACGGACAACCGCACCGGCTACATGCACAATGATGTTTCCGCGGCTGTCCCCCGCGGACCCGCCGGGAGGTTCGTCCGTGGCGGGGCCCGGCTCGGTTTCCGGTTCCGCTGCGGGCCCGTCGCCGGCTTCCGCAGCTGTGACAGAGCCCAGCGGGCTGACCTCGCTCGTACCGTTCGCGGCCTGCCACCAGAACCAGCCGAGGAACACCGCGGACACCAGGCACAGCAGTGCGGCGGCCCGGCGGCCGGTGCGCCACCTGATACGGCTCTGTGCCGGCGAATCATCTGCTCCGGGCTCCCACTGATCCTCCCGCGGGGTGACGATCGTCGGCCCGGCGAGGAGGCCGGCGCCGTTCCCGGATCCGATGGCGGCCGAGAGCCTGCGGCCAGCATGGCCCGGTTCGGTGCTGGACGGGAGTCCCGGTTCGTGGCGCGGCATGGGCCCATCCTACGAAGCATCGGGCACACCGTTGCGCGTCAGCGGAGCCTATGTGGATAGACCGCGAAACCGCAGGGGCGACGCCGGCCGGTGGCCGGACTACGAACCGGCGGCTGCCGTGGGGGCTGCGGGGGTGCTGTCCTCCCCCACAATCACCGCCAGCACACCGAGGCCGGCATGTGCCGCCAGCACGGCCGGGAGCGCGCTGATCTGCACGGGAGCGCGGCCGGGGACGGCGTCGGCCAGCTCCGCCGCGAACTGTTCGGCCTCCGCCGGGTTGCCAAAGTGGTGGACCGCGAGCCGGGCCCGCCCCTCGGGCCGGGCGACGGCGTCGGCCACCACGATCTCCTTGAGCCGGGCGATGGCCTTCGCCGCCGACCTCACCTTCTCCAGCGGAACCACCCTGCCGTCTTCAACCGCAAGGATGGGCTTGATCGCGAGCATGGTCCCCCAGAGCGACGCGGCGGCGCCGATCCGTCCGCCGCGGCGCAACTGCTCGAGGCTGGGCACATAGAAATACACCCTGGTGCGGGCCAGCCGTTGCCCGGCGATTTTCCGCACTTCAGCCGCGGTCAGACCGTCTGCCGCGGCGGCCAGAGCGGCCTGGACCCCCATCCCCTGCGCCATTCCGACGGTGCGCGAGTCCAGGACCTCCACCGGGAAATCCACCCGGGCCGCGGCAAGGCGGGCCGAATCGGCCGTACCGGACAGTTCCCCGGAAATGTGGACCGACACGACGGACTCATAGCCACGCCGCCGGGCCGCCAGGTACGCCTGTTCGAACTGTCCGGGTGAGGGGCGCGACGTCTTGACGGGTTTGCCGCTCGCCAGGGCCACGGCGATGGTGTCGGCGATGTCGTCTTCCCCCTCGCCGTAGATGTCAGCTCCCACCATGACGGGCATCGGGACAACTGTCAGGCGCCCGTCGACGGCCAGCCCGCGGACCCAGTCAGATGGGAGCGCAGCGGCAGAATCCGTGACCACAGCCGTCCGCACGACGGCGGCAGGCGCCGCGCCGGCACCCGCTCCGCGGACCACTTCTGGCCGTGTGGCCTGGCGGAACCCGCTGAGGCGCTCCTTCAGCCAGGGCCACCCTGCGGGGTCGCGGTGCGGCACGAAGCACCTCCTGCTGTCTGCGCTTGCTGTCAGGGCACGCGCTGGTGGCCGGTCGCCGGTATGAACCGGCGGCCGGTTCCCGGCTAGGCCGGGACGATGTTGACCAGTTTAGGCGCCCGCACGATCACCGTGCGGATCCCCCGCCCGTCAAGGGCGCGCTGGACATTGTCCGATGCCAGGGCCAGTTCCCGCAGTTCGTCCTCGCCGATCTCCGGCGAAACTTCCAGGCGGTCCCGGACCTTGCCCTGGACCTGGACGACGGCGGTCACCGTATCCTGCACCAGGAGGGCCTCGTCATGTGTCGGCCAGCCGGCGTTGGCCACCGAGGCCGGGTGTCCCAGCACGTTCCAGAGGTCCTCCGCCGTGTACGGCGCGAAGAGGCTCAGGATGACTGCAACGGTCTCGACGGCTTCGCGGACGGCCGGATCGGCGCCGCCACCTGCGTCAATAGTTTTACGCGTAGCGTTGACCAGCTCCATCAGCTTGGCCACGACCACATTGAACTTGTTGGAGTCCAGCAGCGCTTCCGCGTCCGCGATCGTGCGGTGCGTGACGGCGCGCAGCGCCCGGTCGCTGGCGCGCTGAATTACCGGGCCGTCCGCAATGGGGTCGGAAAATGGAACGCCCAGCTCGACGATATCCGCCCCACCCTCTTCCAAAGCCAACAATAGCAACATTCTTATGGCGGTACTCAGCTTTCCAGTTGTGATCAGTATTCTATTAATGGCCATTAAAATCACAAAAAATGTTCTTGACAGTCTGGACCGGTCAGCCAGTTATGACGAA
>CALMVY010000118.1 GCA_937873245.1 uncultured Arthrobacter sp. | reverse complement strand
GAGCGCGCCGGGGGCCGGCGCCTCTTGATCGCCGGCTGGGCGCTCGCGTTGCCGGTGCCGTTGCTGATCGCGGTCGCGCCGAGCTGGGGGTGGATCGTGGGCGCCAACCTGTTCCTCGGGGTGAGCCAGGGGCTGGCCTGGTCGATGACCGTCGTGATGAAGATCGACCTCGTAGGGCCAGAGCGACGGGGGCTCGCGCTGGGGTTGAACGAGGCGGCGGGCTACGGCGGCCTCGCTCTGGCCGCCGCGTCGAGCGGCTGGCTCGCGAGCGAGCTTGTGGCGCGCGACGTGCTCGTCGTCGCCGGCGCGGCAATCGCCCTGGCCGGGCTTGTCGCCTCGGCCGTGCTCGTTCGCGACACGGCTGGCCACGCCGAGCTCGAGCAACGCCGCCACCACGCCGACGCGGATGCCGAGCCGCCGGCGCTGTCGCAGGCGTTCCGCGACGCCTCCTACCGCGTGCCGGCGCTGCGCTCCTGTTCGCAGGCGGGCCTCGTCAACAACCTGAACGACGCCCTCGCGTGGGGCCTCGTGCCGCTCTTCATGGCGGCCGAGGGGGCGAGCCCGGGGCAGATCGGGCTCGTCGCCGGTCTCTACCCGGCGATCTGGGGGCTGGGTCAGATCTACACCGGCCACCTCTCCGACCGCCTCGGGCGGAAGCCCCTGATCGTCGCGGGGATGCTGATCCAGGCCGGCGGGCTGGGTCTGCTGGCCGCCTCAGGCGGCGCGGTCGGGCCGGCGGCGATGGCCGCCGTCGTGCTCGGTGCTGGCACCGCGCTCGTCTATCCCACGCTGATCGCGGCGATCTCCGACGCCGTCGCGCCGCTCGCGCGCCCGCCGGTCGTCGGCGTCTACCGGTTCTGGCGCGACATGGGCTATGTCGCCGGCGGTCTGGTCGCCGGGGTCCTCGCCGACGCGATCGACTTCCCGGCGGCGATCGCCGTCGTCGCGGCGCTCACGGCCGCGTCGGGAATCTGGGTGGCAGCCGACATGCCGGCGCGCCCGCGCCCGCCGGTCAGCCCGGCGCTCGAGCCAGCAGGGAGACGCTCTTGACGCCGTACTTCTCGCTCGCGCCCGCGGCTCGCTCCGAGATGAACTCGTACGGGTTCTCGCGGACCAGCTCGACCTCAAGGCCTGCCGCCTCGATCGCCTCGCGGTAGTCGTCCTGCTGGGCGGCGCCCCCGATGCACGAGGCCCAGAGGTCCGCGTCGCAGACGATCGACTCCTTGAGCTGCTGCTCGCTCACGATGTCCGCGATCGCGAGCCTGCCGCCGGGGCGCAGGACCCTGGCGACCTCGGCGAACACACGACCCTTGTCCGGCGCGAGGTTGATGACTCCGTTCGAGACCACGCAGTTGGCGCTCGCCGAGTCGACCGGCAAATCCTCGATCCGGCCCTCGCGAATCTCGACCTGCTCGAAGTCGCTCGCCGCGGCGATCCGGCGCGACTTGGCGAGCTGCTCGGCCGTGAAGTCGATCCCGATGACCCGTCCCGAGAGGCCGACCTCGTTCGCCGCGAAGAACACGTCCATGCCGGAGCCGCTGCCGAGGTCGACGACCGTCTCGCCGGCTGCGAGCCCGGCGAGGTCGAAGAAGTAGCCGACCCCGGCGAAGCTCTCGATCGCCTCCGACGGGATCCGGTCGAGCGCGTCGGACGGGTAGCCGAGGCGTTCGGCGAGCGGGCGGCCGAGCTCGAAGTGGTAGTCGCCCTCGGGCTCCTCGGCCACGTGGCGGTACATGTCCTTGACCCTGTGCTCGAGCTCGCGGGTATCAACGGCGCCGGCCATCTATGCCTCTCCTTCGATCGAACGCGGTTTCGCGGTCCCCCTCCGACGCTCGACGAGCGCGAGGAGATTGGACGGAATGCAGAAGTTCGTGACCGTGACCAGGCCGCACACCGCGAGCAGCACGAGGCCGAGGACGAGGGCCGCCGTCTCCTGCCCGACGGCGAGCAGCAGCCCCACGGCCAGGAGCCACACGGTCGCCAGCTTGAACGCGTGGCGCCGCCGCCGCGGGTTGGGCGGCAGCTCCGGCGCCCCGAACGCGTGGCGCAGACCGTGGTTCCAGAGCAGATCGAACGGGTGCCTGGCGGTCCACCCGGCGATCGCTCCGATCGGAACCAGGGCGAGGATCAGGGCGGCGGATTCGAGCGCCAATCCCGTGACGACCAGCGCCAGGCAGAGCGCCGTGGGGAAGCGCAGGCCGATCCGCAGTGCGGCGGCCCGGCTCGAGTCGAGGCGATAGCCCTGGGTCGTCAGGTTGGCGTCCATCCAGGGCTGCGGGCGGTTTGCGCTGGAGTCGTCGATGACGCCGATCCTCGCCGGTGGGAAGGTATTCTGCTAGGCGATTCGTCCTATATATGGCTTTCCCAACCGGCATAGTTGACGCGCTCGATCCTGCTCGGCTTCGATTGCTCGTCGAGGTCGATCGCCAGGGATCGATCTCCGCCGCGGCGGAGGTCTGCCAGGTCAGCCAGCCCTCCGCGACGAAACAGCTAAAGACGCTCGAGGCCGCGATCGGCGAGAGGCTCGTCGAGCGAAACGGGCGCGCGAGCCGGGTCACCGAAGCCGGACGGATCGTTGTCGCGCACGCGACCCGGGTTCTCGACACGCTGAACGGGCTGGGCGAGGAGCTCGAGGCGCTGCACGGCGCGCAGACGGGCACGCTCACCCTCGCGGCGTCGACCACGGCGGGCGCCTACGTCCTGCCCTCGATCCTGCAGTGCTTCGCGGATCGCCATCCGGGCGTCGACGTCGACATCTCGATCGGGTCGAGCTCCTGGACCGCCGAGCGCGTCGCAAAGCGCGAGTACTCGCTCGGGATCGCGGGCGAGACCGAGATTCCGTCGGGCGTGCGCGCCGAGCCGTTTCTGGACGATGAGCTGGTGGGGATCGCCGCCCCGGGCCGCGTGAAGGTGCGAGGCGGGGAGGCGGCGCTGGACGACGTCTCGCGCTGGACCCTGCTCGTGCGCGAGCCGGGATCGAGCACCCGCGCGGTCGCCGATCGCTATCTGGTGCGAGCGGGCTACCACCCGCCCAACAGGTGGGAGCTGGACTCGAACGAGGCGATCAAGCGCTCCGTGCGCGCCGGGCTCGGCGTGGGGTTCGTGAGCCGCATGGTCGTCGCCGACGAGCTCGAGCGCGGCGAGCTGGAGGCCTTCACGATCGCCGGTGCCGACCCGATGCGCCGCTCGATCTATCTCTTCCTTCCCGACGACCGCGACTCGACCCCCTCTGAGCGGGCGTTCATCGCGACGCTCAGCGACTGCTGCGCCGTGTCCGTCGCCGGTTGCGTGGTCGACCCCCGGCGCGCGTAGCGCGCACGGCTCGGACGCGATCTGCTCGAAGTTTCGTCCGTGCGGGTTTACCGCCGCCTCGGGATGGGAACATTCATCCGGCATGACCATCGGAACCTCAATTTTCCTGCTGGCCGTCGGGGCGATCCTGCGCTACGCCGTCGATGACGCGATCGAGGGGGTCGACCTGCCGACCATCGGGCTCATCCTGATGATCGCCGGCGTCGTCGGGCTCGTGATCGGTCTGTGGATGACGCGGCGAAGCACGGTGGTCGCCGACGACCGGGTCGTCGAGCGCCGCGTCGATCCTCGCGACCCCCGCTACTAGCCGTCCTCGCTACGATCCGTCGCGGACCGTGCTAGGCGGGGCGCTAGCGGTGCCCTGTACCCGCAATCCGCTCTAGCGGGGCTGAACGCTCGCCCGAGGAAGATGATCCTCGGGGTCAGTACGTCACGGGCGGCGTTGATGGTCAGGTCCCGCGCGATGAGCGCCCGCGAACCAGGTCAGGTCCGGAAGGAAGCAGCCTTAAGCGGTAGCGAGCAAGCGCCGCGGATCGGCCTGACCGGAGCCAGCCATGACGGGCACGCCCGGGAGTCATCTCTCGAAGGCGGGCCCGCACGGTCCTGCCGTTTTCCGCCCCGCTCTGGGTCGCGCTAAGGGGCTGAGACGCCGCCCGACTCGGGCTGCACGGGCGCGAGGCGACCCGCGCTGATCCCGCCGCTCGAGCCGCCGCGGCCACCCCCGTCACTGGTCCCCGACCCCTTGGTCGAGATCCCGCCGGAGCTGCCGCCGTCACCGCCGCTCGAGCCGCCGTCCCCGCCGTCGCCGGTGTCGGTGTCGCGGGGTTCGGGGCACTTCACGCTCCAGACCGTCCGTGCGGGCTCGTCGAACTTGGCCGGGGAATGGCTCCAGGAGAGGTGCAGGTGGTTACGCCGCCCATGTCCGGCGTCCCCGTCGTAGCCCACCCAGCGAAACGGCGCACGGGGGCGGTCCTGCTCGGGCTCGGCCCACTCGGCGAGCCGCGTGATGTCGCGCCAGCGCCCGCCCTCCGCCTTGTTCGGCACGATGTCGAGCGCCAGTCCCAGCGGGTGCTCGCCGTTGGCCGCGTGGACGGGATCCGTCGAGTAGCCGTCGGTGATGAAGATCTTGTAGCGCTCGCGCATCCACTCGATGTCACGCAGGAGGCGGCGGTCGATTCGCTCGCCCGGGAACCCGGGGACCTTCACGAAGCGCCCGCCGCCGGTGGTCTCGCACAGGCGGTTCGAGACCTTCTCGCTGCGCATCGCGCCGGTCGCCGCGGCGACGCCGAGCAGCGCGAGAGCGACGGCGACCAGCAGCGAAACCCAGCGCGTTCGACCCCCCCCGGCGAAATCCTTCCCGATGCTCACGGCTCGATCATCGGCGCCGCGCCGCCGGCCCTCAAGTCGACAGCCGGTTATGGGCGAGCGCGTGCACCGGCGCCCGCCCGAAGCGGGGCGCATCAGTAGCGCTTCCCGAACCGGCTGCGCCAGAAGCTGGTCCGCCTGTGGGCGCCGGCCCAGTTCAGCTCGATGTGGACGTGGTCTCGGTGGGCCTGGGTTGGGTCGAGGTCGTCACGCTTCTTGCCGTTGTCGCGGTAGCAGTAGGAGTACTTGCCGAGCCCGCCCGCGCCGGACCACCAGGACCGGCAGTTGAAGATCACGCCCTGGACGCCCATCCGGCGCGCGAGCGCGGCGGGCTCGCCGTTTCGGTCGGAGGCGAGGAGGGTGCGGATGAGGCGGATGGCGGCCCGCCTGTCCTTGCGATTCCTGGCGTCGAGGTGCCAGTCGATCGCGCGCCCCTCGGAATGGACGCTGAAGTCGCCGCCGCCCCAGCGCTCGCACCGCGCGATTCCCCATGTCTCGCCGCGGACGTTGTCCTCCAGCCAGCGCTCGAGCGCCTTGGTCCCGTCCGGGATGCCGTCCCTGCAGCGATCGGCGTCGTCGTAGCGGAACCCCTCGATGGGCTTGCTCAGCAGATGCCGGTCGTTCGCCGGGTTCGGGCGCAGACCCGCGACCGCGGAGGCGCCGAGCACCACGGCCAGCGCGAACCCCGCGAGCGCCCCCCGCGCGCTCGTCCTGAATGCGTCCACGTCACTGGGATCGGACGCATCGTCGCGTGGCTTGAGCCGACGCCGGGGACTACGGGATCAGATCTGCCCGGGCTCCGGGGTCGGCGGCGCGGGTCCGGGTGGCTCCATCGGTGGCTCCTGCGGGGGCGCCGGGTCGGCAGAGAGGAGCCGCATCAGGCTGGTCCCGACGTTGCCGGTCGCCCCGGTCACCACCACGCGCATGCCCGCGCCCTACCCCGATTTCTCGGGACGAACGCCTCTACCGGGGGGGCTCTAGCAACGCCCACCATCGCGGTGAAGAGAGAAGGAGGCAGGCCCATGGCACCCGACGAGGTCGATGCAGGTTCAGGCGGCGCGCCGCGACGGCGCGGTTTGCACTGGCGGGCCGCAGTCGTCACCTGCATCGTCGTTCTGGGCACCGCCGTGGCCGTCCCGGTGGCCAGGCGCGTGCAGATGACCCAGATGCCGCAACTGGTGGCCCTCTTCAACGGGGTGGGCGGTGGAGCCGCCGCGCTGGTGGCGGTGCTGGAACTCGGCCACAGCGAGGACCCCTGGGTGCGGCTGGCCGTGGTGTTCACGATGCTGGTCGGCGCTGTGTCCTTTGCCGGCTCGGCCGTGACGGTCGGCAAGCTGCAGGGGCTGATCAGCGCCCGACCCTTGGTGTTCCCCGGCATGCCGGTAGTGATGGGTGCTGTGGTGTTCGGGGCAGTCGCCGCCGGAGGCGTCGTTGTGGCCACGGGTTCAGCCGGCTGGGCTGTGGCGCTGTTGGTGCTGGGCCTCGCGGCGGGGCTCCTGCTGGTGCTGCCCGTCGGCGGGGCCGACGTGCCGATTGTGATCTCCCTGCTCAACGCGTTCACCGGCCTCGCGGTCGCGGCCTCCGGCATTGTGCTGGGCAATGTGCTGCTGGTCGTTGCCGGCACGCTGGTCGGGGCCAGCGGTACCATCCTGACCAAGGTGATGGCGTCCGCCATGGGCCGCGGCGTCGCGGGCATCATGTTCGGCGCCTTCCGGGGAGGCTCGACGGCGGGATCAACCGTGCAGAGCGACCGGCCGGTGCGCTCCTCCTCGCCCGAGGACGTCGCCGTTCAGCTCGGTTATGCGCAGCGGGTGGTGATCGTCCCCGGCTACGGGCTTGCCGTGGCGCAGGGCCAGCACACCATCGCGGAGCTCGCTATTGCCCTGGCGGCCCGCGGCGTGGAGGTGGTCTTTGCCATCCACCCGGTGGCGGGGCGGATGCCCGGCCACATGAACGTGCTCCTCGCAGAGGCCAACGTTCCCTATGAGGCGCTGAAGGAGCTTGAGGAAGCCAACCCGGAGTTCCCGAACACCGACGTGGCGCTCATTGTGGGCGCCAACGACGTGGTTAATCCTGCCGCCAAGTCCACGCCCGGGGCGCCGATCTACGGGATGCCGATCCTGGAGGTGGCCCAGGCCGGGCAGGTGGTCTTCCTCAAGCGCTCCATGCGGCCGGGCTTCGCCGGGATCGAGAACGAGCTGCTGTTTGATCCCAAGACAACGCTCCTGTTTGGTGACGCCAAGGATTCACTAACCCGGGTTCTGGGCGCCGTCAAGGCCCTCTAGAACAGGGGGCTCTCTAGAACAGGGTGGGCTGTGCCGCGTCTGCGGCAGAGCTCGCGTGCCGGGCGCCGGAGAGTGCAGCCTGTTCGGGGATGCTGCCGGCCGGGTACTGCGCTTCCTCGTCCCTCGGATCAAGGTTGCCGGTGTCGCCATTGAGGTCGCGGTGGCTGAAGCCATGCGAGCCGGAGAAGCCGTGGCGGGCCTTGAAGTAGCGGATGCGGCCGGACAGCCAGTCCCGGTACTCCTTGGAGGCGTAGGAGCCCGTCCCGTACAGCCGGCGGTACTTCCCGGCAAGACTGGGATGTTCCTTGGCGATCCACTGCATGAACCATTCCCGGGTTCCGGGCTTGAGGTAGAGCGCTCCTGCCGTGACTCCGGTGGCGCCAGCCGCGGCCAGGGAGCCGAACAGGGAATCGAGGGCCTCGTCGCTGTCCGAAAGCCACGGCAGGATGGGCATGGCCATCACCCCGCAGGGCAGCCCCGCCTCGCGAAGCCGCGTGATCAGCTTCAAGCGCGCACGCGGACCGGGTGTGCCGGGCTCCACGGCTTCGGCGAGGCGCTCGTCCGTCATCGCCAGCGAGATGCCCACGCCGACGGGCACCTGGGCCGCGGCATGTTTCAGCAGCGGAATGTCCCGGGCCAGCAACGTGCCTTTGGTCAGGATCGACAGGGGAGTGCCGGCATCGGCCAGCGCCCCGATGATGCCCGGCATCAGCTGGTAGCGGCCCTCGGCCCGCTGGTAGGGATCCGTGTTGGTGCCCAGGGCCACGTGCTGCCGCCCCCAGGAGGGTTTGGCGAGTTCCCGGCGCAGGACGTCGGCGGCGTTGATCTTCACCACCACCTGGCTGTCAAAGTCCAGCCCGGCGTCGAAATCGAGGTAGGTGTGGCTCTTCCGGGCGAAGCAGTAGACACAGGCGTGGCTGCAGCCGCGGTAGGGGTTGATGGTCCACTCGAACGGCATCCGGGAACCGGCGACCACTTTGTTGAGCACCGATTTGGCAGTGACCTCATGGAAAGTGACCCCGGCAAACTCGGGGGTGGTCACGGAGCGCACCAGCCCGATCAGGGGCAACAGCGCATCCGTGGCCGGGGCCCGGCTGTGCCCGCTCGTATCTCCGGGTTCCCCGCCACCCGCGTCCCCGGTTCTTGGGTCCCTGCCTCCGGGCGCCGGTTTAAGTGCTTGTGCGTCCCACCTCATGACCTCATTCGAATATATGTTCGATCTTAAGTCAAGGTCCCGCGCCGCATCGGCCCGCCGGTTTCGAGGTTTCGGATTGCCGATCGACTCCAGGGGCGGCCTGCATTGCTAGGCTGGGGCGATGATTCTCCTGACAGGGTTCGAGCCGTTCGGCGGCGAGAGCACCAACCCGTCGTGGTCGGCCGCGCGGGAGGCCGCGGCCCGGCTCCGCGCCGAGGGGCTCGACGCGCGGGCGGTGGAGCTCCCCTGCGTCTTCGGGGACGCGATCCGGGTGCTCGAAGCAGCGCTGGAGCAATACCGCCCGGAGTTGGTGATCTGCGCGGGCCAGGCCGGAGGGCGGCCCCGGATCTCGCTGGAGCGGATCGCGATCAACTGCGACGACGCGCGGATCCCGGACAATGCCGGCAACTCGCCCGTGGACCGGCCTGTGGTCGAGGGGGGACCGGCCGCCTACTTCAGCTCCCTTCCGGTGAAGGCGGCGCTCGCGGCCCTGCTGGCGGCAGAGATCCCCGCCGAGGTTTCCCAGACCGCCGGCACCTACGTCTGCAACCACCTCTTCTACGGGCTGATGCACGCCCTGCGGCTTCGGCCCGGAACCCGGGGAGGCTTTGTCCACGTTCCCTATGAGCCAGCCCAGTTGCCGCCGGGGAGTACTGACCCGTCCCTTCCGCTGGAGCAGCTGGCGGAGGCGCTCGCCGTCGTCGTCCGGTCCACCCTGGCGACGACGACGGACCTCAAGATCGCCGCCGGCGCGACGCACTAGCCGGGCCACGCACTAACCTGCCGTCAGCGCAGGGCCGGGTCTCGCGAAGGAACCCAATTCTTGATCTTCTGCTGCGGCGGCACGCAGAGGATGATGAGGTTACCGACCTCCGCCGGCTCTCGATTCGATCGGAGAAGATCATGCTCAGGGCTTTGCTGTGCAAGCTGAACATCCGGCACGATTGGCATACTGAACACGCCGACGATGGCGCCTTATATAAGCGCTGCAAACGTTGCGGCAAAGACGACGACAGCGGAGGCGGCGGGGCCGGTTCCTTTGGTATCTGGGCAGGTCCGGCTGGGGGCTAGGGCACCTCAGTCGAGCAGCTCCCACACAATGCCGACCGTGGAGTTCACGCTGGACTCGCCGGCCTCCACCGTGAGCGACTCCACGGCGACGGCCCGCTGCATCTTCGCCACGGGGATCGGCGCGGGGTGGCCGGACTGCTGCTCGATCGACACCACCTTGCCGAGTGAGGCACCCGCGAGGGATGCGAAGTGCCCTGCCGTGGCGAGGGCGTCCTGCCAGGCGGCTTCGCGGGCGCGGGCGGCGACGGCGGCGGGATCGGCAAAGCCGAGCTCCAGCCCGTTGAGCCGGACATCGTTGCCGCCGGCCGCGACCGCGGAGGCAATGACCTCCGACGACGTTCCCAGTTCCCGGATCCGGACACTCAAGACGGTGGACGCCAGGTAGCCCGAGACAACCTGGCCCCGGCCCTCCTGCCAGTTCACCTCGGCGCGGACGTTGAGGCCCGACGTCGTGATGTCCGGGTTGGCGACGCCATGGCCGCGGAGTGCCGCAGTGATGGCCGCAGAGACGCGGCCCGCCTCGCTGTACGCCGCGCCGACGTCCTCCCGGCGGCACTCGACGCCGATCGAGAGGGTCAGCAGGTCCGGGGCGGCCTCCGCGCTGCCGGATCCGGTGACTGAGATTGTCCTGGGGCTGTCGGTCATGTCATGCCTCGTTCCGTTCCGGGGCCGCAAGCCCCTCCTGTCGGTTTTCGGTTCGGATCGTGTGCCGGGATCCGGTGGCCGGCTCCGGATAGCCGCCTGCCTGCAGACCGGCCTGGCGTTCGAAGAAGTTACGCGACCCGGGGTTGCCCGTCCGGAGCAGGGACCAGCCTGCCGCGAGGAAATACAACGGCAGGAAGGGAAGGCCCAGGCAACAGGCGTATTGGGTGCTGTGGCGTTCCTCGTGTCCCAGCAGTACGGGGTTGGCCAGGGCTTGCTTCGGCCCGGCGCGGAAGAACACCACATTGCCCACCGTGAAGGCGCCGGCGAAGGGCAGCCGCCAGCGGTAGCCGGTGGCAATCAGCAGTCCGCGGGGTCCGCGGCGGACGGGCGTACGGGCACAGCCGGCCAGCAGCAACCCCAGCGGAGTTGTTGCATTCAGTACATTGGCCAGCTGCCGCAGCCGTTGTCCCGGCGTCATGAGGCCATGCTAGCCGGGCACCCGGCCATGCGGGATGGGAAACCATGCGGGATGCCTGGCAGCGCAGAATGTCGGCGGCGCGGGCCGGGCCGCAGTGCCGAAGCCCTGGGGAGGGGAAAGGAGTGGGAGACGGGAAACGCCGTCACGTTCGGGCACCTGAGCCCGTTCAACTAGACTGAAGGGGAGTGCCCGCCGGAGCGATTTGGCGCGCCCTGTCCTTTGCCGACGCACTGGTCCCGGAACCTTTCGAAGGTCCTGTGCCGTTGGCATGAACCGACTCGTAGCTAAGAACAGTAGATGACTGAAACTTTGCCGGGCGCCGGCGTCCCGAATCCCCTGGATGAAGCCGCCATCACCGCCGCCGTAGACCAGGCCGTTGCCGCCATTGCCGCCGCCTCCACGCTCGATGAACTCAAGGCCGTCCGCCTCGCGCACACCGGCGAGAAGTCCGCGCTGAGCCTCGCCAACCGCGAAATCGGCGGCCTGCCGAAGGACCAGAAGGCCGCCGCGGGCAAGCTCATGGGGTCCTCCCGCGGACGCGTCAACAAGGCGCTCGCGGACCGCACGGCCGAGCTCGAAGCCGAAAATGACGCCCGCATCCTCGTCGAGGAGACTGTCGACGTCACGGCGGCTCCGCGCCGCCGTCGGGCCGGTGCACGCCACCCGTTGTCCACGCTGCAGGAGCGCGTCGCGGACATCTTCGTCGGCATGGGCTGGGAGATCGCTGAAGGCCCCGAGGTCGAGTCCGAGTGGTTCAACTTCGACGCACTGAACTTCAAGCCGGACCACCCCGCCCGCGAAATGCAGGACACCTTCTTCGTGGAGCCGCCCGAGGCGCACCTGCTGATGCGCACCCACACGTCGCCCGTGCAGGTCCGGTCCATGCTGGAACGCGAACTGCCGATCTACGTGCTGTGCCCCGGCAAGGTGTTCCGCACCGACGAGCTCGACGCCACGCACACCCCGGTGTTCCACCAGTTCGAGGGCCTGGCCATCGACAAGAAGCTGAGCATGGCGGACCTCCGCGGCACCCTGGAGCACTTCGCGCGCCAGATGTTCGGCGACGAGGCCCAGATCCGGCTGCGTCCCAACTACTTCCCGTTCACGGAACCGTCCGCCGAGCTGGACATCTGGCACCCGGGCGCCAAGGGCGGACCCAGCTGGATCGAATGGGGCGGCTGCGGCATGGTCAACCCCAACGTGCTCCGCGCCGCGGGCATCGATCCGGAGATCTATTCAGGTTTTGCCTTCGGCATGGGCATCGAGCGGACGCTCATGTTCCGCAACGAGGTCGGCGACATGCGCGACATGATCGAAGGCGATGTACGTTTCAGCGAGCACTTCGGGATGGAGATCTAACAGTGCGTATCCCCCTTTCCTGGCTGCGTGAATTCGCGCAGGTACCGGCCGGAGCAACGGCCGAAGACGTGATGGCCGAACTGGTCAAGGTCGGCTTTGAAGAAGAGGCCGTCCACCGCCCCACGGACACCCTGCAGGGCCCCATCGTGGTGGGCCAGGTCCTGAGCATCGTCAAGGAACCCCAGACCAACGGCAAAACCATCAACTGGTGCCAGGTCCGGGTGGTCCCCGAAGGGCAGCAGCAGTCCCTCACCGGCGACGGCATTGACCCCTCGGGCGTCCAGGGCATCATCTGCGGCGCCCACAACTTCGTGGAAGGCGACAAGGTGGTGGTCACCCTCCCCGGCGCCGTGCTGCCCGGCGACTTCCACATCTCCGCGCGGAAGACCTACGGCCACCTGTCCGCCGGCATGATCGCCTCCGTGCGCGAGCTCGGCATCGGCGAGGACCACGACGGCATCCTGGTGCTCTCCCGGATCGGGCTGGACCCGGAAATCGGCGCCGACGCCATGGAGCTCCTGGGCCTGTACGACCAGGCCGCGGAAATCAACGTCACCCCGGACCGCGGCTACGCGTTCTCGATCCGCGGTGTGGCCCGTGAATACGCCCACGCCACCGGCACGTCCTTCACCGACCCGGCGTCGAAAGTCCAGGCACCGGAAGCCCTGGCCGGCGGCTACCCCGTCAAACTCAACGACGACGCCCCGATCTACGGCAAGCCCGGCTGCGACCGCTTCGTGGCCCGCACCGTCCGCGGCGTCGACGCCACGAAGCCCACACCTTTGTGGATGGTTTCACGCCTCCGCCTTGCCGGCATCCGCTCCATCTCCCTGCCGGTGGACATCTCCAACTACATCATGCTGGAGCTCGGGCAGCCCACGCACTGCTACGACCTGGACAAGCTCTCGGGCGACATCGTGGTCCGCCGTGCCGTGGCTGGCGAGAAGATCACCACCCTGGACGAAAAGGTCCGTGCGCTCGACGTCGAGGACCTGCTGATCACCGACGGTTCCGGAGCGATCGGCATCGCCGGCGTCATGGGCGGCGCCGCCACCGAGGTCAGCGATTCGACGTCGAACATCCTGGTGGAGGCGGCGCACTTCGACGAGGTGTCCATCGGACGCTCCCGCCGCCGCCACAAGCTGCCGTCCGAAGCCTCCAAGCGCTTCGAACGCGGCGTGGACTGGCACGTCGCGAATGTTGCCGCGCAGCGCGTCGTTGACCTGCTGGTCGAGCTCGCCGGCGGCACGGCCGATGAGGCCGGGACCGACGTCGGGACCGCGCCGGACACGGTGACGGTCGAGCTGCCGGCAGCCTTCGCCTCCGAACGGATCGGCATCGACTTCACGGAGGAGCAGGTGGTCACCTCGCTCGAGGACCTCGGCGCCGTTGTGGTGAAGAACGACGGCGGTTACACCGTGACCGCCCCGAGCTGGCGCAACGACCTGGAAACCAAAGAGGACCTCTCCGAGGAGATCGCCCGGCTGGTCGGCTACGACCAGATCCCGGCGAGCCTTCCCGTGGCGCCTCCCGGCCGCGGCCTGACCAAGGTCCAGCAGCAGCGCCGGCGCCTCGTCCAGGCCCTGGCCGCTTCCGGCCTCACCGAGGTCCTGGCGTACCCGTTCGTCTCCAAGGCCGCCAACGACACGTTCGGTGTATCCACGGAAGGAACGCCCCGCAAGGCACTCAAGCTCGCCAACCCGATCAGCGAGGAGCAGGGCTACCTGCGCACCTCGATCCTGCCGGGCCTAATCGAGGTGGCCAAGCGCAACCACTCGCGCGGCTTCCGGGACCTGGCCCTGTTCGAAGCCGGTCTCGTGTTCCTGCCGGGCGACACGCTCGGCACCGCCTCGATCCCGCCACTTGGCGTCAAGCCCGGCGACGAGGTGCTCGACGGACTGTACGACGGCGTCCCGGACCAGCCGCTGTACGTCGCCGCGGTACTCACCGGCCACGACTCGCCGGCCGCCGCCGGCCACACGCCCCGGGCGTGGGACTGGGCCGACGCGCTGGACATCGCCAGGACCGCCGGTGACGTGCTCGGCGTCGAGATCGTGGTCAGCCAGGGGCAGCACCAGGCCTTCCACCCGGGACGGGCTGCCCAGCTGGCGCTCCGCACCGGCGAGGTTCTGGGCCATGCCGGCGAGCTGCACCCGAAGCTGCTGGCCGCCCACGACATGCCCCCGCGGTCGGTGGCCCTCGAATTCAACGCGGACGCCCTCTTCGAGGCGGCCGCCGACGTGATTGTGGCCCGGCACATCTCCACCTACCCGGTGGCCACCCAGGACGTCGCCCTCGTGGTGCCGCAGGAGGTCCCGGCGGATGAGGTGCTCACGGCCCTGCGCGAAGGCGCCGGTGAACTGCTCGAAGACGTAGCCCTCTTCGATGTGTACGCGGGCAAGGGCATCGAGGACGGCAAAAAGTCGCTGGCCTTCAGCCTGCGCTTCCGGGCCGCGGACCGCACGCTGACCGCGGACGAGGCGTCCGCGGCGCGTGAGGGCGCTGTCGCTGTGGCCCACGAGCGTTTCGGAGCAGTCCAACGCTAAAGCACGGGAAGCATGGGGAGCACAGCGACTACAGCGGAACCCTCACCGTAGCCGGGATCACCGTCCGGTCCGTTCGTCTTGCCGACGTCGGACCGGACGGTGAGGTCTTCCTTGGTGCTGCCGAACGCGCGCGCGCCGCAGGCATCAAGGATCCGGCGGCCCGGGGGGACTTCGTGGCAGGCCGGATCGCGCTGCGGGATTTCGCCGCCGGGATCCTGGAGGTGCGCCCCGGGGAGCTCACGGCTTCCTATGCGTGCCCGGAGTGCGGTTCCGGGCCGGAGCTTGACCACGGCCGGCCAGGCTACCTGCTTCGCGGTGCCCCCGCCGGGCTTCTTGTGAGCCTTTCCCGCAGCCAGGGCTGGTCACTGCTCGCGGCCGGCAGAGCCGGCGCAGCACGTGAGGCCGGGAGCGCCGGGATGACCGTCGGCGTCGACCTGGAGCACGGCGCCGGCGTCGGGTTTCCGGGGTTCGACGACGTCGCCCTCACCCCGGCGGAACGGCAGCTGCTCGCGGCCCTGGCGCCGGAGGAGGCCATGCCCTGGCGGGCAGCCGCCTGGGCGCGCAAGGAAGCCCTGCTAAAGGCCCGCGGCACCGGGCTGCGGGTCGATCCGGCCTCGGTGGAGGCCTTCGCGGAGCCCGCCGACGGCACTGTCCTCATTGACCTGGACACCGATGCCTTGGGCCTGCCCGCCGGCTTTGCCGCCGCGCTGGCCGTCGTGGGAACGGCGTAGCAGCAGCCAAACTCCGTGGAGAGCCGGTGCTTGCCAGGGATGTTTAGGGCACACTGGTGGCGTGAGCGGAATCCGGTGGGTGCTGCACGTCGATCTCGACCAGTTCATCGCGGCGGTCGAAGTGCTCCGGCGGCCGGAGCTTGCGTGCAAGCCGATCATTGTCGGCGGTCGGGGCGACCCCACGGAACGGGCTGTGGTGTCCACCACGTCCTACGAAGCCCGTGCGTTCGGCGTGGGTTCCGGAATGCCCCTGCGCATTGCGGCCCGGAAAGTGCCCGACGCCGTGATCCTGCCCGTCGATCATGAGGCCTACCTCGAGGCGTCTGAAACGGTGATGGCTACCCTGCGCGCGCAGCCGGGCGCCACCGTGCAGGTGCTGGGCTGGGACGAAGCCTTTGTCGGCACGGAGACGGAGAATCCGGAAGCTTACGCCCGGCAGGTGCAGGCTGCTGTTCTCGAGCGAACACAGCTGCATTGCAGCGTCGGCATCGGCGACACCCTGGTCCGGGCCAAGGTCGCCACCGGATTCGGCAAACCGGCCGGCGTCTTCCGCCTCACCGCCGCGAACTGGCTGGAGGTCATGGGCAGCCGGCCCACCAGGGAGCTGTGGGGCGTCGGAACCAAAGTGTCGGGCCGGCTGGCCAAGCTCGGCATCAACACAGTCGCCGAGCTCGCCGCGTCCGACCCCCAGGACCTGGTCCCGGAGTTCGGCCCCAAGATGGGTCCCTGGTACGCGGAACTCGGACGCGGAGACGGCGCCAGCGTGGTGGACGACACCCCGTGGGTTGCCCGCGGGCACAGCCGGGAGACCACCTTCCAGCGGGACCTGACCGAACCCGCCCAGGTGGACGACGCCGTAAGGGAGCTGACAGCGCATGTCCTTGAGGATGTTTCGGCCGAAGGACGGCCCGTGATTGGGCTGACCCTGAAGGTTCGGTACGCTCCGTTCGTCACCAAGACCCACGCGAGGAAGATTCCCGAGACATTCGACCGGGACATCATCCTCGCGCGGGCCTTGGACCTCGCGGCCGGAATCGAAGCGGGCCGACCGATCCGGCTCCTGGGCCTGCGGGCCGAAATGGCAATGCCCGACGATGCCCGACAGGGACATACGCCGACGCGCGGCGGTTGGTGACGGCGTCGTCCGCCTGAGTCGTCGCGTCCGTCCCGTCTGGGCAACCCCGACCACAAGGAACGGCCACGGCGGGGTCGAGGTGGGCCGTACGGCCTGAGGCCTGGAAACACAGGCTGCTCGGGCCGAACCGGGTTTCAGCCTTTCTTCAGTTCCTCGGCGAGCATCACGATGATGCCGCTGGGACCGCGGACGTAGGTGAGCTTGTAGACGTCCTTATAGGTCGCAACGCCGCGTAGCGGATGGCATCCGTGCTTCGCAGCGACCTCGAGGGCTTTGTCGATGTCGTCGACCGAGAAGGCCACGCGGTGCATGCCAATCTCGTTGGGGCGAGTGGGCTCCGATTCGATCGCTTCGGGATGAATGTACTCGAAGAGCTCAAGCCGACCGTGACCGTCCGGGGTCTGGAGCATCGCTATGTTGGCGTGGTTGCCGTCAAGGCCGACGGCGGTGTCGGTCCACTCCCCGCTGACCGTGTCACGGCCGACGACGGCGAGCCCGAGGTCGGTGAAAAAGGCGATTGCTGCTTCGAGGTCGCGAACGGCGATACCGACGTTTTCAAGTTTGATGGCCATGCGTTGAAGCTACCAAGGCGGACGGACCAGCTCCAGAGGCGAGCCGGGACGCGACTGAACAAGGAATTTGGTGTGGGCAGAACCATCGGGGTGCCGGCGGTGGTCGCCAGTAACCCGGCACGGGTCGCGGCGTCATCAGACCCGATACGGAGCCATGGCTGCAGGCAATCCGCAGGGCCCGCTTTTTGTCGGTGGCTCCTGAGATTCTAAGAGTGTGAAGAACAGCACGACGTGGAGCATTGAATGCCGGGAGGCGGCGGAAGGCGTCGCGGCGTCCGCTGCGGCGCTGGCAACCATCACCGGCGCCGGCCCGGATCTTTCTGAAACTTCCGACACCGATGCGTTCCGACCCGCCAACCCGAGGGTCACCGATTCTTTGCAGGACTCTGATGCGTTGCGGGACTCCGATCCGTTGCGGGACTCTGATCCGTCGCGGGACGTGGCGGATGCGTGTTTGGACGGGCTCGCGGAGGTGGCGCGGCTGGAGGCCCGGGCGGCGGCGTTGAAGGTGCGGCTGGCCGCGGAATACGTTCGGGCGGCCACGGCTTTGGCGCCGCCGGCGGCGCCGCCGCCGCACCACACGGCCCGGGAGATGGCCCTGGTGGCCGAGGTCGCGTGTGTGTTGACGGTGAGCGAACGGTCCGCCGGAGCGCTCCTGTCCGATTGCCAGACCCTGACGACGGCGCTGCCGCTGACCCTGGGCGCCTTGCAGGCCGGGTCGGTCTCGTGGCAGCACGCGCGGATCATGGTCGATGAAACTGCCGGCCTGGACCGGGCCGGGGCGGCCGCGCTAGAGGCGCACTTCCTGGACCCGGCCGCGCCCAACCCGGCCCGGGGGTGCCCCGCCGGGGAGCTCGTGCCGGGACGGTTCCGGGCCAAGGCGCGCACCTGGCGGGGTCGCCACCACCCGGTCAGCATCGAAAAACGCCACAGCAGGTGCGCCGCGGACCGGAGGGTGGAGTTCGTTCCGGACCGGGACGGCATGGCCTGGCTCAACGCGTACCTCCCGGCCGACACCGCCGCGGGCGCAGATGCTGGTCACCGTCCCGGTGATGTCCCTGCTGGGCGCCAGCGATGAACCGGCGATGCTGGACGGGTATGGTCCGATCCCGCCGTCCATGGCCCGGCGGCTGGTCGCCGACGGCGCCGACCCGTTCTACCGGGTGCTGACCGACCCGCGTGACGGCGCGCCGCTGGAGATCGGACGGTCCAGCTACCGGCCGACGAAGGCGCAGCGGCAATGGCTGCGGCTCCGCGACGGCAAATGCCCCTTCCCGGGCTGCAACAACCCCTCCCTGGACAACGAAGCAGACCACCTCCTGGCCTGGGCCGACGGCGGCACCACCGGAATCGCCAACCTGGGACAGCCCTGCCCCAAACACCACCGCCTCAAACACCGCTCTGCCTGGACACCCACCGGCGCCAGCAAAGACCATCCGCCGGGATGGACCTCACCGTCGGGGCGTTACTACCTGAGCGAACACCAGGACTGGGAACCACCCCACTGGCCCGACCACGTCCTGCCCATTGACGCAGGTCCGCACCCGGGCCTGGGTGCAGCTCCAGGACAGCAGCCGGACCCGGCGGCAACCGGACACCCCGACTCTGAACCCGGTCAGGATCCGGGCCGGGATCCCGGACTGGAGCTGCCCCCGGACCCCTTCCCGGACTGGGACCAATTCACCGCCGGACACCACCCATGGCCTGCCGCCGAACCAGACGACCCAGGCCCAGCGCCCTCTAACGACGCCTTTCCGGAAGACCTCTTGCACCACTGCGCGTGATCGACTGGTTGAAGGCCGTTCCAGTGCGGCAGCTCGAGCAAGTTCGTGCGGTTGTCTGGGAAGTGGGGTCACGGGACACACTTGTCGCCCCGGGGTTGACGAAGGGCGCGCGCCAGCCCATGCTGGTGCCATGACCAGTAAACCCCGGGGTGACAGTACGCCTGGCGCCGCGTCCGACGCCGGGTGGCAGGCTGTGCTGTCCCACCGCACCGAGGAGGACGGGTCGCGGGACGCTGCCGCGGCACGTTTCACGGCCGCCGGCGTCGGGGCGGCCCAGGTGCGGGAAGTCCTGTCCGATGGGGGAGATGCGCTGTATCAGTCGGTGCGCCAGCGCAGTGCCGACTGGGCCGAGCCCTTCGGAGGGTATCTGGCCGTCGCACTGCTCGCAGCCGAGGTCAGCGTGTTCGCCGCCCACGTGAATTCACGGGCATCAGGCATCCGGTCCGAAGCCGTTGCCGAGCTCCTGGAGGACTACAGCGCTATCACTGTGGCAGGTGAACTCGGTGTCTCACGCCAAAAGGTCTACGAGATTGCCCGCACCGGCCTTCGCCCACCGTATATCGACACCGTGCCCTGGAGGACTCCATGAAGCCGATCGAAGAACAGGTCCAACTGCCAGACCCGGAGCAGCAATTCTTCGTCCATCCCCTCGACCTTCCAGCCGCCCGGGGTGAGTACCTGAAGGGCTGGTGGCTCGGAATCGTGGCCACCCCTCAGATGTTCACCGCCCTGCTGGCGGCTCTGTGGGTCATCAGCAACAACCGTGTCACGCCGGTCTTAGTGCCGCTGGTTCTCACTGTCGTCGCCGGGTTCGTCGGTTCGCAGTTCACCCGGGCCGCATGGGACTACATTCCGCGGCGGCGCCACGACAGGCACCGCCGGATGACGCGCCTCGCCCTGGCGGCTGCCTCGATCAAGGCACTCTCACTGCTGGCAGGTCTGGTCATCTTCCTGTTCTGGGCGGACGCCCAGGGTTTCAGTGGAAGCTTCAGCTCCTATCCGCTGGGCATGAGTGCGGCCCTCGTCCTGATTCTGGCCATCGACCTCGTAGTCGGGTTGGGCCGCGGCCGGTCAGAGCCGGGCGACATTCTGGGCGGCCTGCTCACGCTGCTCGCCGCGGCGGCGGCCGTGTGGGGCGGATTCGCGCTGCTGCCGGATCCGGCGGACAGCCTTCCATGGACTGGCCTGCTGGCCGGGGCCGCCACGCTGGCCGTCGTCTGGGTAGGGTGGCTGGGCTACTCGGCCTGGCAAACCCAGCGCAACCACGGCTGACGTTAAGACAGCCGGGACAGGGACTTTCAGCACTGGGTACCCTATTTGTTGCCGGAGAACAATCGGAATGAACAAACAATCGGAGAGCAGACAACAGGGCCATGTGCCCGCCCTCGGCCAAGTCCCGGGCCAGCCGTCCGCGGCCGCAATTAGTGGAGGCATCTCATGAAAGTCATACTTGCGGAATCCGTAGCGATGATGGCCATCGGGGACGGTGTCCTTGGGGTGGTGTTTCCGGTGCAGCACGCGACCCGGTGGGAGTTCGGCCCGGAGCCGTGGCGTAAGGGCATGCGTATGTGGGCCGATCACCCCGATTTGACGCGCGCTGTGAGTCTCCTCCAGATCGTCGGCGGCATCGTGCTGGCGTCGCGCCTTCCTGCCACTCCGGCGAAGAACTAGCGCCGCAGGGCGGAACCGGGGCTCCCGCCAAGACACGGGGCAGCGCCAGGACGCGCTTGCCGCCACGAGGGTGCAGCTCCCGTAGGGCGCTGCACCCTGCCTCTGCCGTGCGGCTAGTCCTTGGATGCGTCCTTGACCGCGTCCTTGACCTTTTCGCCGGCCTGCTTGACGTCGGCCGCGGCCTGGTCAGTCCTGCCCTCGGCCTTCAGGCTTTCATCCCCGGAGACGTTGCCGGCGGCTTCCTTGCCTTTGCCCGTTAGCTTCTGGGCGGCGTTGCCAATCTTGTCGTCCACTCCCATAGCACTTCTCCCTACAGTCGGACCGCCCGTACCTGGCGGCTGGTGACATCATTTTAGTCCTGATCCAGCCAAATGATAAGTATGCTGACTAACGTGCGCGGTGCTACTCCCGTTGTTCCGCGACGTGCGCCGGCGGATCCGTCACCAGGATCCGCACCGCGCACAGGTCCGCGGCGGCCTTCTTCAGCACCGCGGCACGTGGGTCCGGGACGTCGAGGAACGCCAGCCTCGGCCGTGCGGCGTGCTGCTTCAGGACCGGTTCGGCGAGGACCTGCTCGGCCAGGGTCCGGTCGCCGCCGGGTGCCAGATACTCGATCCGGTGGTCCGCGAAAATCCGCGCGGCATGCTCCGCCACGGCCTCCACCAGCGCGTCGGCCTGGTTCGCCCGACGCCGGGCAAAGCGCTGCTGGGACCAGCCGCCGGCAGCCGTCCGGGACTGGACATGCCGTGTGCCGGTCTTGGACGCGAGCACGGCCCCGCCGCTCACCACTGCCACTGAGTAACCACCGCGGCGTACCAGGACCGCCCCGATGGCCCGCGGCTGCGACGCCAGCGAAGCGAGGCGCGCGACGGCGTCGCCGCCGCGCCCGGGGCGGCCGTCCGCCGGCCAGGGCGCCTGCAGCAGGGCCAAGGCCCCGTCCTCGGCGCTGAGCTGCAGCCCGCCGTCGAGCTCCTCCTCGACCAGTGACCCATGGCTCGCCGCGAAACGCTCCACCCACCCCGGCAGCCGCACGCCGGGGACGAACGCCACACGGGACTCGGTGGTTGTCATGGCGCGGGTCTCCGTTGTGAGGTGAGTGTCTGGGCGGGCGGGAACTAGAAGTAGCCTATCTATGTGGATGATCTCTTTGGCGCAGGGCGGGACAGCGGCGCCGCAATCGAGGATGACGGCGACGCCGGCGAGCCCGGCGACGGCCGCAGAGTCTCCCCGCGCAGCCCGCTCGCCGTCAGGATGCGGCCGCGGACGCTCGATGACGTGGTGGGCCAGCAGCATCTCCTCGGCCAGGGCTCGCCGCTGCGCCAGCTCGCCGCCGGCACAGACGCCACCGGCCCCGCAGGTCCCAGTTCCCTGATCCTCTGGGGCCCTCCCGGAACCGGCAAGACCACGCTCGCGCACGTCATCGCCAAGGGTCCCGGCCGGAAGTTCGTCGAGCTCTCCGCCATCACCGCCGGCGTCAAGGACGTCCGCCGCGTCATGGACGAAGCCCTCACCGCCCGGGACCTCTTCAAGACCACCACCGTGCTGTTCCTGGACGAGATCCACCGCTTCAACAAGGCCCAGCAGGACGCCCTGCTGCCCGGCGTCGAGAACCGCTGGGTGGTCCTGGTCGCCGCGACCACCGAAAACCCCTCCTTCTCCGTCGTCTCCCCGCTGCTCTCGCGCTCCCTGCTGCTGACCCTCAAACCGCTTACCGACGGCGACGTCGAGGGGTTGCTGGTGCGCGCCGCAACAGATGACCGCGGGCTCGGCGGCAAAGCGGAACTCAGCGACGAAGCCCTGGCACACCTCGTCCGGCTCTCCGGCGGGGACGCCCGCCGGGCGCTGACCGCGCTCGAGGCGGCTGCCGGCGTCGCGTTCGGAGACGCGGACGACGCCGACGGAATCAACGGGGTGACAGCCGGGGCGGCCGGGGCGGCTCCGGTGAAGATCGAACTCAAGCACACCGAACGAGCACTCGACGTCGCCTCGGTCCGCTACGACCGCGCCGGCGACCAGCACTACGACGTCGCCAGTGCCTTCATCAAGTCCATCCGGGGCTCCGACGTCGACGCCGCCCTGCACTACCTCGCCCGGATGCTCGAGGCGGGGGAGGACCCGCGGTTCGTGGCCCGGCGCATCGTCATCTCCGCCGCGGAAGACGTCGGCATGGCCGACCCCACAGCGCTGCAGACCGCCGTCGCCGCCGCCCAGGCCGTCCAGCTGATCGGCATGCCGGAGGGCCGGATCATCCTGGCCGAGGCCGTGGTCCACCTCGCCACCGCCCCCAAGTCCAACGCCGCGTACATGGGCATCAACCAGGCGATCGCCGACGTCCGTGCCGGGCTCGGAAACGGCATCCCCGCCCACCTGCGCGACGCCCACTACCCGGGGTCCAAGCAGCTGGGCCACGGGAAGGGCTACAAGTACGCCCACGACGCACCACACTCCGTGGCCACCCAGCAGTACCCGCCGGACGACCTCGTGGGACGCAACTACTACGAACCCACGGCGAACGGCGCCGAACGGGACATCTCCACCCGGCTGGAGCGGCTGCGCAAGATCATCCGCGGCAAGTAGCCGGCAGCCGAAGGAAACTGCCCGTTGACTTCACGCCCTTGAGGTCTAACGTAGACATAAATCAGCAAGGACCTGCTGAACGTGCGTGCGTGGACCGCGCTCCGACCATGCTTGGATACGCGGCAGGCAACACACATCGCCGGCTCTTCGCTTCCCGGACCTCAGGTCAGCGGCCGGCCCATCAGTAGCCTGGCTCCACGCCGGGCTTCTTCGTCCAAGTTCCTAGGTCGTGTCTCCATGTCCGTAAACTTCGTCACAGCCCTGGCAGTTAAGTCCTTCGATGTACCGGACAAGAAACGGTGCCCGGAAAACGCAGAATTCGATCTTGTCACCGTGAACGACTACTCGGTGGCCCGGCTCATTCTCGGTCCGGGTTGGCGGTGGTCCGAGTCGATCAGACCCCTCGAGCAGACCGAGCTGTGCCAGCACCACCACCTGGGGTTCTGCATCTCAGGGGTGATGGAAGTGGAATCCTCCGAAGGGCTGCGCACCACCATCCGCCCCAACGACACCTACACCATTCCGCCCGGCCACGATGAGTGGGTGGCAGGGCCCGCGCCGTTCGTGGCCGTGGAATTCCTGGGCGCGGCATCCTTCGGGCGGCGCAGCAGCCGGGGCGTGCATGCCAGGTTCTGACGGCAGCTGAGGGCCGGCCCCGACCGGCGGCCCGCTTCAGCGTGGTAGGCTTGTTCGTTGTCTGGCAAGGCACAGACGCACAATCCACATGATTCCAGCATTGCACGCTGTTGCGATGCTCAAGTGATGGGTTTGCCCTGTGCCCAGTAGCAAAAGGCAGCGGTTGGCCGATGCTCTCCATCGTGGAGGCCAGTAACACTGACACACCGCAGATATTGGAAGGACACAAGTGGCTAACAACACTCGTGCTCGCCGTACCGCACGCCTCTCGCGCGCACTCGGCATTGCTCTGACCCCCAAGGCCGCCAAGTACATGGAGCGCCGCCCGTACGGCCCCGGTGAGCATGGCCGTGCCCGCAAGAAGCAGGACTCCGACTACGCCGTACGTCTGCGCGAAAAGCAGCGTCTGCGCGCCCAGTACGGCATCCGCGAAGCCCAGATGACCCGTGCCTTCGAAGAAGCACGCCGCACCAAGGGCCTGACCGGTGAAAACCTGATCGAACTGCTCGAAATGCGTCTCGACGCCCTCGTGCTGCGTGCAGGCTTCGCCCGCACCATCGCCCAGGCCCGCCAGCTGGTTGTCCACCGCCACATCCTGGTCGACGGTATCCGCGTTGACCGCCCGTCTTTCCGCGTCTCTGAGGGCCAGCTGGTCCACGTTCACAGCCGCAGCGAGACCATGCCCCCGTTCCAGGTTGCAGCAGCCGGCGCTCACCGCGACGTCCTGCCGATGGTTCCGGCATACCTGGACGTCAAGCTTGACGCCCTGCAGGCACGCCTGGTCCGTCGCCCCAAGCGCTCCGAGGTCCCCGTGACCTGCGAAGAGCAGCTCGTCGTGGAATTCTACGCACGCTAGATCCAACGCGACACCTTACAAAGAAGCCCGTGGCAAGCGCCGCGGGCTTCTTTGTATGTAAGGTACTTGGGGGAGTTCTGCGGTTGCCGGCTGTGTCAGCCGGAGACGCCCGCAGATACACGACGCAACAAGGAGATGAACGACTATGACTGGTGGCGATATTGCCGGCCTGATCGCGGCCGGAGTGTTTGCACTGCTGGTCCTGCTGCTTGCCGTGCCGATCCTGAAGCTTGGGGGAGTGTTCGACGAAGTGCGGACCTCCATCCGTTCGCTCAGCGACGGCGCTACCCCGCTGATGGACGAAGTCACCGCCACCGTCACCACCACCAACGAGCAGCTGAAGAAGGTCGACGGGATCGCGAACAATGTCTCCGACGCGTCCGCCAACATCTCGGCCCTGTCCTCGCTCATGGCCGCCACGGTCGGCTCGCCGATGATTAAGGTCGCGTCCTTCAGCTACGGCGTGCGCTCGGCCTTCACCGCCCGCAAAAAGCCCGCCACCGGCCGTCGCAGCCGCTAGCCCAACTGGAGAACCTGACATGAACAGAATCATCTGGATGGGAATCGGCGTCGCCATCGGCGTCATCGCGTTCCGCAAGATCACCGAGGCTCAGTCCAACTTGGGCCCCGAGGGCCTCAACCGGGCCGTGGGCAGGCTCGCCGATGGGCTCTACGACTTCGCCGACGCCGTCCGCGAGGGCATGAACGACCGTGAGACCGAACTCCGCGCAGCCCTTGGCATCGACGCCGGCCTGGAGAAGGCCATCAGCAAGAGCTCCGCCAGCAGGGATGCAGTCCGGCGCTAGCCGGGAGAGAATGAGAAAAACGGCGGCGCCCGGAAAGGGGCCGCCGGCACGGCCACGAGCCGGCACCAGACCGTTCCGCGGACCACACCCGCGTGAACACACGAACGCAGTGAACAAAGCACAGTGAACATAAACACAGTGAATATTGAAGGGTAAGTAATCAGCTCATGAAGTCGCAGGAGATCACCAAGCGCTGGATCGACTTTTTTGTCAGCAAGGGCCACACGGCGGTTCCCTCCGCCTCCCTGGTCTCCAGCGACCCTTCCCTGCTGTTCACGGTGGCCGGCATGGTCCCGTTCATCCCGTACCTGACCGCCCGGGAAGAAGCACCTTACAAGCGCGCCACCAGCGTGCAGAAGTGCATCCGGACCGGCGACATCGAGGAAGTCGGCAAGACGGCCCGCCACGGCACCTTCTTCCAGATGTGCGGCAACTTCTCCTTCGGCGACTACTTCAAGGAAGACGCCATCAAGTTCGCCTGGGAACTGCTCACCACGAGCGTTGACGACGGCGGCTACGGACTGCCGCCCGAGCTCCTCTGGGTCACCGTCTACGAAGAGGACGACGAGGCCGAGCAGCTCTGGCTCAAGAACACCGGCATGCCCGCCGAGCGCATCCAGCGGATGGGCAAGGCGGACAATTACTGGTCCACCGGCCAGCCCGGCCCGGCCGGCCCCTGCTCCGAGATCTACTACGACCGCGGACCGTCTTACGGCGTCGAGGGCGGACCGATCGCGGACGAGAACCGCTACGTGGAGATCTGGAACCTCGTGTTCATGCAGTACCAGATCGACAACGTGCGCTCGAAGGTGGACTTCGACATCACCGGCGAACTGCCCAAGAAGAACATCGACACCGGCCTCGGCATGGAGCGCCTCGCGATGATCCTCCAGGACGTCGAGAACATGTACGAAACGGACCAGGTCCGACCCGTCATCGACAAGGCAGCAGCACTCTCCGGCCGGGAATACACCTCCGCTGAGTCCGCCGAGGACCCGCACCACACGGACGACGTCCGGATGCGCGTCGTCGCCGACCACATCCGGTCCTCCCTCATGCTGATCGCCGACGGCGTCACCCCCTCCAACGAGGGCCGCGGCTACGTCCTGCGCCGGATCCTGCGCCGCACGGTCCGCTCGATGCGGCTGCTCGGCGCGGGTGACCCGGTGATGGCCTCCCTCATGGAGGCCTCCATCAGCGCGATGGGCCCGCAGTACCCCGAGCTGGTGGACGCGGCGGGTCGCATCACGACGATCGCCGTCGCCGAGGAGGGCAGCTTCCTCGAGACGCTCACCAAGGGCGCGACGGTCTTCGACTCAGCGGTCCCGGCGGCCCGCGCCGCGGGTGGGGTCCTCTCGGGCGACGCGGCCTTCTCGCTGCACGACACGTACGGCTTCCCGATCGACCTCACCCTCGAGATGGCGGCGGAGCAGGGGCTGTCGGTCGACGAGGAGGGCTTCCGGTCGCTGATGGCCGAGCAGCGCTCGCGGGCCAAGGCCGACGCCAAGGCCAAGAAGACCGGCGGCGCCGACCTCGGTGCCTACCGCTCGCTGCTCGAGACGGCCGGCGCGACCGAGTTCACGGGCTACGGCGAGATCTCGTCCGAGGCGGTGCTGCGCGGCCTGCTCGTCGACGGGGCGGTGGCCCCTTCTGCGGCTGAGGGATCCGTCGTCGAGGTCGTCCTCGACCGCTCGCCGTTCTACGCCGAGGCGGGTGGCCAGAAGGCCGACGCCGGCCGGATCGTGCTGTCCGACGGCACCGTGCTGCTCGTCGGCGACGTGCAGCACGCCCTGCCGGGGCTGACCGTCCACAAGGCGCGGGTCGTCTCCGGCGAGGCGCGGGTCGGCACGTCGGTGCTGGCCGAGGTCGACGTCGAGCGGCGCCGTTCCATCTCCCGCGCGCACACGGCCACCCACCTGGTGCACACCGCCTTCCGGGCGGCGCTGGGGGAGCAGGCCACCCAGGCCGGCTCGGAGAACAACCCCGGCCGCTTCCGCTTCGACTTCGCCTCGCCCTCGGCGGTGCCGGCGTCGGTGCTGGCCGACGTCGAGCAGGAGATCAACGAGATCGCGCTGGCCGACCTCGAGGTGCGGGCCTTCGTGACCTCGCAGGACGAGGCGCGCCGGCTGGGTGCCATGGCGCTCTTCGGCGAGAAGTACGGCGATCAGGTCCGCGTCGTCGAGGTCGGCGACTACGCGCGCGAGCTCTGCGGCGGGACCCATGCCGCCCGCTCCGGGCAGCTGGGCATGGTCAAGCTGCTGTCGGAGGCCTCCATCGGCTCCGGCGTGCGCCGTGTCGAGGGTCTCGTCGGGCTGGACGCCTACTCCTACCTCGCCCGCGAGCACCTGCTGCTCGCGCAGCTCGCCTCGACCTTCAAGGTGCCCTCGGCGGAGGTCCCCGACCGGGTGGCGGGCGTCGTGGCCCGGCTGCGCGAGGTGGAGAAGGAGCTCGCGACGCTGCGCGCGTCGGCGGTGCTGACGCAGGCTTCTGCTTTCGCAGCCGGCGCGCGGGACGTCTTCGGCGTGGCCTTCGTGGGCGTCGAGGCGCCTGCCGGCACGCCCGGCGACCTGGTGCGCCAACTCGCGCTCGACGTCCGGGGTCGGCTGGCCGCTGACCGGCCGGGTGTCGTGCTGGTCGCGGCCGGCGGGGAGCGGGTCACCCTGGTGGCGGCGGTCAACGACGCCGGGCGGGCCCGGGGGCTGTCCGCGAACGACGTCCTGCGCGAGGCCGCGGCTGCCGTCGACGGCAAGGGCGGCGGCAAGGACGACGTCGCCCAGGGAGGTGGGTCGAACGCGGCCGGCATCCCCGACGCGCTGCTCCGGGCCGAGCACCTCATCGGCCGCGTCGCCACGGGCGGCGGCTGAGGCTCCGAGATCGTCGATCCGGCCTCTCGCTCCTTCGTCGCTCGCTTTACGGCCGTTCACGACGACCTCTGCGCCACAGCCGCCTAGCCTTCCGCCCATGAGCGGCATCCCCGGTGTCGTCCTTGCCGTGGATGTCGGGACGGTACGGGTGGGCGTTGCGGCGAGCGACCCGCACCGGATCCTGGCGTCGCCGGTGGAGACGGTCCCGGCGCCGGGGCATCAGAGGGTGGCCGAGCTCGTGGCGGAGCGCGAGGCCGTGCTGGTCGTCGTGGGCCTGCCGACCTCGATGTCGGGTCAGGCCAAGAGCGCCTCGGCTGACATGGCACGGGCGTGGGCGGCCGCGTTCGAGCCGCTGGTCGCGCCCGTCGAGGTGCGGCTGGTGGACGAGCGGCTCACCACGGTGAGCGCCGCGGCCGCCCTGCGCGCGTCGGGCCGCTCGACCAGGAAGGGCCGCGCCGTCGTGGACCAGGCTGCGGCGGTCGCCCTCTTGCAGGGCGTCCTCGATCGACAGTAACATCAGAAGTATGACAGTTCCCGAGTCGTCGCCGAAGGTCGGCCGCCGCACGGTGTCGCTCCCGACGACGACCGTGTCTGCCGTGGAGCAGCGGGTCGGGGCCCGAGGCTTCTCGCGCTACACGGCGCAGGCGCTGGCCCGCCAGCTGGAACGCGATCGCCTCGACGAGGCCCTGGCCGATCTGGAGCGGGTCAACGGCCCGGTCGACGAGGCGACGCTCGAGCGGGTGGACGCGGCGTGGCACGCGGCCCTGCCGTCCCGCTGAGGTTCGGGTCACTGCTGCTGGACGCGCACGGCGTCACCGCGCTGGCTGGCCGGAGCCGGATCGTGCAGGGCTTCCTGCACCGGGCTCGCGGCTTCGACGCGCCGGTCGTGGTCAGCTGGATCACGCTGAGCGAGGTGCTGCAGGGCGGCACCCGCGACCCCTCAGCCCGGTGGGCGCTGTCGAACGTGCGGCTCGAGCCACTCCAGGAGGTCGACTTCCGCAAGGCTGGTGAGCTGATGGCGACGACCAGCATGGGTGGGCACACGGTGGATGCGCTGGTGGCGGTGACCGCGGCCAGGCTCCCGCAGCCATGCGTCGTGCTCACCAGCGACCCCGGTGACCTGCGTCGGCTGGCCGCAGGATCAGACGTCGCCGTCGTCCGGATCTGACGATCTCGTGACGATAGGCTGGCCTTCGTGACCGATCTCCTCGACCTGCGCGACGAGCGACCCCGCCCGAGGCCGGCGAAAGGGCGCGGCAAGGTGCTCGGAGTCCTGTTCCTCGTCCTGCTGCTGTCCGCGCTCGCGGTCGCAGCGGTGACCGTCGGTGGCAAGGTGATCGACAAGCTCAGCGGAGCGGACGCCGCGGACTACGACGGCGAGGGCTCCGGCGAGGCGGTCGTCCAGATCGAGCCGGGCGACACCGCCGGCGACGTCGCGGACACGCTCCTCGAGAAGGGCGTCGTCGCCAGCAGGGCCGCCTTCTTCGAGGTCGCCGCCTCCGACCCGCGGGCCACCAGGCTGCAGCCGGGCTTCTACCAGCTGCGCCTGAAGATGAGCGCCGCCTCCGCCTTCGAGCTGCTGCTCGACCCCGCTGCGCGGCTGGTCGGCCGGGTGACCATCCCCGAGGGCCGCAACGTCGAGCAGACGCTGCAGATCCTGGCGGACAACAGCGACATCCCGCTCGCCGACTACCAGGCCGCGGCCCAGGACCCCGCGGCGCTCGGCCTGCCCGACTACGCCAAGGGCCGGCTCGAGGGGTTCCTCTTCCCCGCGACGTACGAGATCGAGCCCGGCAGCACCGCCGTCGACGTGCTCACCCTGATGGTCAAGCGCTTCCAGCAGGCCGCCACCACCGTGGGGCTCGAGGAGGGCGCGCAGCGCCTGGGCCTGACGCCGTACGAGATCGTCATCGTCGCCAGCCTGATCGAGCGCGAGGTGAAGCACGACGACGAGTACGGCAAGGTGTCGCGCGTCGTCTACAACCGGCTGGAGCAGGGGATCCCGCTCGGCATCGACGCCGCTGTCGCCTTCGGCGTCGGCAAGAACGCCGGCGAGCCCCTGACGAAGTCCGACCTGGCGAAGGACACGCCGTACGAGAACCGGCGCAAGACCGGCCTGCCGCCCACGCCGATCGCCTCCCCGGGCGAGGCGACGCTCAAGGGCGCCCTCGAGCCGGTTGACGGCGACATCCTCTACTACGTGCTGGCCACCGAGGACGGTCGCAGCTTCTTCACCAACGACTACAACGCCTTCCTGCGCCAGCGGGACAAGTCCCGGGCCGAGGGGATCTTCTGAGAGCGGCCGTCCTCGGCCGGCCGATCGCCCACTCGCTCTCCCCGGCGCTGCACCGGGCGGCCTACGCCGAGCTCGGGCTCGACTGGACGTACGACGCCGTCGACGTCGGCGAGCCGGACCTCCCCGCGTTCCTGTCCTCGCTCGGCCCGGAGTGGGTCGGGCTCTCGCTCACCATGCCGCTCAAGACGGCGGTGCTGCCGCTGCTGGACGAGGTCTCGGACCTGGCTCGGCAGGTGGCCGCCGCGAACACGGTCCTGCTCCGTGACGGCCGGCGGATCGGTGACAACACCGACGTGCACGGCATCCTTGCCGCGCTGGGGGAGGCAGGGGTGACCTCCGCGGAGCGCGCGGTCGTCCTCGGGGGAGGAGCGACCGCCCGGTCGGCGCTGGCCGCCCTGCGAGAGCTCGGCTGCCTCGACCCGGTGCTGGTGGTGCGCTCCGAGCCCGTGGAGACGCTGGCAGCGGCCGACCGGCTCGGCCTGACGCCGACGGTGACCGCCTGGTCGCCGGAGGTGCTCGCCGGCTGCGACCTGCTGATCAGCACGCTGCCCGCGGGCGTGGCTGACCGGTTCGCGCCGCATGTCGCTGATGTGCCAGCGCTGCTGGACGTCGTCTACGACCCCTGGCCGACGGCGTTGGCCGCCGGGTGCGGGGGAGTGGTGGTCAGCGGGGCGGCGATGCTGCTCCACCAGGCGGCCCGCCAGGTGGAGCTCATGACCGGAATGGCTGCACCCGTTCGGGTGATGGCCGCGACCCTCCAGGCGCTCAAGCGCTGACGGGTTGGGACCGATGGGACTCCTACAGGGCGGTGACGGCCGCTCGGCGAAGGAGCCCTTGATGACCGACCTGCACAACGACTCCCTCCTCGGGGGGAGCCGTTCCGACCGGCTGGACCGGGCGATCCACGCGCTGCTCGCGCAGACGCCGGAGATCGAAGCCGCCGCCGTCGTGTCCTTCGACGGGCTTCCGATGGCCGCCGCCTTGCCGCCGTCCATGGACGAGGACCGCGTCGCGGCCATGAGCGCCGCGCTGCTGTCGCTCGGCGAGCGCGCTGCTCAGGGCCTGGGCCGGGGCGAGCTGTCCCAGGTCTACATCGAGGGCGATGCCGGCACCGTCTTCCTGGTCTCCGCCGACGACGAGGCCGTGCTGGTTGCCGTCGCCAGCAAGGGCGCCAAGGTCGGCATGATGCTGTACGAGGTGCGTCGCGCCGCCGCGACGGTCGCCGAAGTGCTCCGCGCGGACGACGAGCCGGCTCCGGCCGCCGCACCCGTGCTCGCCGCGGTCCCGACCGAGCTGCCGGTCCAGCCCGAGCCGGTGGCCGAGATCGCTCCGGTCGAGCCCGCCTACACCGTGCCCAGCTACACGGGGCAGAGCGACAGCGCCTGGACCTCGTCGTACGCCCCGACCGGCAGCGTCATGCCCGGTGGCGGCGTGCCGCCGTCGACCTGGTCCTAACGCCCTCCTCCTCCTCCGCCCGACCACCGACCGACGGGACTCGTTGTGAGACTCGAGGGAACGCTCGACGCGTTCAGCCTCCCGGACATCTTCCAGCTGCTCAGCTTCACGAAGAAGACCGGGACGCTGCACCTGCGCAAGGAGTCCGCGCACGGCGCGGTCCACCTGCGCGACGGTGCAGTCACAGGCGCCCGCGCCGACGTGGCGCGGCAGGAGCTGGTCCGCCGGCTGCTCGGCAGCGGGCTGGTCGACGACGACGCGCTCGCCGCGGCCGCCGAGGAGCTCTCCGGCGACGCGTCGCTGAGCCTGGCCCAGCTGCTGGCCGAGAAGGCCGGTCTGGACGTCGAGCAGGTCAAGGAGATCGCCGCCGAGCAGGTGAACGACGCCGTCTTCAGCATGCTGCGCTGGACCGAGGGCGAGTTCGCCTTCGTGGTGGACGAGACCGACCCGGACGACCTGGGCGCCACGGTGCCGGTCGAGGAGGTCGTCGCCGAGGGCCAGCGCCGGCTCGAGGCCTGGGCCACCCTGGTGGAGGAGGTCCCGGCACCTGACGCCGTCGTGACCGTGAACGCCGCTCCGTCCGACGAACCGTCCGCCACCCGTGACGAGTGGGCGCTGCTGGCGCTGGTCGACGGCCGTCGCACCGTTGCGGACCTCGTCGCCCTGGCCGGGCGGGGGGAGTACGCCGTCGTCTCCGCGCTCGCCGGTCTCGTGGGCCGCGGCCTGCTGGTCGTCGGCGGCAGCGGCGACGACCAGCTGGTCAAGCGGCAGAGCCTGCTGGCCGCCCTGGAGGGCACGCCCGCTCCGGTTGCTCCTCCGGCACCCAAGGCAGCCACGTCCCATGCTGCGCCGGCCATCCCGGCTCCCGCGGCGCCCGTCATCCCGGAGCGCCCGGAGCCGTTCACGCCGGCCCGTCGGCCGGAGCACGCGGAGGAGTCGCCGGCGTACGCCCGTTCCGGCTCGCCCGTGCCGACCGCCTCCGCCGGCAGTCACGGGTCCGTCCACGGCGCCACCGCCCTGCAGCCCGACGCTGACCCTGCGATCGCCTCGCTCATCGAGCGCGACCCGAGCGTGAACAAGAGCCTGCTGCTCAGGCTCATCGCCGGCGTGAGGGGTCTCTAGATGACGACGCGCAGCAGCAACCGTCGCAAGCACGGCGGCACCGCCGTCAAGATCGTCGTGACCGGGCCGTTCTCGGCCGGCAAGACGACGCTGATCCGCACGATCAGCGAGATCACCGTGCTGTCGACCGAGAAGGACATCACCGACCACACCAGGTCCCGCAAGGCGGAGACCACGGTGGCGATGGACTTCGGCCGGATCACCATCGACCGCGACCTGGTGCTCTACCTGTTCGGCACGCCCGGTCAGGACCGCTTCGACTTCATGTGGGAGATCCTCGGCGAGGGCATGCTCGGCTACATCCTGCTGGTCGACGCCGACCGCCAGGACTCGCTCGAGGAGGCCGTCGGCATCCTCGCCGCCTTCCGCAAGATGGCCCGTGTGCCGTTCGTGGTCGCTCTCAACCGGGCCGAAGGCATCGAGCCGTCGGACGAGGAGAACGTCCGTTCGGTGCTCGAGCTGGACGAGGACGTCCCGGTTGTCCCCTGCGACGCGACCGACCGCGAGTCGGTGAAGTCCGTGCTGCTGGCGCTGCTCTACTCGGTCGTCGACTCGATCGACGCGCCGGCGGGCGCCGGGGTCTGACGTTGGGGCTCTTCCGGCGGACGCCGAAGGGGAAGCACGCGCTCGGCGCTGCTGTCACCGCGATCCCTACCGGGCCGCTGCGGCCGGTGTCTGTCTCTGCTTTGGCTGCCGTGCCCGACCCGGTTGCACCCGCGTACTCCGACCCAACCCCCGTCGCCGCCGAGTCGGCGGGGGAGCCGAGCATCATGACGTCGATCGGCGAGCTGCTCGCCACGGGCGAGGCGTGGGCGACCGACCTGGACGACTTCCACGCGCTGCACACGCCGCAGCCGGCACACACACCGGCGCCGCCCGCGGCGCCCGTGCCGCCCCGCGTCCAGCTCGGCTTCCGCGACGGCACCTCCACCACGCTCGACCCCGAGTCGACGCAGTCGCGTGCCCTCGAGCAGCTCGCCCAGACGCTCACGCGCCGCGACTGACGGCTTCGCCTGTTCCGTTGCGCTGGAACCTTGACGGTTCAGTGCCCGGGCAACCACCGCGTCACGGCGCCCACGAAGTTGCGAAGGTCGGCTAGATCTCCCAGGCGGGACAGGACGACGGAGTCGTCGACGGTGACGTACTCGTGCACCAGGATGTTGCGGAAGCCGACGGCACGCCGCATGGACCTCGCCAGGTCGGACGGCAGGACGTGGTGAGCGGCGAGAACCTCCATGGCGTCTCCGTTGTCCCGAGGTGGCCCCCAGCCTTCTGCCGCGCAGAGGTGCTGAGCGACGTCGACGCAGGCCTCGATCGCCGTGACGAAGGTGTACTTCACCCCCCGGAGCCACAGTGGGTCGCGGCGGCGCTGTTCGTCGGCATCGCTCTCTGCTGCCAGGACGGCAAGATCGTCCGCAGCCGCGCGCAGCAGTCTCAGAACGCGGGTCTCATCGACCATGGCGCACTGCCTCGGCGAACTCGCGGTCGCTGCGACGTAGCCGCGGGAGCTCGTCGGCGTAGATCTTGCGCGTGGTGGCCAGCCAGCGGACCCGGGCCACGGGATCGTCATCGAACAGTAGCCGCCCGCGTTGCGCCACCCGACCCGCGAGCTCGAGCGGTGCGGAGTTGAGCACGAGCAGGTCGACACCAGCAGGGCGCAAAACATCGAAAGCCTGCGGCGCTTCCTCCTGCCACCACGCTGCGACGTCCAGGTCGCTGTCCGGCCGGGCGGAGTCCTCCGCTCGACTGCCATGGACGAAGGCGAAGCGGGCGCCGGCGTCACGGAGCAGCTGGATGATCTCGGACAGCTCCTGCGGCACGCGGGCAAGTGTGGCACGCGGCACCGACACGGGCGGCCCGCTGGGCGTGGCGTTCAGGCACACTCGGCAGATGCCCGCGATCCGCCTGACGACTGTCGAGCAGGTAGAGGCGCTGGTTGCCGAGCTCTTCGATCCGGACCGCGACGAACCGATCGTGGTCGTCACGACCCGGAACGGCGAGCTGGAGCCGCTGATCGAGGCGGACGACCTGGCCGAAGCCATAGCGCCGCTGCCGGTCCGGCTCGTCGCTACCGGACCGCTGACCTGGGAGCTGACCGGGCTGCTGCCGGACGGTCTGGGCGTCTTCGGCGGTGCCGCCCGGATCTGGTGGCCAGGTCTTGACCGGGCGGACCGACCGCACCGGCACCCACTGATCTTCGCCTACTCCCGTGAGGAGGGCTTGCGCGCTGCCGACCGCATCCGGCAGGAGCTCGAGCGGCGATCGGCCGCGGTCGCTGGAGCCGGATCGGAGCGCGTCGCGGCAGCAAGGCGCCGGAGCGATGCTGATCGTCTCTGGACGCGCACGGTGGCAGCCGATCAGCGGCCACATCCGGTGGGCGCGGTCGCCGTCGGGACGGTCCGTGAGGCGGCGCCCGGTGGCGCCGACGTCGAGATCGCTCCCGGCTGGTCCGGCTGGCTGGTGCGGCGG
Source organism: uncultured Arthrobacter sp. (assembly GCA_937873245.1). Taxonomy (GTDB): domain Bacteria; phylum Actinomycetota; class Actinomycetes; order Actinomycetales; family Micrococcaceae; genus Arthrobacter. Next base: position 4,557 of record CALMVY010000118.1, on the reverse strand, counting down.
CGCCGGGATCCGGAGTTGGCCGTGGGGGACACGGTCCAGGTCCGGATCGCCGGGTACGACGAGCGCGGTCCGCAGCTCGAGCGTCCGCCGAGGTCGCCCGTCACAGCGGCCGCGCCTTCCGCTCCGCCGGGCCGTCCGTCGGTGCGGCCCGGCCCGCACCTGTTCCGGCCACACCGCACCGAGCCGGCGTCCGCGCCGTCCGACGGGCACGCGGCCGCGCCGGTGGTCAGCGACGAGGTAGCGCTGCTGCGGCGACTGCTCGGCGAGGCCGAGGAGGAGCGACTGCAGGCCGAACGGCGGGCCGACGACGCGGCCCAGGAGGCGCAGCGCGCGATCCGTCAGCTCGCCAGGTCTGAGCGGGAGCTCAAGCAGGAGCTCCGGCGCGCGCGGGACCGGATGGCGTGGCTCGAGGAGCAGCTGCGCGGGACCGGCCGCTACGACGATGCCGAGCAGCAGTTCCGGCACGAGGTGCAGCTCGAGTGGCAGCGGTCGCACACCGCCTCCGACCGAACCGCCTGGCCACTTGCGCGGTACCGGATCGGACCCGCCTTCCTGCCGTCGCTCGACGCGCTGGCAGGAGTCAGCCGGGCCAAGGTCGTCGCGGTGTGCGTCGAGGTCCTGACCGGCCGGGCGGAGACGCTGACCAGCCGCGAGGTGCACCCGCTGCGATGCAGCGAGGCGGGTGACGCCGGGGACCGGATGCGCGCCGAGGACGGTGCGCGGGCGTGGCGGGTGAGCCTGCAGGTCAAGACTCCGTCCGCGCGACGGCTGCACTTCTGGCGGCTGCCGGACGGCAGCATCGAGCTGTCGAAGGTCGGCGTGCACGACGACCTGACGATCGTGTGAAAGCGCTGCCCACTGCCGGTCGACCTGATCCTGTTCGAGCAGGGTGCGTACAAAGGCGAGTTGAGCAGGAGCGTATCGGCTACGCCGGTGCTACATTCGTCGCATGACGCGCATCGCCACCCGCGAGCTCCGCAACGACACCGCCGGCGTGCTGCGCCGGGTGCAGGCGGGGGAGGAAGTCGTCATCACCGTGCGCGGCGAGCCCGTCGCGCAGATCGTCCCCCTCACGGCGCAGGGGCGTCGCTGGATGCCGCGCGATGAGGTTCTCGAGATCCTGCGGACAGCTCAGGCCGATCCGGCGCTGAGCAAGGAGCTGAGGGAGTTGGCCGGCGGTCCGGACGATCTCGACCCGATCGTGTGAGTGTCACGCGCGGCCTGCTCGATACCTCTGTCTTCATCGCCGAGGAGGTGGGGCGTGAGCTGCGGGCCACGGACCTGCCGGAGGTCATGGCGGTTTCCGTGATCACGGTGGGAGAGCTGACGGCCGGCGTGCTCTCCGGCTCCGACGCGCTGACGACCGGACGGCGGCTCCGGACGCTTGACCGTGTCAACCAGTTCGTCGCCCTGCCCATCGACGTATCCGTCGCGACCGAGTGGGCACGGCTGCGTGTTCGGCTGGCCGAGGCAGGTCGTCGTGTCGCACCGAACGACCTCTGGATCGCGGCGACGGCGGTGGTGCACGCCCTCCCGCTGTTCACGCAGGACGCTGACTTCGATCCGCTCGACGGGATCAGCGGTCTGGTCGTCGTGCGCGTGTAGTCAAGCGTCCCGCCGTTCCGTCCGAAGGACACGAGGACGACAACGGCGCCGGGAGACCACGCGTGAAGCAGCTCGGAGACATCCTGCTCGAGGGTGGGCACGTCACCCCTGAGCAGCTCGAGACTGCCGTGGAGGAGCAGCGCCGTCTCGGCCGCAGCCTCGGCCGGGTCCTCGTCGACATGGGCATGCTCTCCGAGGGTCAGCTCGTCGCCGCGCTCGCCACCCAGATCGGGCTGAAGTTCGTCGACCTGTCGGACTACCCGGTCGACGGGTCCGCCGTCTCCCGCGTGCCGTCCGCGGTCTGCCGCCGGCACAACGCGCTGCCGATCGGCTACGACGAGGGCAAGCTCGTCGTAGCCATGGCCGACCCGGCCAACGTCTTCGCCCTCGACGACATCCGGTCCATGACGGGCCTCGAGGTCAAGTCGGTCGTGTCCACCAAGGCCGACGTAGTCGCGGCGATCAACCGCTACCACCGCGGCGACGACGAGATGGACGAGCTCACCTCCGCGATCGACGGCGGTGCAGACGACAACGACGACCTCTCGCACATCAAGGAGATCGTCGAAGACGCCCCCATCGTCAAGTTCGTGAACCTGCTCATCACGCAGGCGATCCAGGACCGCGCCTCGGACATCCACATCGAGCCGGCAGAGCACGACCTGCGCGTCCGGTTCCGGATCGACGGCGTGCTGCACGAGGTGATGCGCTCGCCGAAGACCATCACCTCGGGCGTCACCAGCCGGCTGAAGATCATGGCGGACATCAACATCGCCGAGCGGCGCATCCCGCAGGACGGCCGCCTGTCGGTGAACGCCAACGGCAAGAAGATCGACCTGCGCGTGGCGACCCTGCCGACGGTGTGGGGCGAGAAGATCGTCATGCGCATCCTGGACAACTCCACGGCGATGCTCAAGCTCTCCGACCTCGGCTTCGGCCAGGAGAACTACGACATCTACTCCAAGAGCTTCGTCAAGCCGTACGGGATGCTCCTGGTGACAGGGCCGACCGGGTCCGGCAAGTCGACCACTCTCTACGCGACGCTGAACATCGTCAGCCGGCCCGAGGTCAACGTCATCACGGTCGAGGACCCGGTCGAGTACCGCCTTCCCGGCATCAACCAGGTGCAGACCAACGCCAAGGCGGGTCTGACCTTCGCCGCGGCGCTCCGCTCGATCCTGCGCTCGGACCCCGACATCGTGCTGCTCGGCGAGATCCGCGACAAGGAGACGGCTCACATCGCGATCGAGGCCGCCCTCACCGGCCACCTCGTGCTCTCCACCCTGCACACCAACGACGCGCCCTCCGCCGTCGTCCGCCTCACCGAGATGGGCATCGAGCCGTTCCTGGTCGGTTCGGCCCTGGACTGCGTGCTGGCTCAGCGCCTTGCCCGTCGGCTCTGCCCGAAGTGCAAGGAGGCCTACACGCCCTCCCGGGAGCAGCTGGTGGAGATGCGCTTCCCCTGGTCACCGGACGAGCCCCTCCCGACCCTCTACCGGCCGATCGGCTGCAGCGCATGCTCCAAGACCGGCTACAAGGGCCGCTTGGCGTTGCACGAGGTCATGGCCGTGTCCGAGGAGATCGAGAAGATGGCGGTCGAGCACGCGTCGGCGCTCGCCATCGGCAAGGTCGCGCTCGAGCAGGGGATGATCACGCTTCGCGACGATGGCCTGGCCAAGGTGAAGGCCGGTCACACCTCGATGGAGGAGATCCTCCGCGTCGTGGTCTGACCCGGGACTCAAGGCACTGCTCCGAACGGTCGATGCCTGGCTTCGACGAACAGCGCACCGGACGCCCCGGTGCCGAGGAAGGACTGCACGTGGACGCGCAGACCCCTGCCCCCTCGGGCATGGACGGCTACTTCAACGCGCCGCCGGCCAAGCCCGAGGTATCGCCCCTGGACCCCAGCTGGACCGCGGCCCCGCCGCTGCCGACCAGCGCACCCATGGACGCCGCGCCGACGATGAGCTTCGCCGCGCCACCGGCGCCGCCCGCGCCTGCGGTGCCTCCGCTGGCGCAGATGCCTGCTGCTGCCGTTCCGCCGCCGCTGCCTCCCGTCGCAGCCCTCGGGGCCACGGCGACGCCGGTTGCACCGCCGGCCGCCCCCCTGCTGCCGCCACCTATGCCGGCCGCCGCACCTGTGCTCCCGGCCCAGGCTGTGACGCCCGCCGCAGCACCCACTCCCACCGCTCCGGCGGACACGGCGGTTCGTGTCGGCGCGGCGGACACCACCGAGGACAGCGCCTTCCTCTCGGACCTCCTCATCCACGTTCTGGAGTTCGGCTGCTCGGACCTGCACCTCACGGTCGGGGCCCACCCGACGGTGCGCCTCAGCGGTCACCTGACGCCGATCGAGGACTACCCGAAGCTCACGCCGCAGGTCATCCAGAAGACGATGTACGCGATCATGTCCCAGAAGCAGCGGGAGAAGTTCGAGGAGGATCTCGAGCTCGACTTCGCCTACAGCGTCCCGGGCAAGGCGCGCTTCCGCGTTAACCTCTACAAGCAGCGTGACGCGCTGGGCGCCGCCTTCCGCCTGATCCCGTACGAGATCAAGAGGCTCGAGGACCTCGGTGTGCCACCGGCGGTGTCGAACTTCGCGATGCTGCCGCGCGGTTTCGTCCTGGTGACGGGCCCGACCGGCTCCGGCAAGTCGACGACTCTGGCGTCCGTGGTCGACCTGGCCAACCGCCAGCGCGCCGACCACATCATGACCGTCGAGGATCCGATCGAATTCCTGCACTCTCACCAGAAGTGCCTGGTCAACCAGCGCGAGGTGGGGGAGGACACCTGGTCCTTCAAGAACGCCCTCAAGCACGTGCTGCGTCAGGACCCCGACATCATCCTGGTCGGTGAGATGCGCGACCTCGAGACCATCGAGATCGCCCTGACCGCAGCCGAGACCGGTCACCTCGTCATGGCGACCCTGCACACCCAGGACGCCGCCCAGAC